>NZ_PGDQ01000001.1:0-300000 GCF_003073135.1 Euzebya rosea
GCAGGCGGCGCGTAGGGAGGGCCGCAGGCGGTGGTGTGGGCAGTCAGTCCTGCTGCTCCACCGCCGCCGCGAGGCGGGCGACGGCGTCCTCGACGGCGGTGACCAGCTCGCGGATCAGGATGGGCTTGACGGCCTCCAGCGCCAGGGGCCGCAGCTTCTCGAGCGCGCCGATGGCGTCCGACGGCGATGGCGCCCCGTCGGTTCCCAGCTCGACGGGGCGCACCAGGAAGCGTTCGGCGATCCCCACGAAGGCGTCGGCCACACCCGACAGGTCGACGCGGACCCGCTCGAACAGGTCGAGCACCTCGGCGAGCGGCACGCCGATGCGCGTCAGCTCCACGCCGGCCTGGAGGAGCAGCGGCGAGGGAACCCGCAGCTTGTTGGACGGTCCCGGCTCGACCAGCCGCAACCGGATGGCCCGGGTCAGCAGGGTCGCGTCGTGCATCGCCTCGGGGAACCGCACCAGCAGCTCGGGGACCGAGACGATCTCCGGTTCCTCGGTCTGGAAGGGGGAGTTGAGGATCTGCTTGAGCGTCAGCAGGTGGCTGAAGTCCCCACCGGCCGACCAGGCGTCGAGGGTCTTGCGGATGGCCTCCAGCGAGAAGCCACGGTCCTGCAGGTAGGTGATGATGTCCAGCCGCTGCAGGTGCTCGTCGGTGTAGAAGCCGGTTCGTCCCTCCAGCTCGGGGGCGGGCAGCAGGCCCTTCTCCCGGTACGCGCGGATGTTGCGCGACGTCACACCCGTCCGCGCGGCGAGCTCGTCGATCCGCATCCGCATGCGCCCAAGGGTACGCACGACGTGCCATCTCGTGGTGGCACGTGGCCCGGGCCCCGGCGGCACCGTCCGGGGTGGTGTCCGTAGGATGCGCCCATGAGCTTTCCTCCGCAGTGGGCCGTCGAGCGGGTTGTTGGACACGGGGTCGTGCGTCGCCTCGAGTGGCGCGACCGGACCGGGTCCACCAACGCCGATCTCAGCGCTGCCGCAACGGCTGGCGAACCCGCAGGCCTGGTCATCGGGACCGACCTGCAGACCGCCGGGCGCGGTCGGCGCGGACGGTCCTGGTCGGAGTCCCCGGGCCGGGGCCTGGCGCTGTCGGTCCTGCTGCGGCCGTCACTGCCCACCAGTCGGTGGCCGCTGCTGCCGCTCGTCGCCGGCCTCGCCGTCCACGACGCGGCGGCGTCGGTGGTCGGCGCCGAGCGGATCGGGTTGAAGTGGCCCAACGACCTGCTGCTGGACGGCACGAAGACCTCGGGGGTCCTCGTCGAGGCCCTGGGGGATGCGGTCGTCGTCGGCATGGGGGTCAACGTCGACTGGCGCGGGGTGGACCGTCCTGCCGACCTGCGGGCGACCAGCCTCGCGGAGGCCGTCGACGGTGATGTCGACCGGGCCGCGGTGCTGGTGGAGCTGCTCGAGGCGCTCGGACGGTGGGTCGACCTCGCCGAGACGGACCCCGAGGCGGTCGTGCCGGCCTACGTCACCCGCTGCGCAACCCTCGGTACCGACGTCGTCGTCCACGGCCCGTCGCCGGTGACCGGTCGCGCCGTCGGGCTGACCCACGAGGGCCACCTGCGCGTCCGCCGGGAGGACGGGACCGAGGTCGTGGTGTCCGCCGGCGACGTGGAGCACCTGCGCCCGGCCGGCTGACCCCGCCGCATGGCTACTGGGCCGGGCCGACCTGGCCGGCCATCAGGCGTGGGAACAGGTCACCCGGCTGCGGGCGGATGACCGACCCGCCGCCGATGGTGCCGAACGGGCCCGAGATCGTGACCTGCTCGATGTGCTCGGGCGGGATCCGCAGGGCCAGCAGCGCGAGCGGCAGCACCTCCGACGGCGGGATGTTGTGCACGGCGCTGCGTTCGAACAGCTCCACCATCCCCAGGACGTTGGTCAGCTCGCCGCCGGACTGGACGCGCATCTGCTGCAGGGCCGAGATGATCATCCGGCCCTGGTTGTGGCTGCGGCCGATGTCGCCGTTGGACAGGCTCTTGCGGTCCCGTGCGAACGCCAGCACCTGACCGGGGTCGACCCGCTGGAAGCCGGGCTCGAGGTTGGTCCCGCTGAACGGGTCGTGCATGGGCTGCTGGACGTCGAGCTCCAGGCCGCCCAGCCCGGTCGCCACCTGCTCCAGCGACCAGAACGATCCCAGGGCCCAGAAGTCGATCGGCAGTCCGCTCCATGCCTCGAGCTGCGCCTCCAGCCGCTCGGGGCCCCCGAACGCCAGGTGGGCGTTGACCTTGCTGCCGCCGATCGCGGAGTCACGGGGGATGTCCACCACCGTCATCCGGGTGGTCCGGGTGTCGACGACCAGCAGGTGGATGCCGTCCGCGCGGGCGGTCAGGGGGTTGCCGGGCCGATGGGGCGGGCCCTCGTCGCTGCCGATGGCGAGGACGACCAGCAGGTCGTCGTCGCCGTAACCGGCCCCGAACGTCATCGAGCGGGTCAGCCCGTCCAGGGCGAACGCACCGACGGTGCCCGCCAGGACGGCGATCACGACCAGCGGCAGGGCGCCGGCGACGAGGCGCCGCACCCGGCTCACGACAGGACCGCCTGCAGGTCGCCGCCGAACGTCGTGTCGGCCTCCAGCGCAACCAGCTCGGGACCGGCGCCACGCTCGACGAACGAGGCCACCCCGGTCTGGGTGACCGGACCGCTCACGCCCGTCAGCACGAGCGTCGCCGAGGTGGACCAGAAGAGCGTGACGGTGCCCAGCCGTGTGGTGTCCATCTGCACCTGCGCCGTCGTGGCCGCGGCCACGTCGGTGATGCCCAGGACGTCGGGTCGGTCCAGCACACCGAGGCCCTGACGGGCCTCCGGCGGCAACGACGCGGGGTCCAGCAGCGTGGCGACGGCGGCGTCGGTGAGCATGGTGTCGGTGCTGACCCACATGGCGTTGACGAAGTCGCGCAGCCGGTCGCTGGCCGCGGTCACCCACTGCCCGGCGACGGCCGGATCGACGGCGGCGGGGGCGGCGCCGAAGATGCCGTCGCTGCTGGTGGACGCCAGCTGCACGCCGTCGACGCGGACCTCCAACGGGGGGCCCTGCGGCAGCGGCTGGGGTTCAGGCGGCGCGGTGGGGACCGCGACGGTGGGCGTCGGGGTCGGGGTGGCCTTCGCCAGCGCGTCGCCGTTGGCGGTCACCGGGGGCCCGGTGGTGCAGGCACCAGCCGACAGCGCCAGCGCCACGACGAACGCCAGGGCGCGCAGCGATCCGCTCGGGGAGCGTCGCAGGGTGTGGCCCGTGGCAGGGCGAGCGGTCGAGGGGCAGGGCACGGCTGCCCACCAGCGTGCCACCTCGTGGCGTCCGTGGCCCCTGACCGGGTCCGACGCGCGCGGGGCCGGTAGCCTCCGTCGCATCATGGCGGCCATCGACGAACCCCTGCCCCCCTGCCCCGCCTGCGGCGCCGACACGACCCGGGTCACCGAGGACGTCAGCGACGAGGTCACGGTGCTGGGATGTGGGACGTGCACGCAGACCTGGGCCGTCCGAGCCGACGACAAGGACACGACGAAGTGACCGCCTACCCCGCCCTCGGCACCGGCGCCGACCCGACCAGCGACCAGTTCGCCTCCTGGACCCAGGCCAACACCGGCCTGGTCGACGACCTGCGCGACCAGCTGCGCAACGTCCGCGGTGGTGGCGGCGAACGGGCTCGGGCGCGGCACACCGACCGCGGCAAGCTGCTGCCGCGCGACCGGGTCGACGCGTTGCTGGACCCCCTCTCCCCCTTCCTGGAGCTCTCGCCGATGGCGGCGCACGGGCTGTACGACGGTGATGCCCCCTCGGCCGGGATCATCACCGGGGTCGGCAGGGTCAGCGGCCGCGAGTGCGTCATCGTCGCCAACGACGCCACCGTCAAGGGCGGCACCTACTACCCGATGACGGTCAAGAAGCACCTGCGCGCCCAGGAGGTGGCGCTGGAGAATCACCTGCCGTGCATCTACCTCGTGGACTCCGGCGGGGCCTTCCTGCCCAAGCAGGACGAGGTCTTCCCCGACCGCGAGCACTTCGGCCGGATCTTCTACAACCAGGCCAACCTGTCCAAGCGCGGTATCCCGCAGATCGCGGCCGTCATGGGCTCGTGCACCGCGGGTGGCGCCTACGTCCCGGCGATGTCGGACGAAACGGTGATCGTCCGCGAGCAGGGCACGATCTTCCTGGGCGGTCCGCCGCTCGTGAAGGCCGCCACCGGTGAGGTCGTGACCGCCGAGGAGCTCGGTGGTGGCGACCTGCACAGCCGTACCTCCGGGGTGACCGACCACCTCGCCGACGACGACGCGCACGCCCTGCAGATCGTCCGTCGGATCGTCGCATCGTTCGGGCCGAAGGCACAGGCCCCGTGGACCCGCGAGGCGTCCGTCGAACCCAAGGTCGATCCGTCCCAGCTGTACGGCGTCGTGCCGCCGGACACCAAGACCCCCTACGACGTGCGCGAGGTCATCGCCCGCATCGTCGATGGGTCGGGCTTCCAGGAGTTCAAGCAGCTGTACGGCACCACCCTGGTCACCGGCTTCGCACGGATCCACGGCCACCCCGTCGGCATCGTCGCCAACAACGGGATCCTCTTCCGCGAGTCGGCGCTGAAGGGTGCCCATTTCATCGAGCTGTGCGACCGCCGCAAGACCCCGCTGGTGTTCCTGCAGAACATCTCCGGCTTCATGGTCGGCAAGGACTACGAGGCCGGTGGCATCGCCAAGGACGGGGCGAAGATGGTCACGGCCGTCTCGACGGCGTCGGTGCCCAAGCTGACCGTCGTGGTGGGCGGATCGTTCGGGGCCGGCAACTACGGCATGTCCGGCCGCGCGTACTCGCCCCGATTCCTGTGGATGTGGCCCAACGCCCGCATCTCCGTCATGGGCGGCGAGCAGGCCGCCACGGTGCTGGCGACGATCCGTCGCGACCGGGCCGAGGCCAAGGGCGAGGAGTGGAGCGCCGAGGACGAAGCGGCCTTCAAGCAGCCCCTGCTGGACCAGTACGAGACCCAGGGCCACCCGTACTACTCCACCGCCCGCCTGTGGGACGACGGGGTCATCGATCCGGCCGACACCCGCATGGTGCTGGGCCTGGCCCTGTCCGCCTGCGCCAACGCCCCGGTCGAGGACCCGTCCTACGGCGTGTTCCGCATGTAGCCGGGCCCGCCCGCGACGGGCGGGGTCAGCGGTCGGGTCGGTCCGTCCGGTCCGTCCGTTCGGGCCGCGGTGACGGGTCGGCGGGGCTGCCGAACAGGCGGCGGAAGGCGGCGTCCATCACGTTCACGCCGGCGTTGGTGACGCCGCGGGCGGTCTGGCCGATGCGTTCCGTCGGCGGGGCGAACACGGCGTCCTGGATGCCGTCGCGCATGGCCTGGCGGAACTTCGGGGCCAGGTCGTCGCCGGTCCGCAGCGCCTCCTCCCGCAGCCGGACGACGGCGTCGGCGGTCACCTCCTCCGCCACCGTGCGCGCACGATCCTCCAGCACCGGCATGACCCGACGCGACCACAGCCAGTACAGCACCGCGCCGGTCAGCGCGGCGCTCAGCACCGCCGTCACGACGACGAGCAGGAGATCGGCCATCGGCGTGATCCTACGCCCCCACCAGCAGACGGCCCGTCGCGGTCTACCATCCGCCACCATGACCATGCAGCAGAGCCACGAGACACTGCGGGTCGAGGTCGACGACCGCGGCGTCGCCACGATCACGATGGACCGACCCGAGGTCCGCAACGCGTTCAACGACACCCTCATCGGGGAGCTGTCGTCGGTCGCTGCGGCCCTTGCCGCCGATGACGACGTCCGGGTCGTGGTCCTCACCGGCGGCGGGCCGGTGTTCTCCGCCGGGGCCGACCTCAACTGGATGGGGTCCATGCGCGACTGGTCCCGCGAGGAGAACGTCGCCGACTCCCGTCGCATGAACGGGATGCTCCGCAGCCTGTGGGACCTGCCCAAGCCGCTGATCGGCCGCGTCAACGGGCACGCCATCGCCGGGGGGACCGGCCTGACCGCCGTTTGCGACATCGTCGTGGCCGTCCGCGGGGCGAAGCTGGGGCTGACCGAGGCCGTCCTCGGGCTGGCTCCCGCCGTGATCTCGCCCTACGTGGTCCGCAAGATCGGTGTCTCCCAGGCCCGCGCCCTGTTCGTCACCGGCGAGCTGTTCGACGCCGAGCACGCCCACCGCATCGGCCTGGTCCACCAGCTCGTCGACGACGTCGACGCCCTGGACGTCGCCGTGGCCGAGACCGTCCGCCGGTGCCTGAAGGCCGGTCCTCGGGCCGCTGCCGTCGCCAAGACCCTGCCCGACCTGGCGCTTGACGACCTCGACGTCGCCACGGACCGCACCCCCGGCATCATCGCCGAGCTGCGGGTCTCCGAGGAGGGGCAGGAGGGCATCGCCGCCTTCTTCGAGAAGCGTCCGGCCAGCTGGGTACCGCAGTCAGAGGAGAAGTAGCAGCCGTGTTCCACACCGTCCTGGTCGCCAACCGTGGCGAGATCGCCGTTCGCGTCATCCGCAGCCTGCATGCCATGGGCATCCGTGCCGTGGCCGTCTACTCCGACGCCGACGCCGAGGCGCTGCACACCCGCATGGCCGACGTCGCCGTCCGGCTGGGCCCCGCTGCCGCCAGCGAGTCCTACCTGCGCCCCGAGCTGATCGTCGAGGCGGCCCGCCGCACCGGCGCCCAGGCCGTCCACCCCGGCTACGGATTCCTGTCGGAGAACGCCGGGTTCGCCCGTGCGCTCGACGAGGCCGGCATCACCTTCATCGGCCCACCGCTCGGTGCCATCGAGGCGATGGGCGACAAGATCAGCGCCAAGGACCTGGCGATCGAGGCGGGTGCCCCCGTCGTGCCCGGCGTGCACCGGCCCGGCATGTCCGACGAGGAGCTCATCGCCGAGTCCGAGGGCGTCGGCTACCCCCTGATGGTCAAGGCCTCCGCCGGTGGGGGCGGCAAGGGCATGCGGGTCGTCCGCGACCCCGCCGGCCTGCAGGAGGCCATCACCGCCGCCCGCCGCGAGGCCAAGGGCGGCTTCGGTGACGACACCCTGATGCTGGAGCGGTTCGTCGAACGCCCGCGGCACATCGAGATCCAGGTCCTCGCCGACACGCACGGTCGGACCCTGTGGGTGGGGGAACGCGAGTGCTCGCTGCAGCGCCGCCACCAGAAGGTCATCGAGGAGTGCCCGTCCCCGGCGCTGACCCCCGAGACCCGCCGGGCCATGGGCGAGGCCGCCGTCGCGATCGCCGAACGAGTCGGCTACGTCGGCGCTGGCACCGTGGAGTTCATCACCGACGCGGCCGCCGAGGAGTTCTTCTTCCTGGAGATGAACACCCGCCTGCAGGTCGAGCACCCCGTCACCGAGGAGGTCTACGGCCTGGACCTCGTCGCCGAGCAGGTCCGCATCGCCGCCGGCGAGGCCTTGTCGTTCGACCAGGACGACCTGGTGCCCCACGGCCACGCCGTCGAGGCCCGCGTCTACGCCGAGGACCCCTCGTCGGGCTTCCTGCCGACCGGGGGTCGGGTCGTGCGGTTCGACACGCCCGACGACATCCGCGTCGACACCGGTGTCGGGCGTGGCGCGGTGGTCACCTCCGACTACGACCCGATGGTCGCCAAGGTCATCGCCGTCGGTGAGGACCGCGCCGAGGCGCTGGCCCGACTGGACCGGGGCCTTGCCGACACGACCCTGTTCGGCTTCCCCTCCAACATCGCCTTCCTGCGCGCCCTGCTGGCCGACGACGACGTCCGCTCCGGCGACATGCACACCGGGCTGATCGCCGACCGCGGCGACGCCCTGACCGACGCGGAGGTGCCCGACGAGGTCTATGCCGCCGTGGGCCTGGCCACGATCGCCGTTCGCGAGAGCGGCCTGCCCGGCGTCGTCGACCCGTTCGACCTGCCGGGTGGCTGGCGGCTCGGGGAGCCCGGCTGGACCCGCTGGCGCCTGCGCGCGCCCGGGACCGAGGCGGTCGAGGTCAGGGTGCGGATCAGCCGGGACGGCCCCGAGGTCGTGGTCGGCGACGGGGACGTGTGGCCGGCGGCGGTGTCGCTGGTCGGCGACCGGCTGCGGGTGGACCTGCCCAGCGGTCGCTGGACGTGGACCGTCGACCTGGCCGAGGACCGCGCGTGGATCGGTGCCGACGGCCGCGCCTGGCTGATCAGCGAGGAGGACCTGCTGGCCGCCAACCGGGGTGCCGGTCCCGGCGGCGCAAGCGGCACGCTGGTCGCACCGATGCCCGGTTCCGTCGCGGCGGTCAGCGCCGCCGTCGGCCAGGAGGTCACGGCCGGGCAGACCCTCGTCGTGGTCGAGGCCATGAAGATGGAGCATCCGCTGGTCGCCCCGTTCGACGGCGTCGTGGCCGAGGTCCACGTGCAGGCAGGCAGCCAGGTCGGCATGGAGGACCCCCTCGTGCGCGTCGAGCCTGCCGAGGACGGTCCCGCGGCCCCAGCCGGCGACGAGGCGTCCCCGTGAGGCGGCCACAGGTCCTGCCTGACCCGACCGGCGACCTGCCCGAGCGCGTCACGATCTGGGAGGTGGGTCCACGCGACGGCCTGCAGAACGAGGCGACGGTCGTCCCGGCGGCGGTCAAAACCGCGTTCATCGACCGCTTGGTCGCGGCCGGCCACACGATCGTCGAAGCCACCTCGTTCGTGCACCCCAAGTGGGTGCCGCAGCTTGCCGACGCCGCCGAGGTCCTCGCCGGGATCAGCCCGGCCGACGGGGTCACCTTCCCCGTGCTGGTCCCCAACGAGCGTGGCCTGGACCGCGCCGTCGAGTGCGGCGTGACCGACATCGCCGTCTTCGCCAGCGCCACCGAGGCGTTCGCCCGGAAGAACCTCAACCGCGGCCTCGACTCCCAGTTCGACATGTTCGAGCCCGTCGTGTCCCGAGCGCTGGGGGAGGGGATGCGCGTGCGCGGCTACCTCTCCATGGTGTTCGGTGACCAGTGGGAGGGCGACGTCGACCCGGCGCAGGTCGTCACCGTCGGTCGCCGCCTGCTGGACCTCGGCTGCCACCAGCTGTCCCTCGGCGACACCATCGGCGTGGGCACCGCCGGTCACGTGCGCGCGGTCCTGCGGGCGTTCGCCGACGCCGGGATCGGCATGGACCGCATCGCCGTGCACTTCCACGACACCTACGGGCAGGCGCTGGCCAACACGGTGGTGGCGCTGGAGGAGGGCGTCACCGTGGTCGATGCCTCGACCGGCGGGCTCGGCGGCTGTCCATACGCCGAGTCGGCCACGGGGAACCTGGCCACCGAGGACCTCGTGTGGATGCTCGACGGGTTGGGCGTGCACACCGGGGTGGACCTGGCGGCGCTGGTGGACACCAGCACCTGGATGGCGGGTCACCTCGGTCGGCCGTCCCCGTCCCGTGTGGTGCGCGCGCTCGCCGGCTGATCGTGGTGTCGTCGACACCGACAGTAGCTGTGGATGAAATGCTTTCTGTTCGTCTCACGCTGGGGTAGAGTCGATCACGCAGCGACAGGGAGGACTGCCCCGTCGTCGCACCTTCCAGAGGGCTCTGCCGTCGGCGTGGTTCCCCCGTGACCGACGGCCTCGCGAACCCTTCAGGCGCCTCCGTCCCCCGGCGGAGGCGCCTTTCTGCGGGCCGACGCCGTCGTGATCGCGTCGGCGCCGTCAACTACGCTTGGCGGCATGAGCGAACCCCGAGGTGCAGGCATGGGCGGCGGCCTGCTGTTCCTGGCCGTTGTGTTGTTCCTCGGCTACCTGGTCATCACGACCATCGTCGGCATCCTCAAGTGGATCGTCGGCGCGGTCCTCGTCCTTGCCGTCGTCGGCATGGCGATGCGGATCGCCGACCGCCGGTAGGCGTCACCGGGGCAGCGGGGCCCGGTCCCGTCAGTTGACGTCGTCGAGCGGCGGCAGCACGAGGTCCTGCCCCTCGGGGTCCAGCACGCCGTTGCCGCTGGACACATGCGGCGGCAGCCCTCGTTCGGGGGCCTCGCCGAACGTGTCGTAGTGTGCGCGCAGGAACGCATCGGCCGCGGCGGTGTCGAACCCCTCGCAGGCCTGCCGCTGGAACCACGCCGTCAGCACGACGTCGGCGTCATCCGGGAGGCGGATCGGGTACTCGGCCACCACGAGCTTGGGGTAGTCGCCCGCGAGCCCGGCCTCTGCCCAGGCACGGAGCGCGGCCAGGTCCTCGGCGGAGGTGTCGACGTCGTACCAGATCACGACGTAGCCGTGCTCGAGGTTGTGGGTGGTGATGCGGGGGTCGACGACGACGTCGAAGACCCCGGACCTGACGACCTGGCCGATGTGGGGACCCGACGACGGGGGCTGGTCGGGGTAGATCAACGACGGCGCGCTGTTGACCATCTCCTCGGGGCCGAGGTGGCCGCCGCCCAGGTCGGGCTGGGTCGTGTCGGCCGTGCAGCCGGCGGCGGACAGGTCCGCGGTGGCGGGGACGCTCGGCCCCGAGGGGTCTCGGAGCTCCAGCAGCAGCCAGCCGCCGAGGCTGATCAGGGCGATGGCGACGACCGCACCGTAGACCCACAGCCACCGCGGCACGCCGCCCGACGGCGGGGACGGTGCGGCTGGGGTCGGCCAGGGCGGGGTGCCGGGCGGCGGCCCGGTGGGAGGTCCGACGGGCGGTTGACCGGCCGGCGGGTACCCGATGGGTGGCGGACCGGTGGGTGGCGGACCGGCCGGTGGCGGCCCGGACCACCGAGGGCCGTCGGGCGGCTGGGGAAGCGACATCGTCCGCAGGCTAACCGGGCAGCGCCCTCGGCCCCAGCAGGGCACGGACGGGCCGTACACTGCGCCCCTGCCCCACGGACCGACTGGAGCCCCCGAGCCATGGCAATCTCTTTCGAGCTCACCGACGAGCAGCAGGACCTCAAGGACCTCGTCCGCGCATTCGCGGTCAACGAGGTCGCCCCACGTGCGGAGGAGATGAACGCCAAGGGCGAGTTCCCCACCGACCTGGTCCGCCAGATGGGTGACATGGGGTTGTTCGGCCTGCCGTTCCCCGAGGAGTACGGCGGCTCGGGTGGGGACTACCTGTCGCTGTGCATCGCGATCGAGGAGCTCGGTCGTGTCGACCAGTCCGTCGGCATCACCCTGGAGGCCGGAGTGGGCCTCGGCGCCCAGCCGATCTACAAGTTCGGCAACGAGCAGCAGCGCAAGGACCTCCTGCCCCAGCTGGCCGAGGGCAAGAAGCTGGCCGGGTTCGGGCTGACCGAGCCGGGCGGTGGCTCCGACGCCGGCGGGCTGCGCACCACCGCGCGCCGCGACGGTGACCACTGGGTCATCAACGGCTCGAAGCAGTTCATCACCAACGCCGGTACCGACATCTCGGAGTTCGTGACCATCACCGCGGTCACCAACGACGACCCGCGCGAGGTCACCAACTTCGTCGTCCCGACGGGGACGCCCGGCTACACGATCGGCAACGGCTACCGGAAGGTCGGCTGGCACGCCTCCGACACCCGGGACCTGTACTTCGAGGACGTCCGGATCCCGGCGGAGAACCAGCTCGGCGAGACCGGCCGTGGATTCGCCAACTTCCTCAACATCCTCGACGAGGGTCGCATCGCCATCTCCGCGCTGGCGGTCGGGCTGATCCAGGGATGCGTCGACGAGTGCGTCCGATACGCCCACGAACGCGAGGCGTTCGGCAAGCCCATCGGCAGCTACCAGGCGGTGGCGTTCAAGATCGCCGACCTCGAGGCCATGGCCGAGGTGGCACGGAACCAGTACTACTACGCCGCCTGGCTGCTCCAGGAGGGCAAGCCCTTCAAGAAGCAGGCGTCGATCGCCAAGCTGATGTCCACGGAGTACGCGGTCACCGCGGCCCGCGAGGCCTGCCAGATCTTCGGCGGCTACGGCTTCACGACCGAGTATCCCGTCGGCCGCTTCTACCAGGACGCCAAGATCCTGGAGATCGGCGAGGGCACCAGCGAGGTCCAGCGCATGCTGATCGCCCGGGCCCTGGGTCTGCCCCGGGGCTGAGGACAGGAGCTGGCGAGGAACGAGCCCTCGTGAGGTCCGGAGGCGCCGCGGCGGGGGTTCGAAAGGGGGCGGAGCCCCCTTGGGTCAGCAGGGCCTGCCGCGGGGCTAGGACCCTTCGCGCGTCTGCTTGACGGCGTACATCGCGCGGTCGGCGGCGGCCACCAGGTCCTCGACCGCGAGGTCGGGCCCGGTCGTGCGGGTGCCGACGCTGGCGGTGACCCCGACGAACGGGCCGTCGTCGCCTGCCACGGGGACCCGCACGCTGGAGACCGCCAGCCGAACTCGCTCGGCCAGCGTCGCGGCGGCGGTGGCGTCGGTGTGGGTGGCGACGATCACGAACTCGTCGCCGCCGAAGCGCACGACCAGGTCCTCGCGTCGTGCCGTCTCGCTGATGGCCGTGGCCACCGCCCGCAGCACCTCGTCACCGACCTGGTGGCCGTGCTCGTCGTTGACCCGCTTGAACCCGTCGAGGTCCACGAGGAGCAGGCTGGTCGGTCCGTCCTGCGGCCCGCTCCCGACCCGGCCCAGCACCGTCTCCAGCGCCCGGCGGTTGGCCACGCCGGTCAGCGGGTCGGAGGTGGCCGCCTGCTGGGCACGGCTCATCTCGTGCTGCAGCGACTCCACCTCGCGGGCGGACAGGGCCCCGTGCAGCGTCGCGAGGCGCTGGCGCCAGAGCACCCGTGACAGGGTCAGGCCGTACGCCCGGCCGGCGGCGGCACCCTCGATGCCGGCTTCGTGGGCCATCTCGGTGAGCAGCCATCGGGCGTTGGCGGTGATCTGCCAGTCGGCGGCGTCCTCGGACAACCTCGCGGCTTCCTGGGCGACCTCGAGGGCCTCCTCACGACGGCCCGTCCGCCACAGCGCTCGTGCCAGGGCGCTCCCCACGGTCGGCCGGCCACCGGTGTGCTCGGTGTGGTCGGGGTCCTCCCAGACCGAGCGGAGCTCCTCGACCGACGCATCCGCCAGCGCCGGCGGGCGGGTGACGAGCTCGAGGGACCTCGCCATGGCGACGAGGTGGGGGTTCTCCAGCCTGCGGGCCTCCTCGACCGCCCGACGAGCGTAGGCGTTGCTGGTGTCGCGGTTGCGCCGCACGTCCTCGCCGTCGGCTTCCTCGGGTGCCGCACGTTCGATCTCGTCGGCCCACCGCTGATGGACCTCGGCCAGGTTGACGTAGTGGATGACCGATGCGGCCGGGGCCTCGACCGGGTTGTCGATGGGGGTGGCGTCCTCCAGGTGCGGGATGGCCAGCTCGTACAGCCGCAGCTCGAGGTAGCAGTATCCGAGCCCGTTGTGGGCCCAGCTCGCGAGCCCGGGATCGTCGGTCCGTGCCAAGTCGTACTCGGCCCGGGCGAGATCGCGGAGCGCCGCGTCCACGCGGTCGGTCCTGATCTCCGCCATCGCGCGCAGGCATCGAGCGTTGGCCATCCAGCCCGGCTGCTCCAACCGTCGGCCTGCCGCAAGGCACGCATCGGCCGCCAGGATCTGCTGCTCGTGGTTGCCCAGGGCGTGGTGGGAGACCGCGGCGGCGTACCGCAGGGGAGGCTTGTCCTCCAGACGCACCCCCGGGGCCACGAGCCCCTGCTCGACGAGGGTGACCGCGTCGGCAGCCCGCCCGAGCTGCACGAGCGACAGGGCACGGCTGGCCGCCTCGCGCGGGGGCACGAGCGGCTCGTCGGGTGGGGGCGGGGGCTGTTCGGTCGACATCGTGGGTAGCTGCGCGACCGCACACGGTAGCCCGTCGGGGACCCTCGAGTGGCCTGCATCGCCCGGGACGTGTGCCCGTCCGGGAACGAAAGAGGCCGACCGCTTGGGTGCCACGGTCGGCCTCTTGAAATCGACCGGGCAGGTAGCCCGTGGGTCGGAGGTGGCATCGACCGTCGATCGGACGGGACGCCGTGCTACCGATCATGTTCGCCGATCCGACCGCCGATCCTCCAACCGAGCGCACACTTGGGTCACACGGACCGTCACGCAGGGTGATTCGTGGTCAGGTTGTCGTCGACTCGGTCACCGACGCGAACGATGTGACGCGGGCTCGAGGTCCTCGTCGAGGGGCCGCGGGTCCCCCGCCCAGCCACGGAGCTGCGCCAGACCCTCCTCGGGTCCCAGCACGACCAGCCGGTCGCCGGTCTCCAGCGCGCGGCTGGACCGAGGCTTGTTGATCCACCGCCCCTGACGTTGCAGGGCCAGGACATCGGCCCCCGTGGCGGTCCGCAGCTTCAGGTCGCGGAGGGTCCGCCCGACCATCGGTGAGCCCTCGTGCACGACGGCGTCGTTGACCCGCTCCTCGGTGTCGCTCAGGGCGGCACGGATCACGGGGTGGGTCTCGTCAGGGGACTCCGCCAGCCGGGTCATCTCCTGGGCGGCGTCGGCGATGGCCTCCGAGGACAGGCCGATCTGCAGCAGCGCACGCAGGTCGTCCAGCTCGTCGTCGTCGGTCAGCTCGCGGGCCGCGCGGAGGACCCAGTGCTGGAGCTCGTGGTACAGCGCGTCGCAGCGGTCCTCGATCCCCGACACCTCGCTGGCCAGCCCGGTGTCGTCGAACAGGACCGCGGAGTACGCCAGGCCAACGGCCGCCTCGGCGGCGTTCTTCATCTCCACCAGGATGTCCACGGCACGGTCGAGGTCGGTCAGGCGACCGCCGGAGGCCGGCTGGTGCAGTCCGAGCGGGTTGCCGCCTGCGAGCTCGCGTACGAGGTCGACCCCCTCGGCGGGGCCCTCCATGAACAACACGTCGCCCTTGAGCAGGCGCATGTCGGCGTGCGGGCCGTGCTCGTACTCGACCTCGCGGCGGATCGCGATGACCCACATCCCCGTCCGTGCCGGCAGGGCGAGGTCGCGCAGCGACGCGCCGATCATCTCCGACCCCTTGCGGATCTTGACGCGTGCGGTCACCTCGTCGGCGTAGCGCAGGTCATCGCGCAGGGCGGCTGGCACCCCCAGGTTGCGCAGCTGGACGCGGGCGACGTCCTCGGCGGCGTCGGCGATGGCCTCCATCGAGTTGACCAGCGCCAGCACGCCGGCCAGCTGCTGGGCGTCCTCGGGGGAGCGGCTGGCGAGCATGCACATGATGCGCAGCTCGCGCACGGCCTCGCCCATGAGGTCCTCCAGGCGGAGCACCTCGCGGGCAAGCTTCTCCTCGTCGAGGAAGACCGAGGCGAACGCAAGGTCGAGCATCAGCTCGGTCGCGTCCTTGCCCGCGGTCAGCAGCTCTTTCACGGTTCGGCGCATCTACAGGATCACCACTATCCCAACAGTCAGGCACAGGATGCCAACGAAATCCATGGTGGAGGTCACCAGCGGGATCCCCACGTTGTCCGGGTCGAGCCCGAACCGGAAGGACGCGGTCGCGGCGTAGTAGCCGACCGCGAAGATCATGAACAGGGCGAGGACGCCGGCCGTCATCGTGACGCCGAGCAGCGGCAGCAACCCCGGCCCGCCGTACCCCAGCAGGCCCGCGGCGATGGCCGTCAGCAGCCCGACGGCGAAGTACCCGACGAGCCCGAACAGGACGGTGAGGCTGCCCTCCAGCCATGCCGGTCGCCGGGGCACCGACGTCGGCTCGAGCAGGCCCAGGTGCAGCTGGCTCGACAGCCGAGCGGACAGGATCCCGCCGATCGCACCGGAGCTGGAGATGAACGGCGGGACCGCCACGAGCAGCGCCACGCTCGACAGCAGGTCGGCCTTGCGGGACTCCAGCACGGTGCCGGCGAGGATGCCCATTGCAGCGGTGTAGAGCAGGATCGGCAGGCTCTCCCGGACGATCCGGCGAACGCTGCTCGACGCGGTCCGCAGGCCGAGCACCCCGATGGTGACGGCGAGGACGACGAACGCCCAGCCGATGATGCCGCTCGCGGTCTCGTTGCCGACGGCGAAGGTGCCGACGACGAGGGCGGGAAGGGTCGAGATGTCCGCCGACGCCGCCACGATGGGCGTGCCGATCGCGTCCATGTCCCATTCCTGGCGCTGGGCCGTTCGCGCCAGCACGATCACGACCGCGAGGACCGCGAACGACGACAGGATCGTGCCGATCATCGAGATGAGGACGAAGTCGGTGAAGGAGATGGTCTCGAAGCCACCGATCACCCCGACCAGGCGCGCGGCGGCGGCGAGGATCACGGCCGTGATGACGCTGAGGACCGTTGCGGCCTCGACGTTGCGACCGAGGAAGGACGTTCGGGCGAACGAGCCGTCCATCTGACCGGTCAGCATGCCGGTGCCCAGCCGCGCCCCCAGCGCCCCGAAGATGGCGCCGCGCATGCCGATCGCCGCCGGGGCCAGGACCAGCAGCCCGGGCAGCTCCTCCAGCAACGCGTCCATCGCGCCGAGCACGACACCGGCCACGAGCGTGATGCCGATGCCGATCGACAGGGCCAGCACCCCCTGGCGGACGGTGCGCTGCTCGTGCAGCCAGTGCTGCAGGACCTCGGTCAGGACAGGGAACCGGGCATGACGTCGCAGCAGGCCCACCAGCGCACGGACGCCGGCCAGGAAGGCGGCGACGGCGCGGGAGAGGGGACGGGGCGACACGCGGCGGGAGTCTACGGGCGCCTGCCGACGGGACGGTGACGCGGCCCGGGGACCACCCCGTCCGGGCGTCGCTGTGGCCGGAACCGCACGGATCGAAGAAAGCACTCAATGACTCTTCGTAGCGTTCCGATACCCAGGGTGATTGCAGATGGCGTCCAGTGACGCCGCCCCCTCCCTGAAGGCCTCCGCCGCATGTTCCGTCAGCTCCGTACCGTCGCCCTCCTCGTCGCCGCCCTGCTCGTCCTGAGCGCCGGCGCTGCCTCGGCCGCCGAGGTCGTTCCCGAGGCCGAGACGATGTTCCTCGACCACATCAACGCCTCCCGCGCTGCGGAGGGTCATGGCCCGCTGACGATGAACACCGAGCTGTCGGGCATCGCCCGCGACTGGTCGCACGTCATGCAGGCCGAGGATCGGATGTACCACAACCCCAGCTACAGCCAGCAGTACAGCGGCCACTGGGAGGCCATGGGCGAGAACGTCGGCACGATGTACTGGCCCGGCGGGCAGATCGAGCAGATGGTCCAGGGCCTGCACGATGCGTTCATGGACTCGCCCGGCCACCGGCACAACATCATGGGCGCCTACAACCAGGTCGGGATCGGTGTGGTCCGCCACGGTGACGACCTCTGGGTGACCGTCAACTTCCTGCGCGGTGAGGTGCCGGCCGAGGACGGCGGCCAAGCCGAGCCCGAGGTCGAGCGCTTCGAGTCCGCTCCGTCCGGCGACGAGCACGCGGCCGAGCAGCCCGAGGAGCGCCCCGACGCCGACAAGCCGTACTACAGCCGCCGCTGACGCCTCCCGACCCACCTGCGACCTTCCGAGACGGCCGCCTCCATCGGAGGCGGCCGTCGCACGTCGGGGGCCGCCTCCCCAGCGGTATCGTCCCGGGCATGACCGACCCGGCCACGAACGACTCCGCCTCCGCCCTGCCCCCACGGCGTGTCAGCGACAGCGAGGTCACGTTCGTCCGGACGATGAACCAGCTCGACGCGAACAGGGCCGGCAACGTGCACGGCGGGGTGATCATGCGGGAGGTCGACGAGGCGGCCGGCACCACCGCCGCCCGGCACTGCGGCCGACTCGCGGTCACCGCCGCCATCGACGAGCTGTCGTTCTACTCGCCCGTGGGGGTCGGTGACCTGCTGATCGTCCGTGCCCGCGTCAACGACGTGGGACGCACCTCCATCGAGGTCGGGGTGCGGGTCGACGCCGAGCCGTGGGAGGGTGGCGAACGACGGCACACGACCAGCGCCTACCTGGTCTTCGTGGCGCTGGACGAGGACGGCCGACCCGTGGAGGTGCCACCCCTCGTCGTGGAGGGCGAGGAGGCGCTCCGCCGCCAGGCCCAGGCGCGCGTGCGTCGCCGGCTGCGCAAGGAACGCATCGCCGCGGTCCGCGACGCCTGATCGCACACATCGGGCAGGAAACCGTGGGGGTCGTGTCGAACCTTCCGGGCAGAGCCCGCGCCGGCGGGCACGCCGACCCGGAGCACCGATGCGATCCCGACTGCTGGCCCTCGTAGCCGTCCTGACCCTCCTCACCACCGTCAGCGCCTCGGCGCTGCCCGGCCTCGGCTCGGTCGCCGGCCTTGCCCCGGTGAAGTGCACACCCGACGACGTCACCGTCGACGGCAGGGTCTTCCCCGAACCGCGACTGTCGGCCACGTTCCTCACGTTCGCCGACTTCGAGTGCGGTGTGGGTGTCCTCGACGAGCTGCACCCCGGGCTGATCGAGATCACCGAGCTGGCCGAACCCAGCCGTGGTGGCGCCCCGGTCTACGACATCCGGGTCACCGACGAGTCGGTCCCGCTGGCCGACAAGCGCCACCTGCTGATCATGTCGTCGATCCACGGCAACGAACACGCCGGCCGCGAGGGCGCAGCGCGCGTCATCGAGGACATGGTCGACCAGCGCAACGACCAGGCGTTCATCCAGCAGACGCTGGCGCAGTTCGTCGTGCACTTCGTCTTCCCGAACCCCGACGGGTGGATCAACGGTGACATGACCCACGACGACGGCGGCGTCAACTTCACGCGGGCCAACGACGGCAGCCGTGACCTGAACCGCAACTTCCCGGTCCAGGGCTACCTGCGGGCCTCCAACGGCACGCTGGACCAGCCGGAGGGCCGCGGCCTCGACGCCCTTCTCGCGGAGTTCGCCGACCTCGAGCACGACAGCGACGACCCCGACTACCGCGGCTGGTACCTGGGCACCGACAACCACGGCCAGGGCGTCAAGCCGGTCGCGGCCTCGGGTCTGCAGATCGTCGGCCAGTTCGACTACCGCAAGTCCGAGCGGCTGGCCCGCTTCGCGGACTCGATCTCCGACAACATCGAGGGAATCGCGCTGGACTCCATCGAGGCGCTGAACCAGGCGACCGGCGGGGCCGTGCAGCCCTACGAGTGGGGGACGCTGTACGACATCCTCGGCTACTCCGCTGCGGGGTCGGGCATCGACTACTACAACTCGCCCGTCACCCAGGACGGCCACGGCGTCGAGGGCACCGGGTTCGCGACGGAGATGACCGCGTCGAACCTGCCGTTCTCCAACATCCTGACCCACCCGGGTGAGGTCAACCAGATGTGGGTCGACACCGTGCGGGCCATCAACTACGCGATGTTCAAGACGGCCGTCGAGCCGTTGACCCACACCTTCCCCGTCGGTGGCCGGGCAGCCTACGTCCTCGACCCGACCCCGACCTCCTCGATCGACAGCAACGGGTTCGGTGCCGGCAACGACACCATCCCAGGCAACTTCACGGGCGATGACCCCGAGGTCGACCCCGACTTCTCCTTCACCCACTACACGGTCTCGCGCATGCGGTTCTTCACCGACCTCAACCGCTTCGCCGACAACCCGCTGGACGCCGTCCGGGTGCCCGACGTGCTCTCCGGTGCGACCGACCTGTCGAGCTACGACTCCCTCGTGCTGGCCGACGAGGTCATGCCGGAGGGCACCGACCTCGCTGGCTGGGTCGGCGCCCTGCGCACCTTCGTCGAGGGTGGCGGCAACCTGGTCGTCACCGACGGGGCCGCCACGGTCCTCGCCGACCTGCTCGACGGCATCGACGCCGGCCACGTCGGCGTGACCAACCGCAACGTCGGCTACGTCGACTTCCTCGAGACCTCCGAGGACCACCTCAACGAGGGCCTCCGCGGGGTCGCGTCCCAGACGTGGGACGTCATCCCCGTCGGCTACCCCGACAACGCCGGTGCGGCACCGAACTGGACGGTCGACCGGACCGCGTGGGACGCCCTCCCGGGCGCCGTCACCGCCGGCACCAACGGCACGGGCCGGACCATCTACGGCCAGGCCGACCTCGGCGACGGCACGGTCACCTTCCTCGGTGCCCTCCTGCCCGAGCCGACGGAGGACTACTTCCACCCCTACGGCCTGCAGAACTACGCCGTCACCTACACCGGCTACACCCTGCTGGAGAACATGCTGGACCACCAGCGGTAGGTGGCCACCCGTCGCCCGCCCGGGGGCGGGCGACGGGACGATGGCGGGTGCGGTCAGCGGCGCTTGATCGACTGGGCGTCGCGGTACGTGCGGCCCCACGACCGGGTCGCCTGGCGGTAGGCGGCGATGTCGGCGCGGAGGGCGGCGTTCTCCGACGCCGCCCGGATGCGCTTCCAGCCCTCGAACCGGTCGGGGTCCAGCGTGCCGTCGTCGAGCGCGGACAGGACCGCGCAGCCGGGTTCGGCGTCGTGGCGGCAGTCACCGAAGCGGCAACCGGGTGACAGCTCCTCGATCTCGGGAAACGCCGCGGCCATGCCGTCCTCGACGACGCCGAGGCCGAGCGTGCGCAGGCCGGGGGTGTCCAGGACCGCGCCGCCGCCCGGCAGGGCGACCAGCTCGCGGTGGGTCGTGGTGTGACGCCCCTTGCCGTCGACGGCTCGCACGTCCTGGGTGACCAGGACGTCCTCGCCGACCAGGGCGTTGGTCAGGGTCGACTTGCCGACCCCCGACGCGCCGAGCAGCGCCATCGTCCGGTCGGGGGCCAGCCGCTCGCGCAGCTCGTCGACCCCTTCACCGGTGAGGGGTGAGACGGGCAGGACCTCGACACCGACCGCGGCCTGCTGGGCCCTGGCGATGGCGATGTCGCGACGGCCCACCAGGTCGACCTTGGTCAGCAGGACCAGCGGCTGGGCGCCGGACTCGTAGGCCATGACCACGCCGCGCTCCAGCCGACGGACGTTGGGGTCCTCGCTGGCAACCGCGACGACCCCGACGAGGTCGACGTTGGCGGCCAGGACCTGATCGGCATCGTTGGACGAGCGCTGGCCATGGGTGGTGGGACGGGTCATGGATGTCGACCGGGTGGCGATGCCGGCGAGCAGCCCGTGGTCGGGGCCCGCGTGCGGGTCGGGATGGACGACGACCCAGTCGCCGGTCACCGGCGGGGCCGTCGCCGGGGTCCAGGTCACGCGGACGTGGCCCCGGGCGGTCAGGACGGTCGCGGCCCCGCGGTCGGCGCGGACCACCCGGCCGTGCGCGGCATCGGGATCGATCGAGTCGAGCAGGGCCGGCCAGGGGCCGCCGTACCCGACGGTGGACAGGGACGGGGTGCGGTCGGGCTCACCGACGGCGGGAATGACAGGTTCGGGCATGACAGGTTCGGACAACGCAGTGCTCCTCGAGCAGGTTCGGGCGTGACGAGCGCCCGTGCGGAGCCGATGTGCGTCGGCTGGTCAGGCGCCCGTGGTCGAGTGGGAGGGACGGACGGGCATGGCGAAGCAGATGGCTTCCATGGGGTCCTCACCTCCTGCGCTGCTCGACGGGGCACGACATCCGAACGTGTCTGCCGAGACCGACGTTACGCCACCTTCTCCTCCGTGGCCACCCGCTTCAGGCCGGCCTCGTCGTACCCGCGGGCGATCACCAGCGCCGTCCCCGCCGGCAGGGTCCGTGCGACGAGGAACACCATCGCCTCGTCGACCCGGTCGGCGGCGTGCAGGATGCGGCCGCCGTCGAGGCCCTCGGCGAGCAACGTGGCCTGGGTCCGCCCGCCGATCGCCCACGCGCCCTCGTCGCCGGGGTCGTCCACGAAGTCGTCGGGTTGGCCCAGCACGTCGACCACGGTCAGCGCGTCGGCCGGCACGGGACTCATCGGCCGTCCACCCATCCCGACCCCGACCACGAGGTCGCCGTCCTCGGGGTGGTCGGCCTCGTGCACGACATGCACGTCGGCAGCACCGCCCACCACCACGGTGGCGCCCGTCGCCCACGTGGCCAGGCACAGCACGGGGGCCATCCAGTGGGCCGGCATGTCGAGCATGACGTGCGCCCCGAGGCCGGCGTCGAAGTGGTCCAGCAACAGGTTGGCGCCCTTGGACGCCCAGTTGTGCAGGGTCGCCCAGCTCAGCTCGGTCCGTTCGCCGGTGTCGGCGTCGCGGAAGACCACCGCGGGGGAGTGGCCCAGCTGACGGGCGTGACGGGTCAGGGCGTCGTGGATCGTCATGGCCGCCGAGGGTAGTGGTGATGCGCCGTCCGTCCGCGCTCGATGGGGTCCACGAGCGGATGCATCAGTGCGCCACATGTTGCTGTGTGACGACCGTGGGTCCGGCGAGGCGTTCCCCATCGGCCGGGTGTTCCGCGTGCCGGCGGGGCGACGACGATACGATCGCCGGGTGTCCGCTGGCCATGCCTCCCAGCCTCGTGCCGCGACCGACCGTTTCCTGCTTCCCGATCGACGGATCCCTGCGACCCCGTCCCGATGACCCTGGAGGGCCAAGCCAGCCGTGGCCGCAACCACCCCCGAGCGTGCGGGCGACCTCGCGCCCGGTGTCTTCGGACCGACCGTCGCCGGCGGCAAGCCGCGCAACGGAGGGGTCGACTGGCTGCGCTTCGGCATGCTCGTGGTCTCCGTCGTCACGGCGTTCGCGGTGTTCACGGGTGGCTACTACGCCTTCATCCTGTGGCGCGCACAGCAGAACATCGGTGACCTCGACCTGGTCATCAACACCGAGGGTGGCACCAGCGGCTTCTCCGCCGGTGACGATGCCGACGCGCCGCTCGAGCTGCCCTCCATCGAGGACCTCGAGGACCGCACCACGATCCTCCTCGTCGGTTCCGACAGCCGCGAGGGACTGTCGCAGGAGCAGCTGCAGGCCATCGGTACCGACAACACCGGGACCGACCTGACCGACACGATCATCCTGCTGCAGATCGACCCCAACACCGACGCGGCCGCGATGCTGTCGTTCCCTCGCGACCTGCTGGTCGAGCGCTGCGACGGCTCGACGGGGCGGATCAACCAGGCCTTCTACATCGGGGAGCAGCAGGGCGAAGGGCGTGGTGCGCAGTGCCTGATCGACACGATCACCGCGCTGACCCGCATCCACATCGACCACTACGCCCGCGTGAACTTCGCCGGGTTCGTGCAGGCCGTCGACGCCCTCGGCGGTGTCACGTTCTACATCGAGGAACCGCTGCAGGACCGCTACTCGGGCCTCGACATCCCCTCGGGCTGCGTGGAGTTCGACGGCGTCACCGCCATCCAGTTCGTGCGTGCCCGCCGCCTCGACAGCGACTTCGGCCGCATCGCCCGGCAGCAGCGGTTCGCCCGCGAGATGGTCAACAAGGCCACCTCGGTCGGCACGCTCCTCAACCCGGCGCGGGTGACCAGCCTCGTCAGCTCGGTCTCGGACTCCCTGGAGACCGACCGGGGCTTCGGCGCCAGCGAGATGATCGACCTGCTCAACTCCGTGCGCGGCATCTCCTCCGGTGCCGTCGACGGCCGGACCGTCCCCGGCTACAACAGCAAGTGGGGTGAGGCAGACGTCGTTCGCCTGCTCGAGGACGAGGCCGATGCGCTGTTCCGGGCCTTCCGTGAGGGTGACCTGCTGCCCGAGGGCGTCGGCACCGACGGCGGCGCCATCGAGCTGGGCCCGTCCAACGTCGTCCCGGTGCGCGTGCTCAACGGCGAGGCTCCGGAGGGGACCGGGCAGGAGACCGCTGATGTGCTGGAGGCCCTGGGCTTCACCGTCGCCGAGGTCGGCAACGCGCCCAACTACGGCTTCACGAACTCCCAGATCCTCTACCCCGAGGGACGGGAGGACCACGCCCAGCTGCTGGCCGAGCAGCTCGGCGGCGTGATGATCAGCCCCAGCGCAGAGGACATCGACGAGCTGCAGCTGCTGCTCGGCTCTGGCTTCGACCCCGCCGACTTCGCCCCCGAACCCGACCCGACCGAGTCGGTGTCGGAGACCCCCTCCGCGTCGGAGGCACCGGCCGAGGACGCCAGCGAGGAGGTCTTCGCCGGCGCGGAGCTGTCCGACATCGAGTGCTGAGGCGCTGAGTCCCCGAAAGACGAGCTGAGGGCTCCGCTTGGCTGGGTCAGTGGCTCCTCACCAGTGCACCTCCTGCGGCTCGCACTCCGCGTGCGCCGCAGGTTCGGTCTGGATGGTGGCGTGGGTGATGCCGTGGTCGTGCTCCAGCAGGTCACGGGCCAGATGCAGGACGTCATGGCTGTCCGCGCCGGGTGACATCTCCAGGTGCACCGACACGACGTCCATGCCCGAGGTCAGGGTCCAGACGTGCAGGTCGTGCACGCGCTCGACACCGTCGAGGGCAGCCAGTGCCGATTCCAGCGCATCGACGTCCATCCCCTCGGGCGCGGCCTGGATGAGGATGCGCAGGGCCTTGCGACCCAGCCGGTAGGTGCGCGGAAGGACGAAGACGCCGATGCCCACCGCCAGGATCGGGTCGATGAGGGTGAACCCGGTCGTGTTGACGACGACGGCGGCGATGATCACGCCGACCGAGCCGAGCGTGTCGGCCAGGACCTCGAGGTAGGCACCCTCGATGTTGAGGGACTCCTCGGCACCCCGTCGCAGGATGGCGAAGGCGATCAGGTTGACGAGCAGGCCGATGGTGGCCACCACCAGCAGCGGCGTGCCGAGCACCTCGGGTGGGTCGGTCAGGCGGCCGACGGCCTCCCACAGGATCCAGCCGGCCGCACCGAACAGGAGCGCGGCGTTGGCCAGCGCGGCCAGGATCTCCAGCCGGTAGAACCCGAAGGTCCAGCGGGGCGACCGCTCCGCCCTGCTGGCCACCTGTATGGCCGCCAGCGCCATGCCCATGCCGAGCACGTCGGTGAACATGTGCGCCGCATCCGACAGCAGCGCCAGGGAGTTGGTGAGCAACCCGCCGACCAGCTCGACGACGAAGAACCCGCCGATGAGCGCCGTCGCGAGCAGGAGCCGACCGCGATGTGCCTCGCCCGCGTGCGCGGCCGAGGTGGTGCCGTGGTCGTGACCCATCCCCATCGACACCACGATATGGCCCGGCGCCGCCTCGACCACATCACGACGGCGCCCGATCGGTCCCGGGGTCAGCCGGTCTCGAAGTCGAGGAAGCGCAGCAGCTGCTCGCCGTACCCGCTCTTGGCCAGGTCGCCGGAGAACGCCTCGGCCTCGGCCAGGTGCCGCAGCTGGTCGGCGTCGATGAAGCCCTCCCGGTAGGCGGCCTCCTCCGGGGCGCCGATCAGCAAGCCCTTGCGCCGCTGCTGCCCGGCCACCCAGTTCTGGGCGTCGAGCATGGCGTCGAACGTGCCGACGTCGAACCAGTCGGTCGCGAAGGGCAGCTTGGCGACCTCCAGCTTCCCCTGCGACAGGTAGTGGTTGTTCACCGCGGTGATCTCGATCTCGCCGCGCGCGCTCGGCTCGATGGTGCGGGCGATCTCCACGACGGAGCTGTCGTAGAAGTACAGGCCCGGGACCATGTAGCTCGACGGCGGGTCGGCGGGCTTCTCGTGCACCGCGACGACCGAGCCGTCCTCGCCGAACTCCAGCACCCCGTAGCGCTCGGGGTCGGGCACCCACAGCCCGAACACGACTGCCCCGTCGGGGGAGGTGTAGCGCTGCAGCTGCTCGCCCAGGCCGTAGCCGTAGAAGATGTTGTCGCCGAGGATCAGCGCGACGTCGTCGTCACCGATGAAGTCCGCACCGACCACGAACGCGTCGGCCAGGCCCCGTGGCTCGGTCTGGACCGCGTAGGAGAAGGCGCAGCCCCACGCAGACCCGTCGCCCAGCAACGCCCGGAACGCGTCGATCTGCTCGGGTGTGGAGATCACCAGGATCTCGTTGATGCCCGCGTGCAGCAGCGTGGTGACGGGGTAGTACACCAGCGGCTTGTCGTAGACGTGCATGAGCTGCTTGGACGTGCCACGGCTGGCCGGGCCCAGGCGGGTGGCCCGCCCGCCGGCGAGGATGATGCCTTTCATGGCATCGGGTTGTACCAACAACGGGACGGTGTTGCCCCCTGTGCGATCGCCCCGGGCACCTTGACACCGGCGGTACGTTGCCCCTGAGCCAACTTCACCCACAGGAGGGCGCCTGCATGGGACACCGAGCCGATCGCATCCGCAACGTGGCGCTGGTGGGTCACGCCGGCAACGGCAAGACGACGCTGGCCGAGGCCATGCTGTACCGGGCGGGGGTGGTCACCCGCCTCGGCCGGGTGGAGGACGGCACGGCGACGACCGACGCCGAGCCCGAGGAACACAGCCGCACGCAGTCCGTGCGGCTTTCCGTTGTCCCGATCGACCATCGCGTCGGGTCAGACGACTACCGGATCAACTTGATCGACACCCCCGGCTACGCCGACTTCCGCGAGGAGGCCCTGACCGGCCTGCGGATCGCCGACCTGGCGGTCTTCGTCGTCGACGCCACGGCGGGTGTGCAGACCGGCGACATGCTGCTGTGGCGCGCCGCCGCAGCCATGGACCGTCCACGGATGGTGTTCGTCAACAAGATGGACCGCACCCGGGCGTCCTACGAACGGGCCGTCGCCCACGTGCGCGAGCACTTCGGCGACGGCTTCGAGCTCGTGGAGATCCCCATCGGCGAGGAAGCAGCTTTCCACGGGGTGGCGGACCTGATCACCGAGCACGCCTTCCTGTACGACAGCGGGCGCGCCGTGGAGACCGACGAGCTGCCGCCCGAGATCGCCGAACGGGAGCACGCCGCCCACGAGGCGCTGGTCGAGGACGTCGTGGAGACCCAGGACTCGCTGCTCGAGGCGTACCTCGAGGGGGTGGAGCCCACCCCCGCCGAGCTCGAGGCAGCGCTGCACGAGGGCGTGGACGCCGGGACGGTCTTCCCGGTCATGTGCGGGTCCGCGGCCGCCTCCCGGGACGACGGCTCGATCGAGCCGATCGGTGTCGACCGGCTGCTGGAGTTCATCTGCCACGTCGGCCCGGCGCCCGCCGACCTGCCGGGCACGGAGGTCGTCATCGCCGACGACCTGTTCCAGATGCCCGTCGACCCCGACGGCCCGCTGCTCCTGCAGGTCTTCGCAACCCGCAGCGACGACTACGTCGGCCAGATCACGATGTTCAAGGTGCTCAGCGGCACCCTGCGGGCCGACGACGTCGTGGTCAACGTGCGCACCGGCGAGAAGGAACGCATGCACGGCCTGCTCGCCACGAGGGGCAGCGAGCACATTCCCGTCCAGACCGTCGTCGCCGGTGACATCGCCGGAGTGACCAAGCTCGGTGACGTGCGTACCGGCGACACGCTCGAGGACGGCAACCGGGGCTGGGTGGTCCCGCTGCCCGACCCCGTCCCGCCGGTCCACGGGGTCGCGCTGGTCGCCGCCAGCCCGCAGGACGAGGACAAGATGGGCGGCGCCCTCCACAAGCTGCTGGCCGAGGACCGGTCGCTGCGGCTGGAACGCAACGACGAGACGCACCAGACGATCCTGTGGGGCGCCGGTGACACCCACCTCCAGGTGGTGCTGGACCGGATGGCCCGGCGGTACGGCGTCAGGCTGGAGACCGAGCCGGTCAGGGTCGCCTACCGCGAGACCATCACCCGCACGGTGGAGGTCGAGGGACGGCACAAGAAGCAGTCGGGCGGTCGCGGCCAGTTCGGCGTCGCCAACGTCCGCTTCGAACCCCTCCCGCCGGGCGAGGGGTACGTGTTCGAGTCCGAGGTGGTCGGCGGAGCCATCCCCAAGTCGCTGGTCCCCGCCGTCGGGGCGGGGATCGCCGAGGCCATGGCGAGGGGCGGCACCCACGGGTTCCCGCTGGTGGACCTCAAGGCCACGGTGACCGACGGCAAGTACCACTCCGTGGACTCCGACGAGATGAGCTTCAGGATGGCCGGCGCCCTCGCGCTGAAGGAGGCGTTGCCCGACGCCGGCACCGTCGTGCTCGAACCCATCAGCCACCTGGAGGTGACCGTCCCCGGCGAGCTGCAGGGCGAGGTGATGGGGGACCTGCAGCAACGTCGCGGCCAGCTCGAGGGCACCGAGCTCGGCAACGGCGGAGAGGTGATCGTCCTCGCGTCGGTCCCGACCTCGGAGATCCTTCGGTACGCCATCGACCTGCGGTCCTTCACCCACGGCCGGGGTCGGTTCGTCGCCCGGCACGACCGCTACCAGCCGTTGCCCGCGCACCTGGTCAGCCGGCTGACCGAGGGATGAGCCGACCGGACGGGGTGGGCGTGGCCCCGTCCGCCCCTCCCGGCCGGACAGCATCGCCGGATCGGCCGGCCCGATACCCTGCGTTGGATTGCCGAGTCGAACCCTGGCTCGGTCAGCAGCACCCTCAAGGAGCACGTCGACGTGCGCATCTTCGTCACCGGTGGGGCCGGCTTCATCGGCTCGAACTTCATCCGCTACGCCATGGCACAGGACAGCGATGTTCGGATCACGAACTTCGACAAGCTGACCTACGCCGGCAACCCCGCCAACCTGGCCGACCTCGCTGACGACCCGCGGTACGACTTCGTCAAGGGCGACATCTGTGACGGCGACCACCTGCGCGAGGTCCTGCCGGGGCACGACGCGGTGGTCAACTTCGCCGCGGAGTCCCATGTCGACCGGTCCATCACCGGGGGCGCGGAGTTCATGGTCGCCAACGTCGTCGGCGCGCAGACGATCTTCGACGTGGCGCGCAAGGCCGAGATCGGCAACTTCCTGCACATCTCCACCGACGAGGTCTACGGCTCGGTGGAGGAGCCCGACAGCTTCCGCGAGGGCGACGGCCTGGAGCCCAACTCGCCGTACTCGGTGTCCAAGGCGGCGG
Source organism: Euzebya rosea (assembly GCF_003073135.1). Classification (NCBI taxonomy): domain Bacteria; kingdom Bacillati; phylum Actinomycetota; class Nitriliruptoria; order Euzebyales; family Euzebyaceae; genus Euzebya; species Euzebya rosea. The sequence continues at coordinate 28,518 of NZ_PGDQ01000001.1, forward strand.
CCGACCTGCTGGCCCGCGCCTACAACGTGACCTACGGCTACCCGGTGACGGTGACCCGCACGGCCAACAACTTCGGGCCGTACCACTACCCCGAGAAGGTCATCCCGCTGTTCGTGTCCAACCTGATCGACGGCAAGAACGTGCCGTTGTACGGCGAGGGGCAGAACATCCGCGACTGGACCTACGTCATCGACAACGCTGCTGCCCAGTGGCTGGTCCTGACCCAGGGCACGCCGGGCGAGGTCTACAACGTCGGTGCCGGCAACGAGATCACCAACAAGCAGCTGACCTACGCCATCCTCGAGCGGTTCGGGCTGACCGGCGAGGCCGCCGACGCACGCATCGACTTCGTGGCCGACCGTCCGGGCCACGACCTGCGCTACAGCGTCGACACCACCAAGGTCCGCGAGCTCGGCTGGACGCCGGGCCACACCTTCGAGGAGGCGCTGGACGCCACCATCGCGTGGTACCGCGCCAACGAGGCCTGGTGGCGTCCCCTCAAGGAGGCCGGCGCGTCGGACCGTCGGGGGCTGGTCCGCCAGTGAAGGTCCTGATCACCGGGGCCAGCGGACAGCTGGGCCACGACCTGCAGCGCGCGTTCGCCGACGACCACGTCGTCGCGCTGGACCGTGCGTCGCTGGACGTGACCCGCGAGGCCGACGTGCAGGCCGCCGTCGCCGACCACCGTCCGGACCTCGTCGTCCACTCCGCCGCGTTCACCAAGGTCGACGCCTGCGAGACCGAGTCCGAGACGGCCTGGCAGGTCAACGCCACCGCCAGCTGGTGGGTGGCCCGTGCCTGCGAGACCGTCGACGCCGCCATGGTCTACATCTCCTCCGACTACGTCTTCGACGGCACGCTCGGCCGGCCCTACACCGAGTTCGACACCGTCAACCCACGGTCGATGTACGGTCGCTCCAAGGAGGCCGGCGAGCAGCTCGTCCGGCGTGCCCTCGACCGCCACTACATCGTGCGGACCTCGTGGGTGCACGGCGCCAACGGCGGGAACTTCGCCAAGACGATGCTGCGGCTGGGCCGCGAACGCGGGGCGGTCAGCGTGGTCGACGACCAGTGCGGGTCGCCCACGTTCACCTTCGACCTGGCACCGCAGATCCGCCGGCTGGCCGCCAGCGGCCGGCCCGGGACCTACCACCTGACCAACCGCGGCCACTGCACCTGGTTCGAGTTCGCCGCCGCGATCTTCGCCGAGGCCGGTCTGGACGTCGACCTGACCCCGACCGACACGGCGTCCTTCGGGGCCCCCGCGCACCGTCCGGCCTACTCGGTGCTCGACAACCTGATGGCCCGCCAGGTCGGCCTGCCCGACATGCCGCACTGGCAGGACTCCCTGAAGGTGCTGCTGCAGGAGATCGCGTGACCCACGCCGACCGGCCCTCCTCGCGGACGGCCGTCGTGGTGGTCAACCACAACACCCGGGACGACCTGCTGACCTGCCTGGACAGCTTGGGCGACGCGGGTGCCGACGAGATCGTCGTGGTCGACTCGGGGTCCGACGACGGGTCCCTCACGGCGGTGTCCCAGCGCCACCCCGACGTGCAACGGGTGGCCCTGCCGAACCTGGGCTTCGGTCGTGCGGCCAACGTCGGCGTGCGCGCGTGCGAGGCCGAGGTCGTCGTCGTCACCAACGCCGACACGGTCTTCACCCCGGGATCGATCGCGCGGCTCGGGGCCTACGTGCTCGACCGTCCCGACGTCGGTGCCGCGGGACCCAAGGTGGTGTTCCCCGACGGGCGCCTGCAGCTGTCCGCGCGGGCGTTCCCCGACATCCCGACCGCGATCGGGCATGCGCTGCTCGGGCTGGTCTGGCGCGACAACCCCTGGACCCGGCGGTACCGCCTGACCGACTGGGACCACGAGAGCGAACGCGACGTCGACTGGTTGTCGGGCTGCTGCGTGGCGCTCCGCCGGACCGCCTTCGAGGAGGTCGACGGCTTCGACCCGGCCTACTTCATGTTCGTGGAGGACGTCGACCTGTGCTGGCGCCTCGGCACGGCCGGCTGGCGCGTCGTCTTCACGCCGGTGGCCGAGGTGCAGCACGCCGTCGGCGGGTCGGTGGGGCGCAAGCGGGTCCGCATGGTCGCCGAACACGCCCGTTCGCTGGACCGTTTCTTCGCGCGCCGCTACCGCACGGGCCTGCTGACCCGCGGCCTGATCCGCCTCGGCCTGCTCGGCTGGGCCGGCTCGGTCATCGCCTGGTCCCAGCTCCGCGGTCGCACCCACGGCCAGGCCGCCTGACCGTCCCTCCCCTCCGCCTGGGCGTTTCGGTCCCCGGGGGTGCGGCCGGCACCGGCCTGGCTGATGGATCTTGACCCACTCGGGGCCGTCGGGTGGCCGACATGGGTCACGATCCGTCGGCTGGACGCAGGGTTCGAGGCCGTAGGGGCGACCGTTGGGTACGAATCCGTCTGCGCCTGGGTCAAGATCCGTCGGGCGGGGGGTCGGGGGGTCGGGGGTCGGGGGTCGGGGTGGCCGTCCGGGCGTATCGGTCGGATGACCGGCAGCGTCACAGCTGACGAGCGGCCATGATCCCGCTCGAGGGCCTTGACAACGTGAGTCACACTAAGGCTCAGTACTTCACTGCCGTTAACAACAGTCACATGCGAATCACCGCCACCCTTCCCCGTGTGCGCCGCGCGACCCTGCTGGTCGTGATGGCGCTTGCTTGCGTGTTCGCGTCCGTGCCGACAGCCATGGCCGGGCAGGGGGCACCGCCGACGACGGACCTCACCGGCTACGTCGACCGGACCCCGCCGCCGGCCCAGTTCGCCCAGGGGGGATGCATGCCGGCAGGTGGCAGCGCGATCCCCGACCCCGAGCTGCCCGGCGGGGAGTTCGTCCTCGTGGGCGGTGGCTGGGGCCACGGCGCGGGGATGAGCCAGTACGGCGCCCAGGGCGCGGGGTTGCTCGGGTGCACGGCGACCCAGATCCTCACCACCTACTTCCCGGGCACGACCATCCAGGCCGTCCCGCAGCCCGACCTCGTGGTCATCGGCCTGGGCACCGGGATGCCGAAGGCCACCTACACCGCAGAGCGCGGCACGATCCCCTACCGCCTGTGCCACTACCAGAGCGGGGAGTGCACCGACCTGCCGACCAGCCAGCCCGAGGGCAGCACATGGCGGGTCGACGTCACCCCCGAGGCGACCTACCGCATCACCGACACCGGCAACGGCGCGGTCGTCTGGGAGGGCGGGGACAAGGAGTGGAACCTCCGCACCGTCCTCAGCCCCGACCCGTCGGTGAACCGCCGCGTGCACGTCGCCGAGGTCGGCCACACCTACCGCTGGGGAACCCTCCAGCTGGACTCGGTCCTGACGGGCGCCTCCGAGGCGTACCTGACGCTCGAGTTCACCGACATGGACCTGTACCTGCGCGGCCTGGCGGAGGTGCCGATCTCGTGGCCCGACGCGACCCTGCAGGCCCAGGTCATCAGCGGTCGGTCCTACGCCCTGGCCCGCATCCAGGCCCTCGGCATCCGCACGGACTGCCGGTGCCACCTGTACTCCACACCCCGTGACCAGAACTACGAGGGGTGGGACCTGGAGTCCGCCGACAGCCAGGGCAAGTGGGTCAACGCCGTCAACGCCACGTCCGGGCAGATCTTGACCCACAACGGCAGCATCGCCGAGACCTTCTACTCCTCCAGCCACGGTGGCCACTCCGAGTCCTCCCGATTCGTCTTCGGCGGCGAGCTGCCCTACGTGCAGCCCGTGGACGACAGCCGTTGGGACCTGGCCAGCAGCAACCCGCTGCGCCGCTGGACGGCCGCCTTCACCGCCGACGAGCTCGGGAGCCGCGCGGGAGTGGGGAGGGCCACGTCGATGCGCCTGCTCGAGCCCCGCGGTGCCGCCGGTCGCATCGGCTCGCCGAGCCGTGGCTACGGTGGCGTGGAGGTCACCGGGACCACCGGCACCGTCGTGCTCTCCGGTGACCAGCTGAAGTCCCGGCTCGGCCTTCGCTCGACGCTCGTCGACGTGCGCAGCCAGCCCGGTGGTGGTGGGCCCGACCCCGAGCCGACCCCATCACCCACCCCGACCCCCAGCCCACAGCCGCCCCCCGGTGAGGTGCCCGACAGCATCGCCCGGGTCGCGGCCAGCGACCGGATCGGCACCGCCGTCCAGGTCTCTGCCTTCGGCTGGGACGCCGCGTCGGATGTCGTGATCGCCGCCTCCGATAGGTTCCCCGACGCCCTTGCCGGCGTCGCGCTCGCTGCCAGCCTCGAGGCGCCGCTGCTGCTGTCGAGCACCGCCGAGCTGTCACCGGCCACCGAAGTGGAGATCCGCCGGCTGGGGGCCACGACCGCATGGCTGCTGGGCGGCAACAGCGCCCTGTCGACCGCCGTGCGTGGTGACCTGGCGGACATGGGGCTGACCACACGACGCCTCGCCGGCGACAACCGGTTGGAAACGGCGGCCGCCATCGCCGGCGCCGCCGTCGGGACCGCCGACGAGGTCACGCTGGCCCCGGCCGGGGACTGGCCCGACGCCGTGAGCGCATCCTCCCTGGCGGCGTTGGTCGACGGCCCGCCGACCCTGCTGTCGGGCCGCGACCGGGTCGAGGACGCCACCATCGACGCGCTGGAGGACCTGGGCGCCCGCACCGTCACGATCATCGGCGGCACGGCCGTCATCGGACCGTCGGTGGTCAGCCAGCTCGAGGGCCTCGGGTACGAGGTCCGACGCCTGGCCGGCTCCAACCGGTTCTCGACGTCCACCGCCGTCGCCGACGAGGCGCTGGCACAGCGCACCGGGGACGTCACGCTCGTGATCGCCTCGGCCTCCGGCTTCGCCGACGCGCTGCCGGCGGGCGCGCTGGCCGCCCGGCGGTCGGGCGTGCTCGTCCTGGCGCCGAGGGACTCGATGGCCGACGCCCCGGACGTCGCCAGGTTCGTGGAGTCCCGGGTCAGCCGGGTTGCCGACGGCGTCGTCGTGGGCGGCACCGGCGTGATCTCGACGACGGTGGAGACCCAGCTGGAGCAGGTGCTGGCCCGGCGGTGACCGTCGGTCCCGCCGACGTCGGCGTCATCGTCCCGGCCCGCCACGCCGCGGGCACGCTGGCCCGAGCCGTCGAGTCGGCGCTGGGCGAGGGCGTGGGGGCCGTCGTGATCGCGGTCGACCCGGCCGATGCCCCCACCGGTCGTGCCGCTGCGGGCCTGGCGGAGGCGTATCCGTCGGTCAGCGTCGTGGACAACCCGGGCGGGGCGACCCCCACCGGTCTCAACGCCGGGATCGCGGCCCTGCCACACCGGGTGGTCGCGAGGCTGGATGCCCACGCGACGTTTCGTCCCGGCTACGTGCGTGCGGCCCTGACCGCGTTGGAGGAGGGTGCGGCGGTCGTCGGGGGACTGCAGCGTTCGGTCGGCACGTCCCCGGTCGGCCGCGCCACCGCAGCAGCCATGGGTACCTGGCTCGGGTCGGGCGGGGCACGGCACCGGACGGGCGCCACCTCGGGGCCGAGCGAGACCGCCTACCTCGGGGTCTTCGATCGTGCGTGGCTGGACCGTGTCGGTGGCTACGACCCCTCCCTGGCCCGCAACCAGGACTACGAGATCTGCCACCGGATCGAGCAGGCCGGTGGCCTGGTCTGGTTCACCCCGGACATGGAGGCCACCCACGAGCCCCGCGACAGGTGGATCGACCTGGCCGCGCAGTACCACGACTTCGGCCGCTGGAAGCGCCATGTCATGGCCACCGCGCCCGGGTCGATCCAGCCTCGTCAGCTGGCCGCCCCGGCGCTGGTGCTGGGGTTGATCGGTTCGGTCGTCCTGGCCGGTCGTCGGCCGTGGCTGGCATCCGTCGTCCCCTCGGCATGGCTGCTCGCCGTCGCCGCGACCGCCGCGACCGCCGACCCGGCGGCCGGCGATCCGGCGGCTGGCGATCCGGCGGCTGGCGATCCGGCGGCTGGCGATCCGGCGGCTGGCGATCCGGCCGGCGATCCGGCCGGGGCCGACCGGTCGACGGCGGGCGATCGTGTCCGGATCGGCGTGGCGCTGGCGGTGATGCACCTCGCGTGGGGCGCCGGCTTCTGGCGGGGCGGTCGTGGAGGGGATCGTCGCTCGGCGGGTCGCCTCAGCGCTCGTTGTGGCAGCTGACCGGATCCGGGGCCACGGCGACGACGTCGCATGCCTGCTCGCGCGTGGCGTCCGACACGCCCGGGGGGGAGGTCGTTTCCACCTCGAGGCCAGCGATCCCGACCGTGCTGTCGGGCTCCTGCGCCGGGGGTTCGCTGCTGAGGTACACCCTGGGGACGTCGATCACGTCGGGGCGACCATCGTCGGGAGCCCCCCTCGGGGGGTCGTCGACCCGTTGCCCGGACGGGGGTTGGATGGTGGACGCCTCCCGCTGATGGTCGACCGGGGCGGACTGCGTGGCCGCAGGGGATGCCGACCCCGGCCTGCGGTGGGTCAGCGTGGACGTGACCGCCCCCTCGGGTGACGAAGCCCGTTCGGAGATCGCGATGTCGCTGCCGGCGATGCCCCCAGCGATCGCGGCGACCACCGCGACGGGTGCGAGCACCATGGCGACGGTCGACACGTCCGCTCGAAGGACGTCGGCCACCTGCGTGCGCCAGGTCAGCACCTGCACGGGGACGACCCCACGCAGCGATCGGGCGAACGCCGTCCGTCGGGCGCGTCCACGCGCCCGGTGGATGCGGACCTTGATCGCGCCCACGGAGGTGCCGAACTCGCGAGCGATCTCGGCGAGCGGTCGGCCGTCCATGTAGTGCGCGCGCAGCATGGCCGCGTCGCTGCCGTTGACGTGGGACAGCAGGGCGTCCACATCGATGCGGGTCGTGACGGACTCGGCGTGGTCGGCCTGGGCGAACCGCGCGGGCACCTCGGCCATCGACGACTCGCGGTGGACGACCGGACGGCGCAGCGCGCTGATGGCGGTGTTGCGCGCGACGGTGGCCAGCCACGGGGCCAGCCGATCCCGGTCCCACAACCGCTCGGCGTGCTGGAACAGCGTGGCGAACGTCTCGCTGGTCAGGTCATCGGCCATCCCTCGTGGGCCGTGCGCCACGCAGACGCGGTGCACCAACGAGCGGTGGCGGTGGTAGAGCAGTGCGAAGGCGTCCTCGTCCCCGCCTGCGGCATGGCGGAGGAGGGCGCCGTCGTCGATCTCGTTCGGCGCGGGCCAGGGGGCGGTCATCGGCGGACCCACGAGGTGGCGGCGTACAGGGGCATCCCTGTTGAGTTCGCCGTGCAACCCATGTTTCCTCCCGACGCCCAGAACTTCTGCCCCGGATGTCGGATCAGGGCTCGGGGGAGGCGGCCAGGACGTCTCGGTACACCTGCCTGATCCGTTCGTCGGGCCAGCCGAAGCGCTCGCGGACGGCGTCCGCCCCGCGCACCGCAGCCTCCCTGAGGGCCGGATCGGTTGCGGTGGCCAGGCCACGAGCCAGCTGGTCGACATGGCCCGGGGGGACCAGCACCACGCCCGGCAGCCTCCCGACGACCTCGGCGGTACCGGGCAGGTTCGAGGCCACGACGGGTACCCCGACCGCCAGGTACTCCAGCACCTTCGTCGGGAGGGACCGTCGGTACGCGGGGTGGTCGGTCAACGGACAGGCTGCGACCTCGGCCACGGCCACCCGCCGCAGCGCGTCGGGCAACGCCATCCAGCCGTGGACCTCCAATGCCACGCCGAGCGCGTCGGCTCGGCGCCGCAGGGTGTCGGCGAGGTCCGGCGCACACCGACCGATCAGGTGCAGGGGCCGCCCGGGCAGCCCCGAGGCCACGGCGTCCAGCAGCACGACCACGCCTCGGGCCGTGGTCACGTCCCCGAGGTAGACGACCCCGCCCTCGGTGGTGCTGCGCGTCGGTGACGGCAGGACGTCGACGAGCAGGTGGTTCGGCAGCACCGGGTGGGCACGTCGGAAGTCGCGGGCGTACCCCTCCTCGGCCAGCGTGACCACGACCCACCGCTCGACCATGTGCAGGAGCCGGCGGGTCAGCCAGGGCCCCACGCGGGCCCGAACGGCCGTGGCCGGCGATCGTCCACCGGTCGCCGGCTCGGTGACCCGACGGGACAGGCCCGCACGGACCGGCAGGTCCTCGTGCACGTCGAACACCACCGGTATCCGGCGCAGCAGCCGGGCCACCAGCGCGACGGGCAGCAGCTCGGGGTCGTGGATGGAGACGAGGTCCACGTCACCTCGCAGCATCTCGCGCAGCGCGGCGATCGCCCTGCGCGGTCTCGAGCCCCTCAGCACCACCGGGTCGATCCCCCACGTGTCGCTCGGGCCGGGGGCACGCGTCGCCAGCCGGACCGCGACGTCCTTCGCCAGGCTGGCCGCGGTCTTGTACCGGATGCGTGGGTCGTCGGGTGGGTGCACGGTCGTGACCACTAGCACCCGAGGGCGGGAGGGGGACGTCGGGCTCACCACGGGGCCGGCGTGATGAGGACGGGATCCGGCAGCGGTCCCTCGGGGCCGATGACCACGACGCGCTTCGGGCGGTAGCGTCGCTCCACGGCGTCCATTCGGGACCGCCGCAGGGCGTCTGCGTTGAGGCCGAACCGCGCGTAGTCCGTGGCGGGGGGCACCCACTCGATGACCTGATCGGCCATGTCGCCCGGGAGGGGGGTGTCGACCAGCCAGACCGAACGGACCGGCACGTCGGACAGGCCGTCGACGGCACGACGGAGCCTGGCCGGGTCACATCCCACGGCGACGACCAGGACGACCGGATGGTCCAGCGGGCCGGGCACGCGGACCCGTCCGCCGGTCGGGCCGTCCAGTCCCGGCCAGCGCCCGCGAATCCGGGCCACGACGTCGCGCAGCCGGTCGGCCAACCCGCCGGGCAACGCCGCCAGCAGCAGGCCGTAGACCGTGCGAAGTCCCGTCCGGACAGCGCTCGGCATCGTCGGACTGCTCATGCGACGGGCTTCCTGCCGGGGTGGCGGGTCAGCTCCCTGATCAGGTCCGCTGCGCGGGTCGCCCCCTGCGGGACCGGTCGTGCGGCCATGCGTTCGACCAGCGCCGAACGGTCGTCCAGCGCCTTGTCGAGCGCCGCCTCTGGGCCCGATCCACCCTCACCGGCTCGGCCGGACGCTCCCGTCGAGTCCCACAGCACCGCCAGGCCCTGCTGCTCCAGGCCGGCTGCGCGGGCCAGCTGGTCGTCCACCGCAGCTGCTGGGTTCGGCACCAGGATCGACGGCGTCCGACAGGCCACCGCCTCGACGACGGAGTTGTATCCGGCAGCGAGGACCGCGACGTCGAAGGCCGCCAACGCCGGGGCCAGCGGGTACCGCTGGCGGACCAGCGCCCCCCGCACGGTGGGCGGCGACACGAGGGGAGAGGCGGCGACCACCGGGACCAGTCCCCGATCGCGCATGGCGGTCACCAACGGCCCGGCGGTGTGGGCAAGTGGACCTGCCAGGCCAGTTCCCAGGGAAATCAGGCCGTAGCGCTGGTCAGCGGGCAGCCCCAGGTCGGCCACCGCCTGATCCCGGGTTCGCAGGTCCCGGTGGTCGTGCAGCAGGACGGGGCCGACCCCCCGGACGGGGACACCGTCGGAGGAGCCCGCCACGACCACGGCTGTCGGGTCGTCGTCGCCGACAGCACGGTCCACCTCGCCGGGTTCGACCACCATCGAGAAGCCCGCGGCCGTCGCGGCAGGTCGGGCGTCGGCCCGCCATCGTCCTCGGCGGACCCAGGCGAACGGCGGCGCATCCTCCTCCGCCATGACCTGTCGCACCCCCCGGTACGGGGCGACGCCGTCGAAGACCACCGCCGAGACGTGATGGACCTCGATCAGGTGGCGCAGCTGGTCGGCGAGCAGTCGTTGCCAGTGCCACCGCTCGAGCGGGGTCGAGGCGTAGGACGGGATGTGCTCGACCAGGAACCCCATCCGCCGGAGCGGGTCGATCAGCGGCGAGAGGACGCACAGGATGGGCATGGCCCCTGCCTCGCCCAGTCGACGAGCGATGGCGGCGGCACGGGTCATGTGCCCCAGGCCCATCCCGTTGGAGGGGACGAACAGGACACGCGGCCCGTCGGCCCTGCCGATCACGTCCCCCGAGGTCACATCCGGTTGGCGCGGACCCACTCGATGGTGCGCATCAGTCCGTCGTCGATGTCGACCTCGGGCTTCCAGTCGAGCTCGCGGCGGGCGATCGTCGTGTCCGGCTGGCGGACCTTCGGGTCGTCGACCGGCATCGGCTCGTGGACGATGCCCGGCGACACGCCGGCCAGCTTCTGGATGCGCTGGGCGACCTCGAGGATGGTCATCTCGTGCTGGTTGCCGATGTTGACCGGGGTGGCGTCGTAGTCGCTGGACAGCAGGCGCAGCAACCCCTCCACCAGGTCGTCGACGTAGCACAGCGACCGGGTCTGCTGTCCGTCGCCGAACACCGTGAGGGGCTCGCCACGAAGGGTCTGCGCGATGAACGTGGGTACCGCACGCCCGTCGTCCATGCGCATCCTCGGCCCGAAGGTGTTGAAGATGCGCGGCACCCGCACCTCCATGTCGTGGGAGCGGTGGTAGGCGAAGGTCAGGGCCTCGGCGAAGCGCTTGGCCTCGTCGTAGACCCCTCGCGGGCCGATCGGGTTGACGTTGCCCCAGTAGGACTCCGGCTGCGGGTGGATGTCGGGATCGCCGTAGACCTCGCTGGTCGACGCCAGCATGAAGCGTGCGCCCTTGGCCCTGGCCAGCCCGAGCGCCTTGTGCGTGCCCAGCGCACCGACCTTCATGGTCTGGATCGGCAGCTTCAGGTAGTCGATCGGCGATGCGGGGGAGGCCCAGTGCAGCACGAAGTCCACCGACCCTCCGACGTGGATGTACTCCGTCACGTCGTAGCGCATGAACGAGAACCGGTCGTGGCCGAGCAGGTCCTCGATGTTGGACGCCGAGCCCGTCGACAGGTTGTCCATCACCACGACGCGTGCGCCGAGGTCCAGGAGGCGGTGGGAGAGGTGCGAACCGAGGAAGCCGGCCCCGCCGGTGATCACTGCGGTTGCGCCGTCGAAGACTGTCAGGTCGTAGGTCACGCGGGCGATCATACGGGTCGATGACGTCATGCCCCGACTTCGCCTGTGGCGAGCAGGGTGGTGTTGCAGCTACAACCGTGGTGTGCAGAAGGGAACCGACCAGTGAGCGACCAGACACCGCCGGGCTGGGGCAACCCGCCGCAGAACCCCACGCCATGGCAGGGGGGTCCCCCCGGTGGGCAGCCCCCCCAGCAGGGGTGGGGACAGCAGCCGCCCGCCCAACCCCAGGGTCAGCCGGGGGGCTACGGGACTCCCCCCGGACAGGCCCCGCCCGCCTACGGCCAGCAGCCCGCCTACGGGCAGCAGCCGCCCGGGTACTACAACCAGCCCGGGTCCGGATTCCAGCCGCCGCCCCCCAAGAAGTCCAACGTGGGCCTGATCGTCGGCCTCGTGCTGCTCGTCCTCGTGCTCGCCGGTGGTGGCCTCGCCGCGGTCCTGCTGGCCGGCGGTGACGACGACGTGGTCGACGCCGACACCGAGGCCACGGCATCCGAGCTCGGGGAGGCCGTCGACGACCTCAACAGCGACCTGGCCGACGAGGGGACCGAACCCGAGGTCCTCGACGACCTGCCGGCCGACGAGACCCCGACCGCCGTCCCCGGTGAGGACGCGTCGGTCTTCGAGCTGGCCGTCGGCGACTGCTACAACAGCCCGTCGACCAGCGACGAGGTGCAGTCCGTGGCCGTCGTCCCGTGTGACACACCCCACGACAGCGAGGTCTTCTTCCTCGTCGACCACCCCGACGACGGCACCGGGTTCCCGGGGCTCGAGCAGCTGAACACCTTCGCCGACGAGCAGTGCCAGGGACAGGCGTTCACCGACTACGTCGGTGTGGTGTGGGCCGAGTCACGGTTCTTCACCAGCCAGCTGACCCCCACGGAGGCGTCGTGGGAGCAGGGTGACCGCGAGATCGTCTGCCTGCTCTACGACCCGACCACCCAGCTCAACGCCTCGGTGCGCGGCTCGGGACAGTGACCGACGGCCATCGGTGGGCCGTCGTCGTGGCGGCCCGTGCCTGAGGCACAGCTGTTCGGCGGCGACGACGACCGCACTGCCGATGACACCCCGCCGGGCCCCCGGCGGGTGATGTCGGGTGCCGGCGCCGGGTCGGCCACGGCACCCCTCGCCGCCCGGCTGCGCCCCCGCACCCTCGACGAGGTCGTGGGCCAGCAGCACCTGATCGGACCGGAGGGGCCGATCCGCCGCACGATCGCGAGCGGCCGGTTGTCCTCCATGGTCCTGTGGGGGCCACCGGGGACCGGCAAGACCACCCTTGCGGGGGTCATCGCGGCCGAGGCCAACGCCGAGATGATCGTCCTGTCGGCCGTCACGGCCGGCGTCAAGGACGTGCGCGCGGCCGTCGTCGAGGGCCGGGAACGGCTGCGACGGACCCAGCGCCGCACGATCCTGTTCGTCGACGAGATCCACCGCTTCAACAAGTCCCAGCAGGACGCGCTGCTGCCGTCGGTCGAGGCGGGCGACGTCGTGCTGATCGGGGCCACGACGGAGAACCCCTCCTTCGAGGTCAACGCCGCGTTGTTGTCGCGCAGCATCCTCTACCGGCTGGCGCCGCTGGAGCCCGAGGACCTCTCGGTGCTGCTCGACCGGGGCCTGGCCGACCCGGGCCTGGAGGGGGTCACCGCCACCGACGACGCGCGCGCCGCGCTGCTCCATGCCGCCGACGGCGATGCGAGGGTGCTGCTGACCGGGCTGGACGCGGCGGCCGCGCTGGCGGTGGGCACCGAGGACGGGGAGATCACCCCCGAGATGGTGCAGTCCGCGCTGGCACAGCCCCACCTGCGCTACGACAAGGCGGGCGACAACCACTACGACCAGGTCAGCGCGTTCATCAAGTCGATGCGCGGGTCGGATCCGGATGCGGCGATGTACTGGCTGACCCGCATGCTGGCGGAGGGGGAGGACCCGCGCTTCCTCGCACGGCGGATGGTGATCCTCGCCAGCGAGGACATCGGGCTGGCCCATCCCCAGGCGCTGGCCGTGTCCGTGGCGGCCTTCGAGGCGCTGGACCGCGTCGGGCTGCCCGAGGCCCGCTTCGCGCTGTCCCAGGCCTGCATCCACCTCGCCCTGGCGCCCAAGTCCAACGCGGTCACGCGGGCCATGGCGAAGGCGGACGCGGAGGTCGAGCGGTTGGGCAACGCCCCGGTGCCGGCGTCGTTGCGCGACGCCCACTACAAGGGCGCCAAGCGCCTCGGCCACGGCGTGGGGTACGCCTATCCCCACGACGACGAGCGTGGCTGGGTCGACCAGCAGTACGGACCCGACGGCCTGCGGCGCATCTACGAACCCGGCGACCACGGCGCCGAACCGACCCTCAACTCCTGGCGCGACAGCCGCTGATCCCCCTCGGTGTGTCGTCGAACCGGCCACCCGTCGTGGTTCGCCGACACACATCGGGTTAGCCTGCCCGACGATGCGCGCCCTGATCCTGGCGGGTGGCCGTGGCACACGGCTGCGTCCGCTCACCCACCTCATCCCCAAGCCGCTGGTCCCCTTCATGGGTGACCCCTACGCCCACGGCCTGCTCCGGCGACTGGTCGATGCGGGCGTCACCCGCGCCACCTTCCTGGTCGGGCGCGACGCCGCCCCGTTCCAACCGCTGGTCGACGCGGCGCCGCAGCTGGGCCTCGAGATCGACGTCGCGACCGAGGAGATGGCGCTCGACACCGCCGGAGCGGTCCGCCGTGCCCTCGCCGACGAGCCCGACGAACCCGTCCTGGTCTGCAACGGTGACGTCCTGACCGACGTCGACCTGCGCCGCATCATCGACAGCCACGTCCGGTCGGGCGCCGTCGCCACGCTGACCCTGCACGAGGTTGCCGACACCTCCGCGTTCGGTGTGGTCGTGCGCAACGGCGAGGGAATGGTGCGCCGGTTCGTGGAGAAGCCCCAGCCGGGCACGGTGCCCGACAACACCATCAACGCCGGCACCTACGTCCTGCAGCCCCGGCTGTTCGGCCACTTCCCCGGCGACGGACCGTTGTCGTTCGAGCGCCAGGTCTTCCCGGGCCTGCTGGACGCCGGGGAGAGGATGCTCGGCGTCAACGACGACGCGTACTGGCAGGACCTCGGTACGCCGGCCCGCTACCTCGAGGGCCACCGGGCCGTGATCGACGGCGAGTGCGCCTGGCCGCTGGCCGAGGGCATGGTCGTGGTCGAGGGGCAGTCGGCCATCCACCCCAGCGCGGTGGTCGACGAGACCGCGGTGGTGCGGTTCGGCTCCGTGGTGGGACCGCGGTGCCGCGTGGGTGCGGGCGCGGTGCTGCAGGGGGCGGTGCTGCACGAGGAGGTGGAGGTGCACGACGCCGCCGTCATCAGCGACGCCCTCGTCGGGGCGTTGTCGGAGATCGGTACGGGCGTCGTCGTGCCGAAGGGCAGCGTGCTGGGCATCCGCACCTACCTCGGCACCCGCTGACCCGTCCACGCCGCCGAGCCGGTGGCGTGTCGGGTTCCTGCGGCGGGCGGCCCGGAACCCGACAGGGGTCAGTCAGCGGCGACCAGGTCCGGGGCTGCCGTGGCGAAGGTGGCCGGGCAGCCGTCGCTGATCAGCGAGCGGATCTCCTCGCCGAACTCGTCGGACAGCTTGTCGGTGTCGGCCATCAGCGCCACGAGCTCGACGAACTCGATGAACGGGGTGTCGGGCTCGCCGTCGCCGTTGGTGTCCTTGCCGCGTCGGATGTCGCACACCGACTGGATCACCGTGTCGGTCAACGTGTTGTTGTCCGTCGGCAGGAAGACCGCACCGCCGAACCGGCCCGACATCATCGATGCCGCCAGCACGTAGGCGTAGTTGTCGCTGTCGCGGCCGCCGCCGAGCGCCACGCCCGAGGCGTAGACCTCCGTGTCGGGGATGAGGGTGTCCTCGCCGCCGAACCGCTGGATCATCTCGCGGCCGAACTGGCTGACCGCCGCCCCCGTCGCGATGCGGGTGTCGCCGCCCCAACGGCAGGTCCAGCGCGGGGTCTGGGTGCCGTCGGGGTTGGAGTTGGCGCAGAACTGCCGCCACGGGTTGGAGGTGTCGTCGGTCAGCTCCGCCCCGGGGCCGCCGAATGCGTACCCGCCGGTGTTGGCGTACTCACGGATCGACCGGAGGGTGTCGCTGGAGATCACCGTCTGCCCCCCGATGAACTGGATGGCCTGCGGACGCAGTGCGTCGAGCGCCGCCAGGGTGGCCGCGGGGGCATCGCCCGTCGCGCCGGTCAGCAGGACCGGGAAGCCCCACAGCGCACCGACCTGCCCGGCCAGCACCGCGTCGGGCCAGTTGTCCTGGTTGGCCATCAGCACCATGTTGGTGTCGGGGAACCCGGGGTTGCGGGCGGCGAAGTCCTGCGTGCGTCGTCGCACCTCCAGCGCAACTGCTGCGGCGGTGTCGACGCGGGTCGGGCCGGACAGGCGCTGGGCGTCGTAGCCGAGCTCGCGCAGGTGGTCCATGACCCCCTCGTCGATCGCGGCGGTGCCCCCGAGGACGTACACGGGGAACCCGCGCGGCACGGTGCGGATCAGCTCCTGCTTCGTGGCCGCGGCAAGCCGGGTGTGGTCCTGGCCGAGGGCCGGGCCGGAGGTGGGGGAGTAGGTGAAGAGCAGCGGCCCCTGGCCGAAGCCGAGGGAGGAGCCGGCCAGGGCGTCGGCGAAGTTGTCGTCGCGCACGATCACGGCCCACTGGCCGGTGTAGGGCTCGAACTCCAGCGTGGACAGGTCGTTGAAGACGAACTGGCTGATCGCCACGGCCTGGCTGACCGGCTCCGTGCCCCCGATGCCGCAGGCCACCCGCGCCACGACGACCTCCACACCGGTTTCCGACGGAACGTCGCAGAACGGGTTCTCGTCGCCGCGGGGCATACGGACGGAGGCGTCGGAGTCGGGCCAGCGGTCCATCGCCACCGCGGCGCCCTCGGTCTGCTCGTAGGTCATCTGCACGCTGTAGCGCACGTCGGGGCTGTCGGGGATGCAGCTCGGCTGCAGGACGAAGTCGATGCCCTGGAAGCTGGGATCGAGCTCGACCTGCGCGTCGCAGGCGGCGACCGGCCCGCCGCTGCCGTCGGTGATGCTGCGCACCAGGCTGTTGCCGTCGTGGAACAGCCGCAGCACGAGCTCGGGGGCGGCATCACCGTCGGTGGACAGCGCGACCTGCAGCGCCGTGTCGTCGTTGCTCCACGACGCGTCCTGCAGCGGGTTGTTGCCCGCCGCGAACACGGTGGTCAGGCGGATGGGCTCACCCTGCGGGAACTCCGCCGACGGGTCGGTGTCGGGGTACTGCAGGCAGGTCCCCACGATGTCGGCGATGTCCACGCCGCCGGCGTCACCTCCCGGATCGGCGAAGCAGCCGAAGGATGCGAACTCCTCGGCGCTGGCCGGGAACGCGGTCAGGACCCCCATGGTGAGGAGGACCACGAGCAGGGATGCGGTACGGCGATGTGGTGCAGACATGTGTCGAACCTGTGACGTCGGAGGCCAATGAGCCACTACGGGCGTGCGAACGAACGATACGACTCGCAGATGGGAGTAGCCTGCGTGTACGACATTCTTCAGGGGACTGCCCTACCGATGACCGACATCCCGTACTCGCCGGACGAGCCGGACCCGGACTGGGTCCGTTTCGCCATGCCGGACGACTTCGTCGACGCCGTGAGGGTCGGGCGAGGTGGCTTCGGCTACGTCTTCAGGGCCCGAGAGCTCTCGCTGTCGCGGACCGTCGCCATCAAGGTCCTGAACCAGCCCAGCTCGACGGAGAAGGCCGACCAGAAGTTCACCCGCGAGCTGCAGGCCATGGGCACGCTCGCCGGCCACCCCCACATCATCACCGTCTACACATGGGGCAAGACGTCAGGCGGGTACCCCTACATCGTCATGGCGTACATGCCCGGCGGGTCCCTGAAGGACCTCGTCGACACCCAGGGCGTCATGGCCTGGCCCGACGCGTTCGCGGCGGGCATCAAGGTCGCAGGCGCGCTGGAGACCGCCCATCGGGCCGGCATCCTGCACCGCGACATCAAGCCCGAGAACATCCTGCTCAACGGGTTCGGCGAACCGTCCCTCGGTGACTTCGGCATCGCCCGTATCACCGGTGGAACCGAGACCGCCACCGGCTCGATCACCGGCTCGTTGTCGCACGTGGCGCCCGAGGTGCTGGAGGGCAACCGTCCCACCGCGTCCGCCGACGTCTACTCCATGGCGTCCACCCTGTACGCGCTGGTGCAGGGCCGTCCGGCCTTCGCCAGCGAGGGGGACGAGACGCTGACGCCGATGCTGGCCCGCATCCTCCTCAACCCGATGCCCCCCGTCACCGCCCAGGAGGTCCCGCCGGACGTCATCGCGCTGATCGAGCAGGGTCTGGCCAAGAAGCCCGAGGACCGGTACCCGTCGGTCGAGGCCTTCGGCAACGCCATGGCCGACGTCCTGTCCGCCCATGGCCTCCGCGCCCCCGGCATGCTGATCCGGGGAGACGCCGACGACGAGGTGTCCGCCTCGGGGGCCAGGACCGGCGAGTTCACGGCCCCGGGTGTCCGGGTCGGCGACCTGCCGACCGTCGACCGGCAGCCGGTGGTCCAGGCCAGCGGCTCGACGACCGGTGAGGGGCTGCTGGTCGGGGCCGCGGCGGCCGAAGCGGGCGCGCCACCCACCCACCGGGTCAGCGAGTCGATCCTGCCACCGACCACTCCGCCCGTCCCGCCTGCCGACCCCTCCTCCCGGCGCGGGCTGTTCATCGGCATCGCCGCCGTGCTCGCCGCGGCGGTCATCGGTGTCGTCGGCGTGGTCGCCCTCGGCGGTGACGACTCGGTCGCCAACGACGACCCGACCCCCACGGAGTCGGTCAGCGCGAGCGAGACCGAGCCCTCCGAGGACGACGGAACCCCGTCGGAGTCCGAGACCGACTCCGTGAAGGAGGGCACGAACGGCCTGGTCATCCCGACGGAGTCCGAGACGCCGACGGAGACCGCCACCCCCACCGAGAGCGCGACCGCGACGGAGGTCCCGGTCGTGGAGACCGTCGAGCCGGCTCCCCAGCCGCAGGCGCCGCCACCGGCGCCGCCGCCTCCGCCACCCCCGCCACCCCCTCCACCGCCGCCGCCGCCTCCACCACCGCCGCCTCCACCGCCGCCGCCTCCACCACCACCGCCACCACCGCCTCCACCACCACCACCCCCACCGCCTCCACCTCCACCCCCACCTCCACCGCCCCCGACGTCGTCGGCTGACTGATGGTGCGGTCGCCGGTGTCCACGGGGCGTGTGGGCCGGCTCGTGCTGGCCCTGGTCCTGGCCACGGCCGGGCTGGCCCTGACAGCGGGGCCGGCCCGTGCCCACACCTCGCTGGTCGCGTCGTCCCCGGCGACGGGGGAACGGCTGGCCTACTCGCCAGACGAGATCGTCCTGACGTTCGCCACCGCGGTCGACCCCCGCACGGTCACCGCCGAGCTGCGCAGCGCCGACGGTGACGTCGTCGCCGTCCAGCCGCTCTCGGGCGAGGCGGGCGAGACCACCGTGGTGGCCTTCGGCGTTCCCCGCCTGCCGCACGCCGTCTACGGACTGGCGTGGCAGTCGATCGGGGACGACGGCCACCGGGTCCTCGGCGAGGTCCTCTTCGGCGTCGGCACGGAGGTCGGCGGGACGACGAGCGTGGCCGGCGGGGCCACCCTGACCGCGAGGACGCTGGACACGGCCGGACTGGCCCTCCGGATCGCCTGGTACGTCGCCCTCGCCCTCCTCGCGGGTGCGGCCGCGGTGGGGCACGCAGGACTGGCCGGCCGGATCACCCGACGCCGGATCGGCGGGTTGCTCCTCGCCAGCGCCGTCGTGGCGCTCGGCCGCGGTGGGGTGGCGCTGGCGGTCCTGCTGGAGGCCGGCGCCGGCGACCTCGCCTGGACCTCACGCGGCACGGTGGGGTTCGCCGCCGTCGGCGTGCTCCTCGGGCTGCTCGCGATCGGGAGCACACGAACGGGGGCACGGACCACCGGCCGCATCCCCACGACCCCGGCGCTGGTCGCGCTGGTCGTCGCCGTCGTGGGCGGGACCCTCGCCGGACATGCCCTCTCCCGTGAGGATCCCTTGCTCGCGGTCACCTTCGGCATCCTCCACCTGGGCGCTGCCGCGGCCTGGACCGGCCCGCTGCTCGTGATGTTGCTCGTCGCCGGCACTCCGGCATGGCGAGCGCTGGACCGTGAAGAACGCACCCTGCAGCTGCGGGCATCGCTGCGTCGGATGGTCCCCGTCGCCGGGTGGTCCCTGGCGGTCGTCGGGGCCACCGGCCTGCTGCTGGCTGCGCGGGCCTGGTCGGGGATGGAGGGCGGGGTGTTGGTCGCGCTGGTCCTCAAGGCCGTGATCGTGGTCGGTGTCGCCGTGCCGCTCGGCCTGTGGCACCACCGGACACGGGAGGGGTGGGCCGACGTGCCACGCACCGCCCGCGTCGAGGCGCTGGGGCTGGTCGTGGCGCTCGTGCTGGGCGCCGTGCTGGTCGGCTGGGACCCCGGCTGGGGCCAGGGGACCGGGGGGCTGGACCCGGCCGTCGCCGCCGTGCTGGACGGAACCGCGGACGACCCGACCGTCTGCCGGGACCTGGAGGTCGGCCGGGGCGCCTGCTACCGCTCGACCCTGTCGACGATCCTGGCGACCCAGGGACCGCAGGCCGCCATCGACGCGGCCGTCGCCGCGCAGGCCGTGGACGGCTACGTGGCGGAGAACTGCCATCAGGTCGTGCACGACATCGGCAACGACGCAGCGGAGCAGATCGAGGACATGGCCGACGCCCTGTCCGTCGACGGGTCGGCCTGCTGGTCGGGGTACTTCCACGGCTTCATCGAGGCCCGCCTGGCGGAGATCGACGACGACGCGCTCTCCGGGCAGCTGCCCACCTTCTGCGACGGGGCGGCCGACCCCCGCTACTCCTTCACCCACTACAACTGCCTGCACGGCCTCGGCCACGGGCTGATGCTGCGGGTCGACGCCGACCTGTTCGAGGCGTTGCCGTTGTGCCGTGACCTCGAGGAGTTCTGGCTGGTCCGGTCCTGCGCCAGCGGCGCGTTCATGGAGAACGTCATGGCTGCCCAGCAGGGGCTGACCACGCCCGGCGTACCCGCCGACGACCTGCGATATCCCTGCACCGAGGTCGACGACGACCTGGCCGAGGACTGCTGGATGATGCAGACATCGATGATCATCTGGCGGCTCGGCGGCGACATCCCCGGAGCCTTCGAGTGGTGTGACAGCGTCGAGGGGCTCAACCGGACGGCGTGTTATCGCTCGATGGGCCGCGACATCTCCTCCATCGCCGCACTGGACCCCGACGGCGTGATCGAGCGGTGCAGCATGGGATCGGCCGACGCGGCCCACTGGTGCATCGAGGGTGCGGCGTCCAACGCCGTGTACGAGACCTCCGCACGCGAGTCCGCCGACGCGCTGTGCGCCGCCGTGCAGCCGGACTGGACCGGTCCCTGCGAGGCAACCCGTGACCAGGCGCTGGCCACGGTGGCGCTCGGTTGAGGTCCTGGGGTTCGAAAGGGTTTCGGTCCGGGGTAGACCTTGGACGTGATCACTTTCTCCTGCGACCGCTGCACCCAGCTGGTCTTCTTCGACAACACCTCCTGCACCCGCTGCGGCACCGACCTGGTCCTCGACCCCGCGACGTGGGCGATGCGCTCGGCAACGGCCGATGACGTGCGGTGCGCCAACCGCGAGCACGGCTGCCCGTGGGTCACCGAGAACGGCGAGCAGTACTGCCGATCCTGCCGGCTGACCCGCACCCGCCCCTCCCTGGACGACCCGGAGATCGCGGCGGAATGGCGCCGCGCGGAAGCGGCCAAGCGCCGGCTGGTCTTCCAGCTGGAGCGCATGGGCCTCGACGTGCAGGGGGCCACGTTCGACCTGCTGTCCAGCCGGGACGAACAGGTCATCACCGGCCACGCCGACGGGGTCATCACCCTGGACCTGGCCGAGGCCGACGACGTCGAGCGCATCCGCATCCGCGAGCAGATGGACGAGCCCTACCGCACCCTGCTCGGGCACTTCCGCCACGAGATCGGCCACTGGCTGTGGACCCGGTACGTCGACGGGTCCGAGGTGATCGATGACTTCCGACGGGTGTTCGGCGACGAGCGGGCCGACTACGGCGAGGCCCTGGAGGCCCACTACGACGCCGAACCGCCGGAGGGCTGGGCCGACTCCTACGTCTCGACCTACGCCACCGCCCACCCGTGGGAGGACTTCGCCGAGACCGTCGCCCACTGGCTGCACATCACCGACGTCCTGGAGACCGCGGGGGCGTTCGGCGTCAGCGTCGACGGCGCGCACGAGGTGCTGACCTCCGACCCCGACGACGCAGAACCGGACAACGACACCATGCCGGAGCTGATCCAGGCCTGGCTGCCGTTGACCTACGCCCTCAACGCCATCAACCGCTCCATGGGCCATGACGACCTGTACCCGTTCGTGCTCGCCCCGACGGTCATGTCCAAGCTCGGCTGGGTCCACCGCCGCCTGACCGACGTCTCGGCCTGACCGACGTCCCGACCTGACCGACGTCCCGACCCGACTGGCCCTCAGCCGCGGGTTCGGTGGGCGGCGATGGCCTGCTGCCAGCCGTCCACCGTGCGCCGGGCCGACGCCTCGGGGGAGAGGGTCCGCCGCACGCGCTGGCCGGCCCGCACGACCGCCGGAAGGTCGGGGTCGTGGAGGGACTCGCGGATCCTGGCGGTCATGGACTCGACGTCGCCCACCCGGACCAGCAGCTGGTCGTCGAGCACGTCGCGCACGCCGCCCGAGTCGGTGGCGACGATCGGCCGGCCCATCAGCGCCGCCTCGGCCGCCACGAGGCCCAGCCCCTCGGCGTGGGAGGGCTGCACGACCACCTCCGCGGCGGCGTACTCCGCGGGTAGGTCGAGCGGGTCGACCCGGCCGGGAAGCTGCAGCTCGACGCCCCGCTCGTGCGCCCTGATCGCCAGGTCGCGGGCGGCGGGTCCGTCGCCGACCAGCCGCAGCACCACCCGGTCCTCCAGCCCGGCCACGGCGTCGATGAGGTCGGCGAAGCCCTTCTCCGGCACCAGCCGCCCCACGCCCAGCACGATCGGTCGGTCCAGGGACATCTGCGGCTCGACGTCGGTGAACCGGGCGATGTCCAGGGGCATGGGGTTCAGCCCGTCGACCCGCCGGCCCACGGCCGACCGGGTCCGGCGCGCCAGCGAGGTCGAGACGACCTCCAACCGGTCGGCCCCGTCCAGCGCCCACCGGGCCAGGGGCCGCAGCCCGGGACGCCCCTCGACGATCCCGATGTCGGTCCCGTGCAGGTGCACCACGACGGGAACGTCGACCCGGGCCATCCGCGCGATGATCGCCCCGGGCATCCACCAGTGGACGTGCACCACGTCGGGCGTCCATCGCCGGACGGCACGGCGGAGCGCGCCGGCCATCAGGGTCATCATCGAGGCGACCAGCGGTGGGCCGGTGGGTTGCAGGGCGATGCGGTGCATCTCACCGCGGTAGGCCAGGACCTCGCGGTCCTCCGGGGCGTAGCGCACGAACCGGACCGGCGTGTCCTCGATGACGTCGACCTCCGGCAGCCCCGCATCGTGGGGGGCGATGACCCGGACGTCGTGGCCGTCGGCGCGGAGGGCGGCCGCCCACGTCGACAGGAACGCCGCCGACGGATCGCCGTCCCACCGGGGGAACACGTGGGTCAGCGCGATGGCTCGCACGCTCAGGCGTCGCCGTCGAGGGGGTCGATGGGATCCACACCGGGGGCGAGTGTCCGCCGGATCCGGTAGGGGACCTGCTCCCGGGACGCCGAGTGCCGCAGCACGTCACCGATGAAGCCGGTGCCGACGAGCTGCACCCCGACCAGCAGGGAGAGGATGCCGAACTGCAGCAGCGGGCGCTGGCCGATGCCCGCACCGGTGGCCAGCTTCAGCACCGACAGGTAGGCGAGGATCAGGAAACCAACCGCGGACAGCAGCGCACCCACGCCACCGAACAGGTACAGCGGCCGGTCGGCGAACCGGGTCAGGAACAGGACCGTCAGCAGGTCCAGCATGGTCTTGGGGAACCGCGTCAGGGACAGGTACTTCGACGTGCCCGCCTGACGGGGACGGTGGGTCACGGCGACCTCGCCGACCCTGAAGCCCAGGTCATGGGCCAGCACCGGGACGAAGCGATGGAACTCGCCGTACAGCGGCATCTCCTCCACCACCTCGCGCTTGAGCAGCTTGAAGCCAGTGTTGAAGTCGTGCAGGTCCAAGCCGGTGAAGGTGCGGGTCGCGGCGTTGTACCCCCGGCTGGTCCAGCGCTTGGCCCGACGGTCGATGCGGGCGGCCCGCCAGCCGCCGACAAGGTCCAGGTCCTCCCGCTCCATCGTGGCCAGCAACGTGCCGATCTCGGCCGGGACGTCCTGCCCGTCGGCGTCCAGCGTCACCAGCAGCTCGCCGCGGGCGACGTCGAACCCGGCGGCCAACGCCGCGGACTTGCCGAAGTTGCGCCGCAGCACCACGACCCGGACGGTGTCGGGGTCGCCCAGGTGCAGCTTCTCCAGCTCCTCGGTGGAGCCGTCGCTCGACCCGTCGTCGACGTAGACGATCTCGCTGCTGACATCCATGGCGTGCAGGGCCTCGACCAGCTCGGCATGGAACGCCGGCAGCGACTCGATCTCGTTGTAGACGGGCACGACCGCGGAGAGGGTGACAGGCGTGCGCATCGCGGTTCAGGGTACGCGGCGCCGAGCTCGCGGGGCCTGACCCCCCGACCGGTCATGGGGCACGAAGGGGTCGATCCGGGCAGGGCTCGCCTGATGGCCACCCGGTCCACCCGGCTCCATCGGGCCGCGCCCGTACACTTCCCACGTCCCATGCGAGCCGGCGTCAGCACGCCCGCGCTCGCCCTCCCTCTTCCTCCCAGGAGCCAGAGCGCCCGATGTCGACCCCCACCGATGCCACCCTGTCCACCGGCCTTCGCCAGGAGCAGCCGACGGTCAGCGTGGTCGTGGTCAACCTCAACGGTCGCGACCTCCTCGCCCCGTGCCTGACCAGCCTCGTCCGGCAGACCCACGAGTCCGACCGGCTGGAGATCATCCTGATCGACAACGCCTCGACCGACGGGTCGGTGGAGATGGTCCGCAAGGACTTCCCCGAGGTCCGGATCCTGGTCAACGACAGCAACGTGGGCTTCGCCCCGGCCGTCAACCAGGGTGCCGAGGTCGCCAACGGCGAGTACCTGGCGCTGCTGAACAACGACGCCGAGGCCGACCCCAACTGGATCGCCGCGGCGGTGGCCTACCTGACCTCCCACGAGGAGGTCGGCTGCCTCGGCTCGCTGATCCTGCGCGACGACCGCGAGACCATCGACTACGCCGGCGGCCGCATGGCGTTCAACGGCATGGGCTACGCCAACAAGGTCGAGCAGTCCGCGTGGGAGAACCCCAACTTCGCCGAACGCACCCTGTTCGCCTCCGGCGGCGCCATGGTCGTGCCGACCCAGCTGTTCCTCGACGTCGGCGGGTTCGACGAGTCCTTCTTCGCCTTCTTCGAGGACGTCGACTTCGGCTGGCGCCTGTGGGTCCTGGGCCACGAGGTGCACTTCGTGCCCTCCTCCAAGGTCTTCCACCGCCATCACGGCACGATCAAGCGCTTCGGCTACGCCCGCGAGCGCTACCTGCTTGAGCGCAACGCCCTTGCCACCATCTTCAAGAACTACGGCGACGACCTGCTGGCCCGGACCCTGCCCAGCGCGGTCCTGCTCACGCTGATGCGTGGGCTGACCGACCTGACCGAACGCGACGGGTTGCCCGACTTCTCCATCGTCGAGGGGGCCAAGAACCTCGACGACGAGGACTTCCCCGTTCCCGCGATCACCGCCGCCCACCTTGCGGCGATGCGGGACTTCGGCCGCAGCATCTCCAACCTGACGGCCAAGCGCAACGCCATCCAGGACAAGCGCGAACGGCCCGACTCCGAGATCCTGCCGCTGTTCAAGGAGACGCTGCGTCCCAACGTCAACGGCCGTGAGTACCTCGAGGTGTGGAACGCCGTGGAGAAGGCGTTCGACCTGTACGAGCACCTGGTCCACAAGACCCACGTGTTGATCATCACGGGCGACACCCTCAGCGAGCGCATGGCCGGCCCGGCGATCCGCTGCTTCGAGATGGCCACGGTCCTGCACGACGCCGGGTTCGACGTGACCCTTGCGTCGATGTCACCGCCCAGCGTCCACAGCCGGGGCTTCACCGTCACCTGGACCGGGGCGCCCGGCGGCATCAACGCGCTGCTCGACGTCGCCGACATCGTCATCTTCCAGGGCTTCGTGATGCACGCGATCCCCGAGATCGAGGCCTTCGACGGCCCGGTCATCGTCGACATCTACGACCCCTTCCACCTGGAGGGGATGAGCCACCGCAAGCACGAGCTGGAGTGGCAGCGCTACGCCACCCACAACTCCGACACCGACGTGCTGAACAAGCAGCTGCAGCGGGGCGACTTCTTCGTCTGCGCCTCGGAGAAGCAGCGGGACTTCTGGCTGGGCCAGATGTCGGCGCTCAAGCGCATCAACCCCGCCACCTTCGACGAGGACGAGTCGCTGCGGTCGCTGATCGACATCGCACCCTTCGGGTTGCCGGCGGGCCAGCCGATCAAGACCGAGGAGCGGGTGCTCCGCGGGGTCGTCGACGGCATCGAGGAGGACGACTTCCTGCTGCTGTGGGGCGGCGGGATCTACAACTGGTTCGACCCGCTGACGCTGATCAAGGCCGTCGGGCGTGTCGCCGAGGACCACCCCGACGTGAAGCTGTGGTTCATGGGGTCGGCCCACCCCAACCCCGACGTGCCGAAGATGCAGATGGCGTCGTCGTCCTACAACCTTGCCGTCGAGCTCGGCCTGCTGGGCACCCACGTGTTCTTCAACGACGGCTGGATCGACTACACCCAGCGGCAGAACTACCTGATGGAGGCCGACGTCGGCGTCTCCACCCACTACGAGCACCTCGAGACGCGGTACTCCTTTCGCACCCGCATCCTCGACTACATCTGGTGCGAGCTGCCGATGGTGGCCACCGAGGGCGACACGCTGTCGTTGCTGGCCAAGGAGCGGGGGCTGGGCATCACCGTCCCGCCGGAGGACGTCGAGGCGTGCGCCGACGCGATCCGTCGCCTGCGCAACGACAAGGACCTGTACCAGGAGTGCGTGGACAACCTCGCGGCCATCAAGCCCGAGATGACGTGGGAACGGGCCGTGGCGCCGATCGTTGAGTTCTGTCGCAGCCCCCGTCGGGCCGCCGACACCTCCCACAAGCGACACGACTACATCGCGTCCAACTTCACCCTGGCCGACGTCGTCCCGGAGCGCTCGCCGTACTACTACGCCAAGCGCTTCATCGGCACCGCCACCGCACAGGGGCCGAGGACCGCGCTGATCCACGCCAAGAACATCATCAAGCACTACACCGCCGGCCGATGACCAGCGGCGGGCGGTCGACGCAGGGGCTGCCCCGGCTGCTGTCGTGGCTGCCGGCGCCCCTGCACGATCCCGCCCAGCGGCCACGCCTGCTCGGCTGGTTCGGGGTGGGCATGGTCGTGCGCCTGCTGATCGCCCCGTTCACCGTCAGCGCCGACATGCTGGCGGTCTACTGGCGCAGCCACCTCATCGCCTACGACGGGGCGGTCTACAGCGACTACCTGGTCAACATGGGCGCGCACTACACCCACGCGTTGTCCCTGCGGATCCTGGACCCGTTGCTTCCCCCTGCCGACGTGCTGTGGACCGACCCGTGGTGGTGGGCCGACGGTCCGGCGCTGACCGCGCAGTTCCAACGACAGTTCGTCGACACCGAGGGCATCTTCGGCACCCTGCTGACGCTCAAGCTGCCCTACCTGGCCTTCGACATCGCCGCGGGCCTGCTGATCCTGGCGCTCGTCGCCCACGCCGCCCCCAGGCACGTCACCCGGGCCTGGGCGTTCTGGATGCTCTCGCCGATCGGCCTGTACGCCACGTATGCGTTCGGCCGCTACGAGATGTTCGCGGTGGCGTTGGTCGTCGCGGCCCTCTGGGCCTGCGAGCGGGAGCACCCGTGGTGGGGGGCGGTCCTGCTCGGGCTGGCCATCACCATGCGCGGCTACCCGATCGTGCTGGTCCCGATCTTCGGCCTGATCGTCATGCGTCGACCGCTTGCCCGGCTGGGCTGGGCCGCCCTGTCGTTGCTGCCGTTCGCGGTGGTCATGTGGACCAACACGCTGCTGGCCGACACGGTCGGGGAGTTCTCCCGGCTGCGCGACTACTCCACCGGGTCCACCTTCCTGGCCTACACCATCCCCGTCGACGGGGTCGGGCCGATCTACCTCTTCGGGCTCTTCGCCATCGGGCTGTTCGGTGTCCTGATCGGCCGCGCGTACGGCTGGTGGGGTAGCGGGCCGGTGCCGGTGGCCGAGCTGTGGGTCTGGCTGGCCCTGTTCCACTTCGGCATGTTCGCGCTGACGACGTTCAGCGCCCACTACTTCGCCTGGGTCACCCCCTTCGTCGCGCTGGCCCTGGCCCGACGTCCCGAGTGGCGTGGGATGTTGTGGTTGCACCTGCTGCAGGTCGGCGCGGTGCTGGCCCTGGCCGACCTGTACGGCGGCCCGGGCACGACCTGGGGCCTGCTGCAGCCGCTGCAACCCGACGTCGTGGACGCCGTCCCCAACCTGCGCGAGGCGTTGCTGACGTCACCGGAGTTGGTCGAGCAACTCGCGGGGGCCCTCCGCACGGCGTTCGTCGCGCTGATGGCGCTGACGTGCTGGCCGCTGGTCAGCTGGCTGCGGGACCGCAGCCGGGACGCAGTGGCAGCGGGGATGCACTTCGATGGTCCGGGCGCGGACGTCGTCGGTGGTGTCTCAGCTGCGTCGGGGTCGCAGCCCACGCACGGCGAGGGCGACGCCGCCGACCATGGCGAGGACCCAGAGGGTCGCGAAGACCGGTTCGGCCAGCAGCCGGCTTCCCGCTGAGGCAACGACCTCCCCGAGCTGCACGAGGGCAGCGCCCGGGCCGGCCGCGCCGCGCACGCGGAACGCGAGGTCGCCCGCTCGGGGCAGGCCGTCGACGACCAGCTCGCCGTCCTCGTAGGGGTCGTTGGGCACGCCCGCGGAGCGGACCTGCGGGCTGGCCGGCGTGTTCGCCCACACCGCAAGGCGTGTCGCCCCCTCCCACGACAGCTCGGCGAGGACGACGTCGGGCACGTCGACGGGGGTGTCGAACCGCAGGGACACCCACGTGGCGTCGGCCAGCTCGGTCCCCGCGACGGAGGTCCGTGCGATGCGCTGACCGGTGTCGGGGTCACGCAGCGCCAGCGTCAGTGTGCCGTCGGGGTCGGCAGGTGCGGTGTAGGTCGCCACCTGCACGTCAAGGCCGGTGATGGCGTCCCCGGCCGGGTTGATCGTCTGGCCGACGGTCGTCCCCTCGTCCAGCGGCAGCGGACCGTTGTGGGTCGGCTGGAACGGCTCGCCCCCGGTGCGTGCACAGCCGGTCAGCACCAGCAGGGCAACGACCGCCAGGCAGGCGAGGCAGGAACGAGGGGGAGGCATCCCGAACAGTGTTGCGTGGATCGTCCTCCCTCGGCGGACGTTCGGACAGGGTGGCCGTGTGGACCATGCGTCAGGCTCTCGTGACACCCCGACAATCCCACGCAGCAATCGACGACGGGGAACACAACGTCATGGCAAACCATTCCGCTCGGCCGGCGCCGTCACCGCCTGCCGGCACCATCAGCTCGCCCGGGCTCGTCCGGCACGGTCGCCTCGACCGACGCCTGCTCCTGGGCGGCCTGCTCGGTGGCGCTGCCACGCTGGCGCTGCCCGCCACCGCAGCCCGCGCCGCGACGGCCACCCGCGCGAGCAACGACCCGATGGCCGTCATGGTCCAGCGGATCAACGACTACCGGGTGTCCAACGGTCGCGCGCCGCTGCCGCTCGACCATCAGCTGTCCGCCGTCGCCCAGTCGTGGAGCGAGCACCAGCGCAACCGTGGGTCCATGGGCCACAACGGCAACCGCATGGCCCAGTACGGCTGGGCCGTCGAGACCGACGGTGAGATCGTCGCCACGGCCTCCGCGTCGGGTGAGACGGCCGCCCAGCTGGCGAACCGGTGCGTCGACGGCTGGATCGGGTCCTCCGGCCACCGGGCGATCATGCTGGGCGACTGGACCGACATGGGGCTGGGCTGGGCGGTCACGTCCAGCGGCCGGCTGTACGCGACGGGCAACTTCATCCGCACGCCGGTGCCCTCTGCCGGACAGGAGGCGCTGGCGCAGTCCCGCGAGCTGATCGGCGACGGGAGCGCCGGCCGGGCCGTGGTGGTCCGCGGCGACCTCGCCGCCGACGCGCTGGCCGCGGCCGGACTGGTCGACGGCAACACCCCGCTGCTGATGACCCGCCCCGACCAACCCCTCCACGGGTGGCTCCTCGACGAGCTGCGCCGGGCACTCGGCGGCGGCGGCACCGTCCACCTCGTCGGTGGTGCGCTGCACGGCGACATCGACGGGCAGATCCGCAGCATCGGCGCGAACCCCGTGCGGCTGCGCGGCAGCTCCCGCTACGAGACGGCGGCGATGGTCGCCCACGAGGTCGGCTCCCTGCGAGGGACGCCGTGGCGGGTCTTCCTCGCCAACGGTGACGGCTGGGCGGACGCCGTCGCGGCCGGCGCCTTCGCGGCCCGCTTCGGGACCCCGGTCGTGCTGACCGGCCGCGGATCGCTGCACGATGCGGCCAGGAGCGTCCTCGACCGCTGGCCCGAGGCCGACCGCGTCGTCGTCGGCGGCGACGTGATGGTCGACGAATCGGTCGTGCACGCCGCTGGGGCGTGGCGCCTGACCGGGACCGACCGGGCCGACACCGGTGGCCGGGTCATGCTCGACGCCTGGTCGACGCGTGCCGAACCCGGGTCCGCGCTGGTCGTGAGCCCGGGCTGGACCAACGACGGCTGGGCGACCGCGCTGGCGACCACGACGTTCTCGGCCCGTCACTCGGCCCCGCTGCTGTTCGCCGGCGACGGCATGCCCCGTCCCGTGGCCGACGCGGTCCGCCAGGCCGGCTTCGGCCCCGGCGCCCCGGCGGCGCTGCGGTTCGTTCGCAACGTCAGCCACGCGGCCCGCGAGGAGTTCGTCGCCGCCACCACCTGATCCGACGTCCCGACGCGGTGACCGGCGCGATCGGGGCCTGCGTCGTCGATGGACGATGATCGGCGCGATCCGCTGCTGGTCCCGGCGCGATGACCGGCGCGATCGGGGCCTGCGTCGTCGATGGACGATGATCGGCGCGATCGGATTCGTCCGCACCCGCATCCCTCCGGACCGACCGGGCGTCCAAGCACGGACGGGTGTCCACGCACGGAGGGGCGCCGCGTAACCTGACCGTCGTGCGGCACGTAGAACACCTCGATGGAGGGGCGGGACCCCGCCGCAGGTCAACACCGATCCCGCAAGGAGCAGTCGTGAACACATCGTCATGGCCACGAGCCGCTGGCCACACCCGGGTGGGGACGCTCGTCGCGTTCGTCGTCGTGGCGCTCGCCGCAGCGACGCTGGTCGCCGTACCGACGCCGGCACGCGCCGCGTCGAACTACGACAACGTCACCCAGGTCCTGGTCGACAACTTCGTGGACGCCGCTGTCCAGATCTCCGCGGCACGCACGCCGCTCGGCACTGACGCCGTCGTCCTGGCCACCGAGTCGAACTTCCCCGACGGCCTGACGGCCTCCGCCGTTGCCGCTGAGGTCGACGGGCCGGTGATGTTCACCGAGTCCGACTCGTTGCCACAGGCGACCGCCGCCGAGATCGACCGGCTGCTCGACGCCGGCGACACCGTGTACGTGATGGGTGGCACCTCGGCCATCGGCACCGCGGTCA
Source organism: Euzebya rosea (assembly GCF_003073135.1). Classification (NCBI taxonomy): domain Bacteria; kingdom Bacillati; phylum Actinomycetota; class Nitriliruptoria; order Euzebyales; family Euzebyaceae; genus Euzebya; species Euzebya rosea. The sequence continues at coordinate 59,388 of NZ_PGDQ01000001.1, forward strand.
CCGACGACCTCGGCGACTACACGGTCCAGCGCATCGAGGGCCCGACCCGCCTGGAGACCGCCATCGCCGCCGCTGACCTGGTCGGCGTGCCGAGCGACGGCACCGTCCTCCTGGCCCGCGCCTTCGGGCCCGACGGGGCCGGCACGACGTCGGATCGCACCACGGGATGGGTCGACGCGATCAGCTGTGGGGCCTACGCCGCCGCCAACGGCATCCCGATCTACCTGAGCGAGACCGACCAGCTGAGCGACGCCACCCGGGCGGCGCTGGAGTCCTCCAGCGCCACCGACGTCATCATCTGCGGCGGCACGGCAGCCATCAGCACCGCGGTGGCCGACGCCCTGCGGACCCTCGGCCTGCAGGTCGACCGCGTGGAGGGGCCGACGCGCGTCGAGACCGCCATCGACGCCGCCCAGGACCTGTTCGGCCACATCAGCGCCGGTGGCCACGACTTCACCGTGATCAACGGCTACGGCGAGAACTTCGGCTACGGACTGGCGGCAGCACCGCTCGGCAACCCGATCCTGATGGTCGGCACCTCCGAGCCGACGGCCTGCGACGACGCCACCCAGCCGTCCCGCGAGACCCTCTGCTACCTCGGCACCGGCACCAGCAACGTCCCGGCCGAGCTGCTGGTCATCGGTGACGAGACCGTCATCCGCGACACCGTCTCCAACGCGCTCGGCGACGCCGCCGGCGGCGAGGAGACCGACGACCCGAGCCAGTTCCCGGCGCTGCCCGCGCCGACCGACGTGGACGCAGTCGACGACATCGACGACGACGGCACCCGCGCGACGGTCACGTGGGACGAGGTCGCCGACCCCAACAACATCCTCCTCGGCTACAACGTCTACGTCGACGGCGAGAAGCAGGGCTCGTCGACCCCGACGGTCGCCCGGGACATCGAGACCTACGTGCTCGGCGGCCTGACCCCCGACGAGGAGGTCACCGTCACGGTGACCACCCTCGACGCCGCCGAGCGGGAGTCCGACCCGTCCGCCGGTGCCACCGTCACCCCCGAGGACGAGGTGCCCGCAGCCCTGGACACCTTCGACGCCAACGCCGGCAACGGGGAGGTGACCCTCACCTGGGAGCGCGGTCCGGCCGACACCGCCGAGTACGTGCTGTCCCGCAGCACCAGCGCAACCTGCCCCGGCGGCACCTACGCCGAGGTGGAGACCATCACCGACGGACGTCGGACGACCTACACCGACGGCGACGTCACCAACGGCACGACCTACTGCTACCGGCTGGTCGTGGTCGACGAGGCCGATCAGGCGAGCGACCCCGCCAACGCCGGCCCGGTCACCCCCAACGTGGGCACCCCGCAGGTGTCCATCCAATCCCCCTCCACCGATGACACCGTGTACTACGGGCCGGACCTGGTCGTGGAGTACACCGTCACCGACACCGACACCGACCCCGAGGACCTGAAGGCCACCTGGCAGGTGTCCTACGACGGTGGGGCGGGCCCCTACGTCGACATGGTCAACGGCACCAACGTCGCCGTGGACTTCGTGGACGACGACGACGACGGCAAGGCCACCTTCGTCGCGCGGATGTGCCCGGCCAACGACAGCACCTCCACCAACTGCATCCGCGACGCCGCGGACACCAACCTGCGCCTGCGGGTCACCGTGACCGACGGCACCACTTCGGAGCGGGCGTTCACCCCCGACCTCGACCTGGTCCGCAACCCCCCGCCCGTCGAGGGGCTGGCCGTCACCGACGCCGCCGGTCAGGTCAACCTCGAATGGGCCCGTGTCCCGGTCCCGTCCACCCTCGTGTCCGGCTACCGGATCGAGCGGGCCGAGGTGCGCGTCCAGTCCGGCAACGAGGACGCGGGCGTCGAGGTCTGCGACGCGGCGCTGCAGTACGACGACGTGCAGGGCAGCCCCGTCCCCCAGCCCGCCAGCGGTGCGACCGTGACGTTCCCCGACACCACCGTGGACGAGGGCGACCAGCTGTCGGACTTCGTCTACTGCTACCGCGTGTACACCGTGCGGGCCACCCCGTCCCTGGAGAGCCCGAGCCGCCTCGGCGCAGGCAACCCGCTGGAGACCGCAGGGGTCGGGGTCACCATCACCGACCCGGCCAACAACGGCAGCCTGGACACCGGTACCCGCGAGACGATCACCTACAAGCTGGACATCCCCGCCGGGCAGTCGGTCACCAACGTGTCGCTGTTCTACTGCGTGGACTACCGCCGGTCGAACCCGCTCGCCGACCCCGCCTGCCAGGACAGCGGTGGCTTCACCCAGATCACCGCGGCCAACGGCCTTGTGGGGACCCCGTCCACGGCCGCCGGCACCAGCAGCGTGCAGTGGGACGTCCCCGCGAGCATCAACCAGGGCGACTCCCAGAAGGGGGCCATCGAGGTCCGCACCAACGGGGGCAACGGCCGCGTGATCGGCATCCTGTTCGTGTGACGCGACCGTCGTGACCCATCCGTCCCGGACCCGACCGTCCTGACCGAGAACGCCCGCCGGATCATCCGGCGGGCGTTCTTCGTGGAGGGCCGGGTGCCGGCACCGTCCGTCGGGTCAGCCGCCACGGGCCCCACCGCTGGCACACTGGGTGACCACACATGAGCACTCCCACCGCTGTGGCCAGCGAGGTGTGGCAATCCCGTGACCTGCTGCGGAACCTGATCTCCAAGGAGCTCAAGGTTCGTTACAAGGGGTCGGTCCTGGGATTCGCCTGGTCCCTGGTCACCCCGCTCCTCATGGCCGCCGTCTTCACGGTGGTCTTCGCCACGTTCCTGCGTGTCCCGTTCGGCAACGGCAACTTCACGGTGTTCTTCCTCGCCGGCTACCTGGTGTGGCAGTTCTTCCAGAACTCCGTCACCGCGTCGGCCGGCTCGATCATCGGCAACGGCCCGCTGATCTCCAAGGTCTACTTCCCGCGCGAGCTGATCCCGTTCTCGCTGGTCATCTCCCAGGGCGTGCACCTGCTGCTCGCCCTGCTCGCCGTGACCCCGCTGATCCTGTACTACCGCGGCTTCCACCCGCAGCTGCTGCCCGCGATCGTGGTGGCGCTGCTGCTGATCAGCCTGTTCACCGCGGGCGTCTCGATGTTGTTCGGTGCCCTGACGGTGAAGTTCCGCGACCTGCTGGAGCTGCTGCAGGTCCTGATGATGACCTGGTTCTACCTGACGCCGGTCATCTACTCCATCGAGACCGTCCGGGGCCTGTCCAACGGCGAGCGGTGGGTCGACGTGCTGCGGCTGAACCCGATGACCTGGTTCGCCGAGCTGTTCCACACCCTGCTGTACGGGATCGCGTTGCCCATCGACCCCGGCGACCCGACCGGTGGCGTCCCGCACCCGCCGCCCACCATCCCCGACGCCGCAACGTGGCTGTGGTGCCTCGGCTGGGCCGTGTTCGCGTTCACGTTCGGCTACGTCGTGTTCCGCCGTTCCGCGTCCAGCTTCGTGAAGGAGATCTAGCCCGATGGCACGCACCCCCGCCATCCGGGTGGACGGCCTGCACGAGATCTTCAGGATCTACGACGAGGCACCCCCGGGCATCAAGGAGCGGCTGACCAGCTTCCGCCGCGCCCACTACAAGGAGTTCCACGCCCTCGACGGCGTCACGCTCGACATCATGCCGGGCGAGCGGGTCGGGCTGATCGGCCACAACGGCTCGGGCAAGTCCACCCTCCTCAAGTGCATGGCACGGATCCTGCCTGCCGACCGCGGGACCGTGGAGGTCAACGGCCGCATCGCCACCCTCCTCGAGCTGGGCGCCGGGTTCAGCCCCGAGCTGACCGGCCGCGAGAACATGTACCTCAACGGCTCCATCCTCGGGCTGTCCCGAGCCCAGGTGAACGAGAGCTTCGACCGCATCGTCGACTTCGCGGGGGTCCGCGACTTCATCGACACGCCGGTCAAGAACTACTCCTCGGGCATGTACGTGCGCCTCGGCTTCGCGATCGCCGTGCACGTCGACCCCGACATCCTGCTGGTCGACGAGGTCCTCGCGGTGGGTGACCAGACCTTCCAGGAGCGGTCGCTGTCGCGCATGCAGGCGTTCGCCGACGCGGGCAAGACCGTCGTGCTGGTCAGCCATGACCTGGGCTCCATCGAGTCGTTGTGCGACCGGGTCATCCTGCTGGAGGCCGGGAAGGTCGTCTTCGACGGCCCGTCGGCGCAGGCCCTCGCGGAGTACCAGCGCCGGCTGGCCGCCGGCCACGGCGCCACCCTGGAGGTGCCCGACCTCCCCGAGCTGTCCCCGCACGCAAAGGACGGTGAGGAGCAGGACGACGAGGAGGCCATCGACCCGCTGACCCACGCCGTGACCATCGACGACGTGTCGCTGGAGGTCCTCGACGACACCACGATCACCGGTGACGGCGTCGACACCACCGCCCCGGTCGCCCGTCCCGGCAGCCGTGCCCGCCTCGTGGTCACGGCCACGCCGACCGAGCAGCTCGTCGGCGACGGGGGCCTGTACGTCCGCGTGGCTGTCCGTCGCCCCGACCTGAACACCACGCTGTACGAGTCCCGGACGTCCTATCGCGTGCAGTACGTCGCCCCGCCGCCGCCGGGGGCGTCGTTCACCGCCACCGTCCAGCTGTCGCTGAACGTGCTGTCGGGGACCTACCTGTTCGATGTCGAGATCGGCAACGCCGAGACGGAAGCGGTGCACGCCGTGGCCGACAGCGCCGCGCGGGTCGTCGTGCACGGCGACCCGTGGGACGTCGGCATCGCGCCGCTCGACATGCGCTTCGACCTCGACAACCCCGAGGGTGTCTGGCCACCGGACAGCGAACCCCCGGCGATCGCCGAGGGGGGCCCACGACAGCATCCCAGCCCGCTGTGGCAACCCGGCCAGGACGCACCCACCGCCCGTGTGGACGCACCCGCGTCACACCCGGCGGACGAGGCCGCTCGGTGAAGGTGACCGCCTGCGTGGTGTCCTACAACACTGCCGAGCACCTGCCCGGTGCGCTGGAGGGGCTGCTGGCCCAGACCCATCCGGACCTGCACATCGTCGTCGTCGACAACGACTCCCACGACGGCTCGGCCGACGTGGCGCGCCGCTACGGCGACGTCGAGGTCATCGCCAACCGCACCAACAACGGGTTCGCCGGCGGCGCCAACCAGGGGATCGCGAAGGCCACCGACGGGGCGTTCTTCGTCCTCAACCCCGACGTGCGCCTCGCGCCCGACCACATCGCCAACGCCGTCGCCGCCATGGAGGCCGACGACCGGATCGCGGCGGTCCAGGGCCGCCTGTGGCGGATGAGCGAGGCCGACCACTCCCAGCCCGCGATGATCGACGGCCATCGGATGATCGACACGACGGGCCACACCGCGCACACCAACCGGGTGTTCCGCAACCGAGGCGGCGGCGAACCCGACGACGGGCGCTACGACGAACCCGCCGACATCTTCGGCATCTCCGGCTGCGCGGGCCTGTACCGCCTCGACGCGCTGCACGACGTGGCCGTCGACGGCGAGGTCTACGACGAGGACCTGTTCGCCTTCTTCGAGGACGTTGACCTGGACTGGCGGCTGAAGGCCCGGGGTTGGCGGACCCGATACACCCCCGACGCGACCGGGCTGCACGAACGCGGCGGCCAGTTCGCCCGGCGGTCCCGCTTCGTCGAACGGCTCAGCTACCGCAACTGGTTCCTCGTCGTGCTCAAGAACGACGACCCCGTGTCGTTGCTGCGCCAGGGCCACCTGTTCGCCGCCACCACCTGGCTGCGCACCGTCGACATCGCCGTGACGGTGCCCTCGGCCTTCGCGCTTGCCGTCGCTGACGACGTCCGGATGGCGCCGGCGTTCCTCCGCAAGCGCGCGGCGATCGACGCCCGTCGCACCGTCGACAACGGTGACATCGTCGCCGAGTGGTTCGGCGACTTCGACTACCGCGCCTGGTTCGCCGAACGGTTCGGCAGGTCCACGCTCGGTCGTCGGCTGCACACCACCAGCTAGGTCAGCGCACGCCCCTCTCGTGGGGCTGGGCGGACGGGCTGGGCCTGCACCGATCGGCGTGTCGGCCCGCCTACTATCGCCAGAACTCCAACCCTCCAGGGAGCCTCGTCATGAGCGATATCGAGTTCCGGGTCGACAAGGCCTTCTCCAGCGCTGTGGAGCAGCAGCTGGACGAACAGCGTGAGATCCGTCGGCTGGTCTCCCGCGTCGACGAGAGCCTGATCGCGCTGTCCGACGGCATGGTCGACCTCTCGGGACAGCTGTCGGCGGCCACCGACCGGCCCGACCGACCGGCGGTCACCCCGGAGGACCTGGAGCAGGCACGCCAGGAGCTGGCCGACCACATCACCCGGGTCTCCGACCGCATCGGTGACGTCAGCCGCCAGCTGTCGGAACGTCGCGACGACGGCGAGCTGGCGTCCACGCTGTCGGCGACCCGGGCGGACCTGCTGGAGGCCATGGCGCGGCTGGAGCGGCAGTCCGCGCCCGTCGCCGAGGCCGTCGACGAGAGCCGCCGCGAGGTCGTCGCCGCGCTTCGTCGCATCTCCGACGTGGTCGACGCCAACCGCGACGAGGCCTGGGTCGAGGCGGTCGGCCGCCTCGACGACGTCATCGCCCAGCTCCGGACACAGACCGCCGACGACCGGGCGGCCACCGAGCAGTCCGTCGAGGCACTCCGTGCCCGCGCCGAGGACGCGCTGGCCGCGATGGAGGCTGCCGCCGAAGGGCGACTGGCCGACGCCGCCGAACGGGCGGCTGACCGACTCGTCGAGGTCGCCGAGGAGTCCGGCGACCGCAGCGCGGCGTCCGCGCAGCAGGCTGCCGAGGCCGCGGAACGGGCCGCTGCCGAGGCGACGAGCGCCACGGAACGGGCGGCCGACGCGGCCACCACCGCCACCGAGCGGGCGACCTCGGAGGCCGTGGCGTCCGCCACCGCAGCCGCCGACCGTGCTGCCGAGGCTGCAGCGCAGGCCACCGAGGCCGCAGCCCGGGCAGCGATCGAGGCCAGCGAGTCGGCGTCGGCGTCGGCCGAACGGGCCGCCAGCGCTGCCGCCGATGGCATGGCCGTCCTGGCCCGCGACCTGACCGACCGCAGCGGCGAGACGGTGGAGGAGGTGCGCGAGATCCACCGGGTGATCGACCTCACCGCCAAGGACATCGCCGAACGGCACGCCGACGTCGCCGATCGACTGGCCGAGGTCGCCCAGGTCGCCAGCACGCTGCCACCGGAGCTGCGGGGCACGCTCGACGACATCGCCGGTCGGTTGACCGGCCTGGTCGAGCAGCAGCGCGACGACACCGCAGCGGCGGTCGAGCGGATCGCCGCGGGTCGAGGGGCCACCCCGGACGAGGTTCGTGCCCTCGTCGAGGACCTGATGGCAACCATGGACCGGACCGTGACCCTCCGGTTCGCTGACCTCATCGACTCCAACGCCGATGCGACCGACGCCATGCGTCGGGCTGCCACGCGGCTGGAGGACATCGCCGGGTCCAGCGCCGCCAGGCTGGAGGACGTCAGCACCACCAGCGCCGAACGGCTGCACGAGCTTGTCGACGCCGTTGCCGAGCGCACCGAGGCCACGACCTCCCGCAGCGTCGACCTGGTTCGCGAGGCCACCGAGGCCAGCACCCTGCGTACCGAAGCCGCGATCGAGCAAGCCGTGTCCGCCCTGCTGGACGCCCAGACCACCGGCTCCCGCGAGATGCGGACGGCAGCCGAGGTCCTGACCGCGTCCGCCCGGACCCTGGAGCCGACGGTCGGTGCGGCGCTGGAGGACCTGCGTTCCGCCCTGCTCGCCCGGACCGACGGGGACCGCGAGCAGGTCGAGGAGGCGATCGCGGCCCTCGCCGAGGCCTCCGCGGCCGCTCGCGACGGGGTGCTGAGCGCCGTCGGGCGGGCCACCGCCCGGCTGGCAGAAGCGCAGGCGGAGGGAATCGGCCAGCTGTCCGCCGTCACCGACGACCTCGGCCGGCTGCCCGAGGCGATCACCCCACCGGTGCTGGCGGCGGTCGAGCAGATGCAGGCGGGCGTCCGTGCCGCCATGCAGGAGCTGACCACCGCCACCGCCGAGGCCACCCGCTCGGCCCGCACCGACCTCGAGGGCGGCGTCGCCTCGCTGCACGAGCTCCTCGAGCAGCGCATCACCGAGGCCGGCGGCGATGTTGCCACCTCCTGGAGTCGGCTGGTCACCGCGCAGTCCGAGAGCGCGAGCCACCTCGAAGGTGCCGCGTCGAGCCTGCAGCAGGTCGCCGACCAGCTCGAGCCCGGGGTCCGCGCCGCGCTCGACGACGTCAAGACCACCCTGCTGGCGGCGTCCGCCGCCGATCGTGACCGCACCGACCGCTCGCTCGGCATGCTGACCGAGGCGTCGGAGCACGCGGCAGGCCGGGTCCACGAAGCCGTCGAGGGTGTCGCCGGCTCTCTGCGGGACGCGGCCGACGATGCCGCGACCCGCTTGCTCGGGGCACAGACCGAGGGGCTGGACGCGCTGCAGACGGCGGTGCAGGAGCTGCGCGGCGTCAGCAGCCAGATCCCCGGCGTGATGGGCGAGACCCGGGCAGGACTCCTCGACGCCCTGTCCGAGGCCCGCGCGGAGATCGACGCGCTGCTGTCCCGGGCCGACGAGACGGCCGAGCGGCGGGTCGCCGCGCTGTTCAGCCAGGCGTCCGACGCGATGGCGGAGCAGCTGGAGGCGCACGAGCGTGCGCTGTCGGCCCGCGCCACCGAGGTCATCGACGCCACCGCCGGTGTCGTCCCCGGTGTGGAGGCGCTCGTGGAGCGCCTGCAGGCCGAGGTCACCGCGGTGGCCACGACGGTCCTCGGCGACCTGCAGGCACCCCTGGCAGAGGCCGGGCGCGTCGCCGATGCGATGGAGCCGGCGCTCGCCCGGCTCGTGGCGGAGTTCCGCGAGGCGCTGACCGCCGAGGCCGAGCAGCACCTCGTCCGGGGCGAGCAGGCCAGCGCCACCATGGCCACGACTGCCGGCACGCTCAGCGAGGCCGTCGAGGCCGTCCGCAGCGACCTCAACGACCAGCTGGAGACGACCAGGGCCGTCGTGGTCGAGAGCGCGTCGACCTACCGGGTCGCCCAGGAACGGGGGGCCGAGGAGCTCCGCGCCGCCGCCGCGGCCATCGGTGAGGTCACCGAACGCCTCCAGCCCGAGGTCGCCGCAATCGTGGAGGACCTGCGCGGGACCCTCCTGCGCGAGGCCGCCGCCGAGCGCACCCGGGCCGATGCCGGCCTCGGCCTCCTGCGCGAGAGCATCGCCAGCACCATCGGGTCGCTCCAGGAGGAGCTCGCCGAGACCCGCATGTCGGCCTCCGGTGCCGCAACCGAGCTGGGCGAGGCAACTGCCCGGGCCCGGACGGCCATCGACGAGGGCCTCGTCGGCGTCCGGGAGTCGTTGGCCGCAGAGATGGAAGGCCACCTCGCCGCCCTGTCGGACCGGCTGGCGGCAGCCGGGACCGACACCGCGGCGCAGACCGCGGCGCTGCAGGACACCGCCGACCGCATGGTCAACGGCGTGGACGAGGCCCTCGCCGGTTTCGCGAAGGCCATGCAGACGTCGCTGGACCGCACCCAGCAGCGCATGGCCGAGCTGCACGGGCAGACCACCGCCGTGGCCGAGTCCCTGGCCGAACGGATGGAGGGCAGCGGTACCGCCGTCGCCGCGGAGCTCGCCAGCAGGGTCGACGACGCCACCGCCCGCGTGGACGAGGCCAGCATCCGCGCCGACCGGGCCGCGCAGGCCAGCAGCAAGGCCAGCGAGGACCTGGTGACCATCGGTGCCGAGGTGGTCAGCGCGGTGCAGTCCGCAGCCGGGGACGTGACGGCCCGGCTCGGCGCGTCCGGCGACAGCTTCGGCAGCGCCGTGGACGGCCTGCAGGCGCTCGTCGACGCACTGACCGGCGAGGTCCGCACGCAGGTCCAGCAGCTCGGCGACGCGGTCGAGACCACCGCGACCACCAGCACCGGGGCGGCCGAGGCCGTCGTGGCCCAGCTGTCCAGCAGCGAGGTGACGGTCAGGGAACAGCTCGCCCAGCTGCAGGACCTGCTCGGCCGGGTCCCTGCCGCCGTCGAGCAGTCGTTGGAACGCGTCACCGAGACCCTCGCATCCCAGGGGTCCACGCTGGAGACACGCGTCGAGCACCTGGCCGCGCGCGACCAGGAGACCGTCGACCGGGTCGACGCGCTGGTCCAGGACGTCACCAGCCGGCTGACCGAGGAGTTCGGGTCTGCGCGGGACGCCATCCGCGAGACGGCGGCCCGCGAGACCGAGCGGACGAGCACGACCGCCGCGGCGGTCGAGGCCCAGCTCGAGCGGCTCGTGGGCGAGGTGGGGGAGCAGGTCATGCAGCTCACCGAGCACGTCCGCCAGCAGGTCACCGCGCGCAGCGACGGTGATCGCGCGCTCGAGGAGCGCCTCGAGGCCCTCGGCGGCCGCCTGACCACGCACATGGAGGTCCTGGAGTCCAGCATCGCCGAGCAGGCGACCCTGTCGTCGGAACGGCTCCAGCGCGAGGACGCACGGCTGGCCGAGCTGACCGAGCAGATCGAGGGCTCGCTGCGGTCCGTACCCGCCGATGTCGCCCGTTCCGTCCGCGAGATCGACTCCTTCGTCCGGGATCGCCTCGACGAGCAGCGTCGCCTCACCGGCGGCGGGTTCGCCGAGGTCACCGCAGCGCTGGAGGTCATCCGGGCCGAGATCGCCGAGTCGGCCGGTGCCGGCGGCGACAGCCCGACGGCGCTGTTCGACAGCGACCAGTCGCCCATCGCGGCGCTGATCGCCGGGATGGAGAAGCGGCTGCTCAAGGCCATGCGCGAGTCGACCCCTCGGGCAGTCGACCCAGCCGTGTCGGAGGCGTCGGTGGAGGAGGCGATCACCCGGGTCGCCACCGCCGCGGAAGCGCGGGTGGACGCCGTCCTCCGTCGGTTGAACGGGGTCGTGGCCAAGCTCGACGAGGTCGAGGTCGGCGCCGGCAGCGGTGCGCTGGACCCGACCATCGTGGAGGAGCTGCGACAGGCCGTCGCTGCGGACACCGGTTCGGTGCTCGAGGCGGTGTCCTCGCGTGCGGAGGAGGTCCTCGACGGCGTGGCGTCCCGGGCAGAGGGGGTACTCGGCAAGCTCGACCGGGCCGAGTCGGCCCTGCGGTCGTCGCTGACGGAGGCCTTCCAGCACGTCCAGCTGGACGGCCTGGGTCGGCTCGACGAAGCCACCTCGCGCCTCATCGCCCTCGGCCCGCGGCTGGAGCGACAGACCAACGGCCGGCTCGACGAGGTCGTCGACCGCGTCGTGGCTGCAGTCGCCGACGTCGGTGAGGCCCTGGGCAGGGTCGAGCAGGTCGACCGACGCATCGGCGAGACCGTCCGACGTGCCCTCGAGGACGCCAGGAAGGCCGCAGCCGACACGGTCGTGCCGACCGTGGCGGCCGACGCGGACCCGGCGCTCGCCCGCGCCGTCACCGATGCGATGCACCAGCTGCGGGGGCGCATCGACGCGCTGCAGGCCAGCGTGCTCGAGCAGGCCGAGTCCATGTCCGGGACGCGGCGGCAGCGCGAGGCCGCGCTGGCCGCCCTGTCGGACCGCATGACGGAGCTGATGGAGCGAGTCGACCGGGTCGCGGGTCGTCCGGCCGCCGCGAACCCGGCGCCGATGGCGCCGCCCGCTGCCGGTACGGGCACCAACACGGTGTGTCCGGACTGCGGGTTCGTCGCACGGACGCCCCCCGGCCTCGCCGCGCACCGCCGCACCTGCACCGCCGGGGACTGACCTCTCGGACCGCCGCCACGCCCCACGCCCACGACGTCTCCGTCGTCGGGCGCAGGCGGCGTTTACCACACGAACCCGCCATCGGGGTTGACGTTCCGCGCCGTACCGGACAGACTTACACCCGTGTAGTTACACGTCCGTGGCTCTGCTGAACAACTGGTGGGTCGTGGGCGTGGTCCCCCGACCGGCGAAGGACGAAAGAGGCAGACATGATCGGCATCGAACAGCTGCCATGGGCGGACGACGCCAAGTGCCTCCAGGCGGAGCCCGACACCTTCTTCCCCGAGAAGGGTGGGTCGACGCGAGAGGCCAAGCGGATCTGCCAGATGTGCACCGTGAAACCCGAGTGCCTCGAGTACGCGCTGGCCAACGAGGAACGGTTCGGGATCTGGGGCGGAATGAGTGAACGGGAACGTCGCAAGCTGAAGCGACTGGCCTCCTGACCACGTCAGGGCTACCGCTGCCCCGGGGGGTGCGTCGATAGCCTGACCATTCGACGCGCCCTTCGGCTCGTCACCGACGTTGATGTCCACCCCCACCCCCACCACCCCGTCCGACGGCGAGCCGCTGCGCTCGTCGGCGCCGCCGCGCCCTGATTCGTCGCCGCGCCCTGATTCGTCGCCACGCACGGACTCCGTCCGACGCCCGGACGGTCCGCCGAGGGTCCTCGCGGTCCTCGTCGTCCACGACGGGGCGGAGTGGGTGCTCGGGGCCCTCCGCACCCTGCGGGCCCAGGGCTATCCCAACCTCGACGTGATCGCCGTCGACAACGCCTCGACCGACACGAGCGGCGAGCTGCTCAGGCGTCGGCTGCCCGAGGACCGGGTCCTGACGCTGGACCGCAACCAGGGCTTCGGCCGGGCGGTCGTCGCGGCCCTGCGTGCCACCGAGCACGAGGACATCGACTACGTCCTGCTGGTGCACGACGACATGGCGTTGATGCCCGATGCCGTGCAGTGGCTCGTCGGCGCGATGGAGGAGGATCCGTCCCTGGCGATCGTCGGGCCGAAGCTGCGCGAATGGGCCGACGACCCGTTGCTGCAGCAGGTCGGCATGAGCGCCGATGCCTTCGGCCGTGCCGAGGACCGGCTGGACGCCGACGAGCTGGACCAGGGGCAGCACGACTCCCGGGGGGACGTGCTGTGGGTGTCCTCCGCCGGCATGCTGCTGCGTCGCGAGGCGCTGGCCACCCTGGGCGGCTTCGACTCCCGCTTCGACCAGTTCCGCGACGACATGGACCTGTGCTGGCGGGCGTGGGTGACTGGCCGGCGGGTGGCGGTCGTGCCGTCGGCAGTGGGCTACCACCTCGCGGCCTCGGCCCATCACGTCAAGGGTCGGCGCAGCCCCGAGGAGGCCCGCTACCGCATCGAGCGGCACACGCTGGCCTCGATGCTGAAGAACTACTCGGGCCGACGCCTGGCGTGGGTCCTGCCGCTCGGCGCCCTCATCGACGTCCTGCGGATCCTCGGCCTCGTGCTGTCCCGTCGGTTCGCCGAGGGCTTCGCGATGGTCCGTGCCTACCTGTGGAACCTGGCCCAGCTGCCCGCGACGCTTCGTCGTCGCCGCGCCGTGCAGGCAGCACGCCGCCAGCCCGACTCCCGGCTGTCCAGCCTCTTCACCCCGGGCCTGCCACGGCTTCGGCGCTACGGCGAGTCGATCATGGAGCTGGTCTCCGGCGGCTCGACCCAGGCCCTCGTCGACGCCGACGACGTCACCGTCGCGCGCGTGGACCCGCTGGCCGACCAGCCCGTCCAGCGGTTCCTCCGCGACCGGCCCCTGGTCCTCCTCGGCATCCCCCTGCTGCTGGCGTTCCTCGCCTCGCTCAGCGGCTTCCTCGGTGAGGGACAGCTGGTCGGTGGCGAGATCTCTCCGTGGCCCGAGGACGCCACGGCGTTCCTGCAGTCCTACCTCAGCCCCTGGGGTGGTGAGCCGCTGGCGTCCGCCTCGTTCCCCTCCCCGGTCCAGGCGATCCTCGGCATCCTCTCCAGCCTGCTCGGCAGCGCGTGGCTGGCCCAGCGGGTGCTGGTCTTCGGGCTGGTGCCGCTGGCGTTCGTCGTCACCCTTCGTGCCGGACGGCTGGTCACCAGCCGCCCCTGGCCGCGCGTCATCGGTGCCGCCGTCTACGTGACCTCGCCGGTCGTCCTGGGTGCGCTGGGCGAGGGCCGCTACGGCGTGGCCGTCGTGGCGACGCTGCTGCCCGGCATCGTGTCGCTGGTCATCCGCGCGACCAACCCCTCGACCAACCGTGGCGTGGCCTGGCGCAGCACCGCGCTGCTGTCCCTCGCCGTCCTCCTCGCCCTGGGGTCGGCACCGGTGGAGGGACTCCTGGCGCCTGCGGTCGTGATCGTCGGCATGCTCGTGGCGCTGCTGCGCGGCTGGATCCGCCCGCTGCTGCGCCTGGCCGTCGGTGGGGCCAGCGCGGTCGTCATGCTGGCGCCGTGGCTGTTCGACGTGCTTCGCGACGGTGGCCCCTCGGGTGGCACCCTCGCCACCGACGGCGGGCCGCCCGCCATCCTCGGACTGCCCCTCTGGCAGGCCATCGTCGGCCAGCCCCACATCGTCGACGGGCTCGACGGGACCCTCGGCTGGGTCATGCTGGCCATCCCGGGGGCGATCCTCCTCGGCGCGCTCGTCGTGGGCATGCGTGCCCGTCCCCTCATCACCGGTGCCCTGGTGCTGCTGGTCGTCACCTCCGGCGCCGCGGGCTGGGCGGCGTCGTTCTACCGCCTCCCCCTCGTCTGGCCCCCCGCCCTGCTGCTGCCGGGCGCGGTCGCCCTGGCCGTGCTGGCCATGATCGTGGCCCGCTGGTCCACCGAGACCCTGCTTGCCAGCGACTTCGGGGCCGGGCAGGTCGGCACCGGCGTCGCCGCGATGGGCATCGCCATCGGCTTGGTCGCGGGCATCACCCTGCTGGCCGGCGGACCCTGGGTCGAGCTCCGCCAGGACCCACAGCTGCTGCCCGCCTTCATCGGCGCCGACGTCGACCAGCTCGGCGAGTACCGCGTCCTGCTGCTGGACCGGGCCGAGGACGGCACCGTGCGGTGGGAGGTCACGGGTGCCCAGGGGCCGACCATGGTGTCCTTCGGCACGATCCGCAACGAGCCCCTGACCCGCTTGCTGGACGACACCGTCACCCAGGCGGTGGCCGGCGTCGGGGACTCCCCGGGGGCCGTGCTCGGGCTGCTGAACGTCCGGTACGTCGTGCTGCTCGCACCCGACGCGGAGATCCAGGCATCCCTCGCCGGCCAGCGCGCCCTCGAGCCGCTCCCGTCCACCGCCGCGGTCGCCTACCGGGTCAGCAGCTGGCTGCCCCGGGCCAGCGTCGTGCCCGAACCCGCGGCGTCCCAGCTGCTGGCCTCCGGGCTGCCCAGCTTCGGCAACCGCACCGCCGAGGGCGCCCTCGTGCACGTCGGTCCCGGCGAGTACAGCGGCGGGGCCGGCGGGCCCACCGACGGCCTGCTGGTCCTGTCGGAGGCCGACTCGGGGTCCTGGCGTGCCGTGGACGCCGGCGGGGAGCTGGAACGCGTCGACCTGCCGCCCGTGACGGCCTTCCGCGTCGACAACAGCCCCGAGGACCGGTTCCGGGTCGTCGCTGCAGGCGGCCTCCGTCGCAGGGCCGTCGTGGCCGTGCAGCTGCTGGTCGCGCTCGGCGTGATCTCCCTGGCGCTCCGTCCGCCCGGCCGTCGTGAGGACGAGGAGCCGGTGGCCACCCTGCCGACCGAGCTCGTCGGGCTGGCCGACACCACCACCGTGATCCCCCGCATCGACCCCAACGCCCCGCCACCCGGTACGACCCGTGGCCAGACCCCTGGGGGTGTCCGATGACCGACCTGGACCGTCCCCGTGGTCGCAAGCGCGGTGTCGCGCTGCTGCTGGCCGCTGTCCTCGTGGTGGTCGGCAGCGTCGCCGCTGGCCAGGTGACGACCTCGCGCGAGCTCGAGCCACCGTCGCCGAGCGACGTCGCGGCGGCCACCACCGGGACGGCCTACTGCCCGGTCACCGCGGGGGAGGGCAGCGGCGCTGCGCTGGTGCTGTCCTCGGCCAGCGACATCGACAGCGAGGTGGCCATCACCCGTTACGTCGACGGGGTCCCCACCGTCGAGCCGCCCAGCCTGCTGCAGGCCGGCACGTCGGCCACCCTGCCGATCCCCGCCGACCAGCTCGGCCAGCCGCTGACCGTCAGCTGGCGAGGTGGCCCGATGGTGGCCAGCTACCAGCTGACCGACGGCGAGGAGGTCGCGGTGTCGGGGTGTGCGACCAGCCCGGCATCGCAGTGGCACCTGACCGGCTTCGACACGAGCCTCGGGTCGGAGTCGCTGCTGCACCTGATGAACCCCTTCG
This sequence comes from Euzebya rosea, assembly GCF_003073135.1. NCBI lineage: Bacteria > Bacillati > Actinomycetota > Nitriliruptoria > Euzebyales > Euzebyaceae > Euzebya > Euzebya rosea. The sequence continues at coordinate 75,444 of NZ_PGDQ01000001.1, forward strand.
ACCAGGACGCCCTGGTCAGCCTCCAGTTCGGCACGGCCGAGGGTCGGGTCGAGCTGGTGATCGCCGACGAGATCCTGGTCCCCGCCGGGTCCTCCCAGGTCCTGGACCTGGCGCAGTTCCGTCCCGAGGCCCCCGACCTGGCCGTGACGGTGACCAGCCGTGCAGGACGCGTCGTGCCGCAGGGTCAGGTGCGCCTGGCGCCACCGGCGGAGAACGTCGAGGGTCCGACGGGCACCGCGCTGATCGAGGCCGTCACCCGCGCCGAGGAGGACATCGCCGTCGCCGAGGCGACCAGCGACGGTGTCACCACCTCGTGGGTGACGCTGTACAACCCCGGGACCCGGGCTGCTGCCGTGCAGCTGCAGGTGTCCACCCCGCTCGGTGATGCCGCGTCGTTGGCGTCGGAGACCACCGTGCCGGCGGGGGGCACGACGAGGATCGACCTCCAGGGCCTTTCGGCGCTGCCCCGCTTCGGGGTCCGCCTGACCAGCGTCAACGGGGTCGGTGTCGTGGCGACGCGCACCTCGGCCATCGAGGACGTCCAGCGCACCGGCGTGGCCGTCGCGACCGCGGTGCCCGCTGCGGCGGTTGGCTGGACCGTCGCCGGCGGTCAGGCCGCGAGCTCGACCGTCACCCTGTACAACCCGGGCGCGGAAGTGGCCACGGCCAACGTGCAGGTCGCCGGCGGCATGCCCGAGACATGGACCGCCGTGGCGGTACCGCCCAACGGCATCGCCTCCCTGTCGCTGTCGGAGGCCACCCCCGAGGGGCCGGCGAGGGTCTCGACGGACCTGCCGCTCGTCGCCGGGGTCGTCAACCTGCGGCCGGAGAGCGCCACAGCGTTCTGGTCGGCCACGGGCGTCGACACCGGCGCGCTCCTCGGCGGCGGCCAGGCGGTCGCGGCACAACGCGATCCCGGCCTGACCTCGATACCGGCGATCTCGGCCACGGCCACTCCCACGCCGGCGGTCGTCGACGAGAGCGGTGGCGCCGAGGGGGGGATCGGGTCGGAGGCGGAGGACGTCGGACCGAGCGTGACCCCGGTGCCCATACCCGAGATCACCCCACCCGTCGTGCCCTCCTCCACCGCCAGCCCGGCCACGGGTGGGACGTCGGAGCCCAGCGAGGACCAGCCGGCCCCGAGCACTCCTGCGCCGGCACCAACCCCCTCCGGCGAGCCCAGCGCGAGCCCCACGCCGCTGCCCCCGGGCACCAGCGAGGAGGAGGGCAGCCTGTTCGGCAAGGTCCGCCGCGGTCACCGCCGCCGTCCCACCGCCCGGTGACCGACACCGCTCGCTGATCCACTGCGCTCGTTGATCAACGGCGCCCGCTGACCGAGACGGCCCGCTTACCGAGACCGGGGCGGGGACGGCGACCGCCGCGGTCAGCCCGTCGGGCCCAGTCCCAGCGCCTCGCGTACAGCGTTCGCGACCGCCTCGGCGAGCAGGCCCTGCAGCTCCTCGCGGGTCGTGGCCCGAAGCTCCACCGGGCGGCGATGGACCGTCAGCCGTGCCGGCCTGTCACCGTGGCCCAGCCCGACCCGAGCCAACGGCATGTCGCCGGCCGGGCGCAGCTCCTCCAGCGACCGCCGCGACGGGACGTCGGTCACCACGATGTCGACCGGGTCCAGGTGGGCGCGGAGGTCGCCGGGCAGCGCCGCGACGGCGCCGCGCACCAGCACGACGAACCGGGCGGCGCTTGCCGTGCGGAAGCCGTCGGTCGGTCGGTGGCGCAGGTCGTTGTCGGCACGGGTGCCCCGGCCGTGCCGGTCTCGGTCGCTCATGTCCGACAGTGATACTGCATCGGCTCGACTTCACGTGCTCGATGCGGTACGTCGTGTCCGACGCAAATGCGCGGTTCCGGGGTCCGGAGGTCGTACGGTCGAGGACATGGCCGACATGCGTTCGTGCATCAAGACCGGTTGTCGCTGGCCCGCCGCCGCGACGCTGAGCTATCGCTACGCCTCCGCCGAGGTCTGGTTGTCCGACCTCGGCGACGACCATCCGGCCACCCATGACCTGTGTCCCCACCATGCGGACTGCCTGACGGTCCCCAAGGGCTGGACCCTCGTCGACACACGCCAGCCGGTCGAGGCGCCGAAGGAGCCGTCGGCGGCCGAGATCGTCGAGCGGGCGACCCGCCTGCGCGAGGGGGTCCGGAGCATGCTCCAGGCCGCGCCGCCGGAGCCCCCGAGGCCGCCGTCCCGCTACGACGCGCTGCTCGACGACCTTCCCTCCTACGCCCCCGAGGACGAGGGAGAGGACGAGGGCGAGGACCGGCAGCAGCCCCGTCCCGTACGCGTCGAGGACGACCGTCCCTCGCCCGCCCTCACTCGCGTCGCCCACGAGCTGGCCCCGGTGATCCGCGAGATGGCGGCGGACCTCTCGGGCACCGTCGTCGGGACGCTGGAGATCGACCTGGAGGACCGGCCGGCCCCGGACGGGCAGCACGATGGCCGAGCGGACGGGCGCGAGGCCGTCACCAGCGAGCGCGGGGAGCCGGATGCCCACGAGGAGGCCGTGGCGCCGGTGGTTCCGCCGGTCCCGCAGCCGGCACGTCGGGAGGCCGTCGTAGTCCAGCTGCCCCTCCGGACGATGGACTCAAGTGTTGAATGAGGGCAACGTGACTTCTTGTCCCAGCCACAGAAAGATCGAGTCGACGGTCACGCGACGGGGAAGGTGAGCGCATGGGGTTGTCCCGCAGTCTGGTCGCCGATGTCCGCCGGCTGCCCGAAGCCGAGCTCCGCCAGCTCCTGATCCTCGCGAGGGGCCTCCTGCTGGACAGCGAGGCGCCGGTGGTCGAGATCGATGACGTCCCGGGCATGCCGTCGGTGCAGTACCGGCAGAAGTTCGTCCGCTGCAACAAGGATGCATGTGCCACCTGCCCGCACGGGCCGTACTGGTACGCACACTGGCACGAGGACGGCCGCAAGCGCAGCCAGTACATCGGGAGCGAGCTGCCCGCCCAGGTCCGCAGGAAGCTCGAGGCGCTTGACGCCGAACGTGACGGGCCGGACCCCGACGGCAACGGCGGTGGCCCGGGCCTGCGGCTGCTCTGAGGCGTCGAAAGGCCACGTGCGGTGCGTCGGCGGGGCCGGCATGACTAGCCCTGCTGCGCCCGGAATCTGGCCACGACGAGCCATGGCGAGGTCGCCGCTGCATGCCGATGTTCAGGGGTGAGCGGAATCGACTCGGAAGGCGAACCGCCATGGCAACCCACATCTCGTGCCCCAACTGCGCCAGCACCGACCTGCTGAGCGTTGCGCTGGCCCCCAAGGATCGTCCGATGCAGTTCCACACCTGCCGCCATTGCGAGCAGCGCTGGTGGGAGGACATCGCCGAAGGCGCTGACGTCGGCCTCGACGTCGTGATCGCGGAGCTGAGCAGCTGACCTGCTGACCCGCCAGACGCGGTCCACGACCGCCCCAGAACGGCCTCCGGCGCCCGACCCGATGGGTCCGGCGCCGGCCCCAACTCCGGCCACTCGTCCCCGTCAGTCGGTGGCGGCCTCGGGGATCAGCTTGCCGGGGTTGAGGATGCCGGTCGGGTCCAGCGTCGCCTTGAGGCTTCGCAGCATCGCGACACCGAGCCCGCCGACCTCGTCGGTCATCCAGCCGCGGTGGTCCATCCCGACGGCGTGGTGATGGGTGATGGTGCCTCCGGCATCGATGATCGCGTCACCGGCCGCCTGCTTGGTGGCCTTCCACTGCTCCAGCTCCTGCCCGACCTCCTGCCGCGCGATCCAGGTGAAGTACAGCGAGCAGCCGCTCTCGTAGACGTGGGAGATGTGACACAGCACGATCGGCGGGGTGCCGCGACCGGTCAGTGTGTCGGTCAGCGCCGACCGCACGGCCGTGTACAGCGTCGGGATGCGTGACCACGTGGTCGAGGTCTCCAGCGTCTCCACGAACACGCCACGGTCCATCAGGTCGTCGCGCAGGTAGGGGCCGCTGAAGCGGCCGTGGGCCCAGGCGTCTCCGGGCTTGGTCCCCAGTCGCAGCAGGCCGTGGTCGCGGAGGATGCGGGTCGCCGCCGCTCGACGCAGGGCGATGCCGTCGCTGCGCCCGCTCCAGCCGAGGATGACCAGGCATCCCTCGCCGTAGCCGCGCAGCTTCAGGTAGCCGCGGAACCCGCTGCCCTTCAGCCCCTCGGTCTGCTGCAGGAAGACCCGGGTCTCGTCCTCGTCCGACAGCCGGCACACGTCGGGGGCGGCGTCGGACTGCACGAGCTCGCGCAGGACCTCGGCACCCTCGGCGAACGACGAGACCGCCCAGGCCTCGTGGACCTCCTGCTCCGGTGCGTGGTGGACCCGCAGCGTGGCCTCGGTGATCACGCCGAGCAGGCCCTCGGACCCCACGACGGCGTGGCGCAGGTCGGGGCCAGCCGCGGTCGCGGGTGCACGACCGAACGACAGCTCGCCGGCCGGCGTGGCCAGGCGCACGGCATGCACCTTCTCGTCGATCCGGCCGTAGCCGCTCGACGCCTGCCCGGCGGAGCGGGTCGCGACGTATCCGCCGATGGAGGCGTAGACGTAGCTCTGCGGGAAGTGGCCCAGCGTGTAGCCGCGGCGACGCAGCGCGGCTTCCGCCTGGGGGCCGCGCATGCCCGGCTCGAAGGTGGCGAGCAGCGACTCCTCGTCGATGTCGACGAGGCGATCCATCCGGGACAGGTCGAGGGCGATCAGGCTGTCGAACGGTCCGCGCTCGGGTTCGACGCCGCCGACGACGCTGGTGCCGCCCCCGAAGGGCACGACCGCGATGCCGGACTCGACGGCCTGCTGGAGTACGGCGGCGACCTCGTCGTGGGTGCGCGGGTACACGATGGCGTCCGGCGCGGCCACGGCGTCGCCGCGCCGGCGGCGGAGCAGGTCGGGGTAGCTCTTGCCGCCGGCGTGCTCGACACGGGTGCGGTGGTCGTCGCGCACGCCGTCCTCGCCGACGATGGCGGCGAGTGCCGCGCGGGCAGCGTCGTCCAGGCGGGGCGGGGTCGTGCGCACGTCCTCCAGCGCGACCGGCGGGGTGTGGCGTTCGAGCGGGCCGATCCAGCGGGCGAGGTGCGCCTCGGCGCGGGGTGAGAGTCCGGGACGGAGGGTGGGGTCTCCCCAGCCCGACCAGATCATCGGCTGCTCGGCGGGAGTGACAAGGGTGGACGAGTCGTTCATGGTGCTCTAACTTTGACACTTATATATGAAGCGTTCAAGTGTTGATTCGGTGCTCGACGCCACGTACGAGGTGGTCCTCGGCGTGGGGGTGAAGCGAACCACCTTCGCCGACATCGCGCGGGCGGCCGGCATGTCCCGCGCCACCCTCTACACCCACTTCGACGACGTCGGGGACGCCGTCGCGTCGTTGTTGACCCGTGAGCTCGTGGGTGTCCTGTCGGCAGCACAGCCCCCGGCCGGGACGGAGCGGGACGCGCTCGATCGGTTGCTCGCCACCGTCGACACCGCGCTGCGCACCCTGCCGGAACACCCGCTGGTCAGGAAGGTCCTCGATGTCGACCCCCACGTGCTGCTGCCCTACCTGGTCGAACGGTTCGGCGTCGTGCAGCGCACCGCGTTGCAGGTGCTCGAGGACCTCGTCGTCCGGGGGCAGGCCGACGGCAGCATCTGCGACGCCGACCCGGCGTTGCTTGCCCATGTGGTGCTCGTGACCGTGCAGTCGGCCCTCGTGTCGCACCGGATCTCCGCCGCCGAGCTCGGGGCGCCGCAGGTGCGCGGGGCCGTGCTGGAGTTGCTGCGCGGCGGCCTCGCCGCGACGGCGCCACCCGCGTCGGTGCCTGCAGCGACGCCGGCATCGGTGCCGGCGTCGACGCCGCAGGAGGTGCGGGCGTGACCGGGCCCCGTACCTCCGCGAGCCTCCCGCCGTCGGCCCTGACCAGCGACCGTCGAGCCGCAGAGCTGGCGCGGCTCGTCGACGGGTGGCGTCCCGACGTGCTGGTCGTCGGCGCCGGCTTCACGGGCGCCGGGATCGCACTGGACGCCGCTGCGCGGGGCCTCGAGGTGGCCGTCGTCGACCGGGGCGACCTCGCCAACGGCACGTCCCGCTGGTCCTCCAAGCTGGCCCACGGGGGCCTGCGCTACCTGGCGAAGGGGGACATCGGGCTCGCCCACGAGTCCGCCGTCGAACGTGGCCTGCTGATGGAGCACATCGCGCCGCACCTGACCCGGGCCCTGCCGTTCGTCACGCCGTTGAACGACGGGATGCCGTCAAGCGCAGGCGTCCTGTCCGGCCTCGGCTACGTGGCCGGCAACGCGCTGCGCATCGCCGCGGGGACCAGCAACCGGACCCTGCCCGGCCCCCGCTGGCTGACCCCGAGGGGCGTGCGTGCCCGGGTGCCTGCCGTCGATCGGTCCGGCCTCGTCGGCGGCTGGCTCAACACCGACGGCCAGCTGGTCGACGACGCACGCCTGGTCGTGGCCATCGCGCGGACCGCTGCGGCGTTCGGTGCGGCGGTGCTGCCCCGTGTCGCGGCCGTCGAGGTGCACCGTGACCGGGCGATGCTCGACGTCGACGGCGAGCATGTCGAGGTGCATGCCGGACGGGTGGTCGTCGCTGCCGGCGCATGGTCGGACACCCTCGACCGTCGAGTACGCCTGCGGCCCAGCCGAGGTGTGCACCTCGTCCTGGACGCGGCCGCGCTGGGGCGGCCGACGGCGGCGCTGTCCGCGCCCGTGCCCGGCCACCTCAACCGGTTCGTCTTCGCGCTCCCGCAGCCCGACGGACGCATCTACCTGGGTCTCACCGACGACCCGGTGGACGGCGACGTGCCCGACGAGACCACGGTCACCCCCGAGGAGCGGACGTTCCTGCTCGGGTCCATCGAGCGGGTGCTCGCCCACCCGATCGACCCTGCCCACGTGGTGGGCGGATACGGGGGGTATCGGCCACTGGTGGCAGGGGACACGGAGGCGACCGCCGACCTGTCCCGCGCCCACCTGGTGCTCGACGACGCCGACGGTCCGCTCACCATCGTCGGGGGGAAGCTGACCACCTACCGGCGCATGGCTGCCGACGTCGTCGACCGGCTGACCGACCGGCCATGCACCACGGCGCGCCAACCGCTCGTGGGGGCCCTGCCGCGCCGACGGCTGGACTGGGTCGCGGCCCGGGCCTGGCTGGTCGGCCGCTACGGCAGCGAAGCCGAGGTGCTGGAGGACCTGATCGCCGACGACCCCAGCCTCGGCCGGCGCGTCCTCGACCACCTTCCCTACCTGCGGGCCGAGCTGGTGTTCGCGCTGCAGCGCGAGGGTGCGACCACCGCGCCCGACCTGGTCGACCGGCGGACCCGCATCGGGCTCGTCCCCGCCGACCGCGAGGCCGCCCTGCCCGTGGCCGAGGCGTTGCTGGACCGGCACGCCAGCTGACCGCCCCACCTCCACGCGCCCGCCCCACCTCCACGCGCCCCGCCCCCTCCATCGAGTTGTGCAGTTTCGCCGCGGGGCCGGCGTTCCTGCACCGCACGTCGACTGGGATGTGCAGGTCGGCCGCGATGCCGGCTCTGGTGCGCAACGTGCCGACGGTGCTCAGGCCCGCGCCAGCAGCCACACGGTCGGCGCGTCCGTGCCCAGCCCGTGCCCGACCGACAGGTCGACCTCGGCGGTCACCTCGAACCCACGGGCGAGGTAGAAGTCGCGTGACGAGGCGGAGGCGGTCTCGAGGGTCAGCCGGCCGCCGTCAGCCCTCGCCCGCTGGAGGCACACCTCGAGCAACGCCGAGCCGACGCCTGCCCCCCGTGCCGCCGGGTGCACGCCCAGCGTGTGCAGCACCCAGCCGGGGTCCGCCGGTCGCACCCGGTCAAGCACCGCCTCGGCATCAAGCGTCGGCCCGATGCGCCGGCCGTGCAGGCCGATGACGACCTCACCGACCTCCGGCATGTCGGGGGCCTGCGCGCCCGGCGGCATCAGGACCGCGACCCCCACCACCGGGTCCCCGGCGACGAGGACGATGCCGTACGGCACGCCGACGGTGCGCAGGAACAGGCTCATCAGCGACCGCATCGACCCCGGGTCGGGCAGCGACCACCGCAGCCACGGGTCGTCGGCGAACGCGGCTGCCAGCACGTCGACCACCCGCCGTCCGACGGCACTCGCCTGTCGGACACCCGTCACGCTCGCCATACCGCGTAGCATCCTCCGCCAGATGGACCAACTCAGCCAGATCGTGAAGGCCTACGACATCCGTGGGACCGTACCCGAGCAGATGGACGCCGAGCTGACCCACGCCCTGGGTCGCGCGGCCGCTGTGGTGCTCGGCGGCCCGGAGATCGTCGTCGGACGGGACATGCGCCCCACGGGGCCCGAGCTCGCCGAGGCGTTCATGGCCGGGGTGCGGTCGCAGGGCGTCGGGACCGTCGACATCGGGCTGGCGTCCACCGACCTGCTGTACTACGCCTCGGGGGACATGGGGCTGCCCGGGGTGATGTTCACCGCCAGCCACAACCCGGCTGAGTACAACGGGATGAAGTTCTGCCGTGCCGGCGCGGAGCCGGTCGCGCTGGACACGGGCCTGGCGGAGATGCGCGACCTGATCCTGGACGGCGCCCTGCCCGACGAGGCCGCCGAACCGGGCACGCACCGCACGGTCGAGGGCACGATCGACGCCTTCGCCGACCACGTGCGGAGCTTCGTCGACGTCGATGCGCTGAAGCCGCTGAAGGTTGCCGTCGACGCGGGCAACGGCATGGGCGGGCTCGTCGTGCCGGCCGTCTTCGACGACCTGCCGTTCGAGGTCGTGCCGCTGTACTTCGAGCTCGACGGCACGTTCCCCAACCACCCGGCCAACCCGATCGAACCCGAGAACCTCCTCGACCTGCAGGCCGCCGTGCGCGAGCACGGCTGCGACATCGGCCTGGCCTTCGACGGCGACGCCGACCGGATGTTCTGCGTCGACGCGGACGGCAACGGGGTCTCCCCGTCGCTGGTCACCGCGGTCATCGCCGACACGACCCTTCGCGCCCACCCCGGCGAGACGGTCCTGTACAACCTCATCTGCTCCCGGACGGTCCCCGAGACCGTCCGGGCCGCCGGCGGCACCGCCGTCCGCACCCGTGTGGGGCACTCCTACATCAAGCAGGTCATGGCCGAGACCGGCGCGCTGTTCGCGGGCGAGCACTCGGGCCACTACTACTTCGCCGACAACTACCGGGCCGACTCCGGCCTCATCGCCGCGGTCATCCTGCTGCAGGCGCTGTCGGTGTCCGGTGGCACCATGGCCGACCTGGTCGCCCCGTACGACAGGTACGCGGCCTCCGGTGAGATCAACTCCACCGTCACCGACCAGCAGGCCGCCATGGATGCGGTCCGCAGGCACTTCGGCGACGACGCCGAGATCAGCGAACCCGACGGGCTGCTGGTCGAGGCCGACCGCTGGTGGTTCAACCTCCGCCCCTCCAACACCGAGCCGTTGCTGCGGCTCAACGTCGAGGGCGACGACGAGGCCACCATGGTCGAGATCCGCGATCGGGTCCTCGACATCGTCCGCAGCTGACCACGCCGCGGACCACGCCGCAGACCCCCTCCAGACCATCAGCCAGACCCAGAACTGACCACGAAGAACCCGAGGAGAACACCCCGATGGCCGTCCCCAAGGACCTCGTCGAGCTGCTGCGCTGTCCCTGCGACACCCATGCCGAGATCGAGTACAAGGAGCGCCGCCAGGTGATCCTGTGCAACGAGTGCACCGCCGTCTTCCCGGTGCGCGACAACATCCCCGTGATGCTGCTGGAGGAAGCCAAGCCGCCCCGTGGCCAGTCGGAGATCACCACCGGCGACGGCACGATCATCCGGGACAAGTGACCAGCATGGGGGTGGACGAGATCGAGCTGGAGTCCGTCGACCTCGACGACGCGGCAGCGCTGGCGGCGATCGACCCGGCCGACGCGCTCGGCGACGTCGAACGTGCTGCCGAGCAGTGGGCCGCCGCACGCGATCGATCCGAGGGGGTTCGCGCCCCGCTGGACCTGGTGGACCACGTCGTGGTGTGCGGCATGGGCGGCAGCGGCATCGTCGCCGACGTCGTGCAGGCCGTCGCCGCGCCCGGCTACGACCTGCCGGTGTTCACCCACAAGGGCCCGGGCCTGCCGGCGTGGGTCGGCGGCTCGACCCTGGTCGTCGCGGTGTCGTACTCCGGCAACACCAGCGAGACCCTCGACGCCACCCGCGTCGCCCTGGACCGCGGTGCCCCCGTCATCGGCGTGACCTCCGGTGGACAGCTGGCGGACCTGCTCGACGACGCCGGCCAGACCGTGGTCGACGTCCCCGGCGGTGGCCAGCCCCGGCACTCGACCGGGTCGCTGCTGGTGCCGGTCCTCGTGGCGCTCGAGCTCGACCGCGACCTCGACGCCGCCATCGACCGGCTGGCCGCGGTCGCCGCCCGCAACCGGCGCGACGTCCCGACCGCTGACAACGCCGCCAAGCAGCTGGCCCTCAGGCTGGCTGCGGCCGACGCCGGCATCCCAGCGGTCTACGGCACCCGAGGCATCGGCGAGGTGGCGGCCTACCGGATGCGCTGCCAGCTGGCGGAGAACGCCGAGATGCGTTCGACCCACCACGGCCTGCCCGAGCTGTGCCACAACGAAGTCGTCGCCTGGGCCGACACCGCCACGGCCGGCGCGGTCCTGTGGCTGGCGGAGGACCCCGCCGAGCAGCGACGCATCGACGTGCTGCGCGACCTCTTCGCCGACCGCTTCGCGTGGGAGGAGCAGATCACCGCCGAGGGCGAGGGGCCGCTGGAACGGTTCGTGTCCCTCACCGGCCTGCTGGACCTCGCCAGCGTCCACACGGCGATCGCCCGTCGGATCGACCCCACGCCGGTCGACCCGATCACCGAGATGAAGGAGGCGCTTGCCTGATGCTGCCCGGATCCTCCGAGCTCACCGCTGCGACCGACGCCCTGCGCGACCGCCTGGGCGACCGCCGGCCGAGCGTCATGCTGACCCTGGGCTCGGGGCTGGGTGACCTGGCAGAGGCCGTCACCGATCGGCTGGAGATCCCCTTCGCCGATGTCGGCCTGCCGGACACGACCGTGCCGGGTCACGCCGGCCGGTTCGTCTCGGGCACGCTGGCCGGGGTGGAGGTGCTGGTCCAGCAGGGCCGCGTGCACCTGTACGAGGGGCTCGGCGTCGACCGCGTCGTGGCGGCGGTCCGTGCGGCCGCTGGCGTGGGGGTGGGCACCTACGTGGCCACCAACGCCGCCGGCGGCATCGTCGACACGCTGAACCCCGGCGACCTGATGGTGATCAACGACCACATCAACGGCAGCGGCCAGAACGCGCTGACCGGCATCGTGCCGCCGCACTTCCTCGACCAGTCCGACGCCTACAACAGCGCCCTGCGGGACTCCTTCCACGCGGCCGCCAAGGAGGTCGACGTCACCCTCCGAGAAGGGGTCTACGTCGGGCTGGCGGGGCCGACGTACGAGACGAAGGCCGAGGTGGCGATGTACCGCATCGTCGGCGGTCACGCGGTCGGCATGTCCACCGTCAACGAGGTCATCGCCGCCAACGCCACCGGCATGGCGGTGCTCGGCTGCTCGCTCATCACCAACGTGCACCGCGTCGGCGGCACCCCCACCGACCACGAGGAAGTGATGGTCGAGGGACGGGCCGCCGGACCACGCCTCGGCCGAGTGATCACCGCCTGGTTGCCGACACTTCGCTGACGACGGGTACCCTGCCGGGTCGTGTCCGCTGACTTCCTGACCGACCTCGAGGCGCTGCTGCGGCAGCGCAAGGCCGACCCCCCCGAGGGGTCGTACTCCGCGACGCTGCTGACCGACCCGGTCGCCGTGCAGCGCAAGATCATGGAGGAGGCGTTCGAGGTCTGTCTCGAGCTCGGCGCCGACGACGTGCATCCCGACCGTGCCGCGGAGGAGGCGGCCGACCTGGTCTTCCACCTGATGGCCGGTCTGGTGGGTGCCGGCGTGTCCTGGGAGTCGGTCACCGACGTGCTCGCGGGGAGGATGAAGCCATGAACGCCCTGTCCACCAACGGCGCCGCCGAGGCCGGCCTGGCCCGCATCGCCGTGCCGTCCAAGGGCCGCCTCCGCGACGAGGCCATCCGTCTGCTGTCCACCGCCGGGTACCGCGTGTCGGGCCTGCGTGGCGCCGGCTCGATGACCCGCGCCGGGATGCTGGAGCTGATCGAGATGCGTCCCCGCGACGCCGCCGCCGCTCTGGCTGCCGGGGCGCTCGACGGCGCGTTCATCGCCACCGACATCGGCATGGAGTACCAGCTGGACGGCTTCGAGTGCCGTCCCCTCGGCTACTCCCGGTCCACGCTGATCGTCGCCAGCCGCGACGACGACGGTCGCACGGACCACCACGACCTCGAGGGCGGCGTCGTGGCCACCCACATGCCCAACCTGACGGAGAAGTTCTTCGCCGAGGCGGGCATCGACGTCCGCGTCGTCGCCATGGGCGGGTCGTTGGAGGGGGTCTGCGCCGCGGGCCTCGCCGACGCGATCGTGGACAACACCGAGACCGGTACGTCGCTGCGGCAGAACCGCCTGAAGGTCCTGACCGAGATCAGGGAGTGCGAGGCCGAGTTCGTCCACACCGCCGGCCTGGCCGTGCTCGAGGACCTCGACCTGCGGCTCGAGGCGGCCCTGGCCGCCCGCCAGGCCCGCTACGTGATGATGCACGTCCCCAAGGACCGCATCGACGACCTGGTGGAGATGTTCCACGGCCTGGAGTCCCCGACGGTCCTGCCGCTGGCCGGCCGCGACGACCTCGCCGCCGTGCACTTCGTCGCCAAGCACGAGGAGCTGTGGGCCCGCCTGGCCGACCTCCGCGCGCTGGGTGCCACCGACATCGTCGCGACGCAGCCCGTCGCGCTGCTGGAGTGACGACCAGCCGGTCACCCCTCATGACAACGGCCCCGCCGTCCTGATGGACGACGGGGCCGATGCGTTTCGGGTGTGTGCTACTCGAAGGGGGTGACGGTGCCCTCGAAGTCGCCCTGCGGGTTGGGGATGCCGGCGTCGGCATCCGCCTGGGTGTAGGGGCGGGGCGCCAGCGCGGAGATGTCGAACTGGTCGTTGGTCAGCTCGACCCGGGTACCGGACACGGCGTCGCGCATCAGGCTGCGGGCCGTCGTCTGGACGCCCTCGAGGTTCAGCTCGCGGGTGAACTCCGGGATCGGCATGGACACGGTGCCGCCGTTGACGGTGACCGTCTGGCCCGTCGGGTACGGCTGGGACTCGGGGTGGGTGGACTTGATCTCGAAGCCGAGCTTGTGGCCGGCCTGCATGACCCAGTCGCCCGGGTGGGTGGTGAAGGTGTACTCCCCGGACTCGGGGATGCGGTACATCGAGCGACCGATCTCCTCGGCCTGGCCGCTGGGCAGGACGTCGTAGAGCACGCCGACGAACTGCGCGTTCGGGACGGTGATGTCGACGTCGATGGTGACCTGGGCCTCACCGGTGATGCGGAACTCCTCGCCGGCGGCGACGGGCTCGGACAGCGTCCAGTACCCGTTGGAGGACATCGTGTCGGTGTAGGTGCCGGCCGCGATCGGCATGTCGAGGTACCGGACGTCGGTGGAGGGGTACTGCGCCTCGGTCCGCCAGTTGCCCAGCTGGTCCTGCGCCTCGACCAGGTTCAGGTCGTTGACGGCGTAGACGAAGTCCTCACCGCGCAGGTAGTGGTTCAGCCAGTCCAGCGCCTCTTCGTTCCAGCCGGCGCGACCGACGACCCAGCCCTCGTGATCGCCGCGGTCGTAGCCGCCGCCGTTGGCGTCGGAGCCGCGGACGTGGTTCCACTGGCCGAACCAGGCACGGGTGTTCTCGGGGTTGTTGGCGGTCAGGCCGTCGTAGACACCGAAGACCTGGTCGGGCTTGGTGTTGACGTCGGTGAAGCCGTGGGTGAAGAAGACGGCGACGTCGTCGTTGGCGCCGGCGCGGGGACGCAGGTCGCGCTCCTGCCAGAAGTACCAGTCACGGTCGGGGTTGAGGACCTCGGCGTTCTGCTGGGCCCAGCAGGCCGGGGTGCCCGGGTTGCCGTTCTCGTTGACGCCGGCGATGCCGGTGATGGCGTGGCGGGAGTCCGCCGGGTTGGAGGTGATCGCCGCCACCGAGTTGGGGCTGTAGTCGTACAGGGCGTAGAGGTTGGTGGTGACGTACCAGCCGGAGTCGTGGTGCACACCGTTGACGTAGGCGATGCCGTAGCCGTCGATGATGGGGGCCTGGATGATGGCGGCCTCGAGGTGCACGGGGTTCTCGGCGAGGCCCATGACCTGGGTCCAGCCGTCGTAGGACTTGCCCCACGTGCCGACCTTGCCGTTGGACCAGTCCTGGCTGCCGGCCCAGTTGATGGCGGCCTCCATGTCCATCTGCTCGCCGAACCCGCCGTAGTCGTTGCAGCCGCCGGACTCGCCGTAGCCACGCGAGTCGACCTGCACCACGGCGTAGCCCATCTCGAAGATGTTGGTGTCGCCCTCGCCGTCGTCGTCGGTGTCGAACTCGAACTCGAAGAAGTCCGCGAAGCGGTTGGACCAGTTGGCGTCGTTGAGGACGTCACCGAAGCCGAGCGCCACGCCGTTCTGGACACCGGCGCCGAAGTAGGGGCCCATCGAGACGATGGTGGGGCAGCCGGTGGTGCCGTTGGCGTTGGTCACGTCGGCGCAGCCGGCGGTGGGGAGGGCAACCTCGGCGTGCAGCATGGTGCCGTCGCCGGACGGGAACCAGGCGTCGGTCACGGTCGAGCCGCGGGGCGAGGGGGCAGCGGTGGCCGATCCGCCGCCGGTCACGCTCAGACCGGCGGTGATCAGGCTGATGATCAGCAGGGAGACGAGTCGAAGCTTCATGGCGGTGGTGTTCGACGTCCACGCCGCCATTCCTGCCGGTCGGCACCGATTGGGGAGGAGAATCCTCCGCCCGGCTACTCGTTGACGAGCACCAGCTTGCCGAACAGCTCGCCCTCGGCCATCCGCTCGTAAGCGGTGCGGGCCTCGGCCAGGGGATAGGTGTCGTCGACCAGCGGGCGGACGCCGCTGGCCGCCATGAAGGTGATGAGGTCGCGCAGCTCGGCACGGGTGCCCATGGTCGAGCCGATGACGCGGATCTGGCGGAAGAACAGGTGGGGCAGGCCGGCGGGGGAGGGGTCCCCCGACGTCATGCCCGCCACGACCACGGTGCCCTGGTTGCGGACCGACTTCAGCGAGTGCTCCCACGTGGCCCGGCCGACCGTCTCCAGCACCCCGTCGACCCGGGCGGGCAGGCGTGCACCGGACTCGAAGGCCTCGTGTGCCCCGAGCTCGACGGCGCGGTCGGCCTTCTCCTGGCTGCGTGATGTCACCCAGATCCGCAGTCCCGCAGCCCGGCCCAGCAGGATGGCGGCCGTGCTGACCCCGCCGCCGGCGCCCTGGACGAGGACGGTCTCACCGGGGCGGAACCCGCCCTGGACGAAGAGCATCCGGTAGGCGGTCAGGTAGGCGACGGGCAGGCACGCGGCCTCGACGAAGGACAGCTCGGCGGGCTTGTCGACCAAGTTGACGCTGGGCACGGCCAGCCGCTCGGCGTGCGTGCCCGGGTGGTGTTCGCTGAACAGGCTGAACCGCGTGTTGGGGTCCATGTCGTTGCCCATGCCGTCGACCCCCGCGACGACGCCGTGGCAGACGACCTCGCGCCCGTCGGCGGTCACCCCGGCGGCGTCCCCGCCGAGGATCATCGGCAGCTGCTCCTCCTTGATGCCGACCCCGCGCAGCGACCACAGGTCGTGGTGGTTCAGCGCGGCCGCCCTGACGGTGACGAGCTCCCAGCCCGGGTGCACCTCGGGCTCGGGCTGCTCGCCCACCTCCAGGGCGGACAGGGGGTCGTCGGGGGAGAAGCGGGCGGCGTAGGCAGACAGCATGTCGGTCACGCTACCCAACCGGCCCGATCGGGGGGAAAATCGCGCATGGGCGACGCAGGCCCCGATCGTGCCGAACGGGGTGGGGGTCGGCCGGGCCTCGCAGGGCGCTGTCCACAGGGGGAGGGGAGGAGGAGGGACACGCCGGCGGTCGGCGGGCCAGCATGTCGGGATGCTGCTCGACCTGCTCGTCCCGGCGCGGTGCCTCGGCTGTCGCGACCCGGGACCCGTCCCGTTCTGCCCGGACTGCGCGGACGAGCTGGACCCGGACGGCACCGTCCACCCGCTCGGCGACGGCATCGCCACCGTCGGCGCGTTCGCCTACGCCCACCCGCTGTCGACGGCGATCAAGGCCACGAAGTCCGGCGGACTCCGCCAGGCGGCCGATGCGCTGGCGAGGCTGCTCGTCCTCCCCACCGCCGTCCCCGTCACCTGGGTCCCCGCACCCCGCTCGCGCCGGCGGCGGCGCGGGGTCGACCTGCCCGAACGGCTTGCCGGACCCGACGGGATCCGGCTGCTGGAACGGGTCGGCCGTCCCGTCGAGCAGCCCGACCTCGACGCGCGTCAGCGGCTGGACGCACAGGACGGCACGTTCCGCGCGACCCGGCGGTTGGACGGGCCGATCGTCCTGGTCGACGACGTCCGGGCCACCGGCGCGACCCTGCTCGCCGCCGCCACCACCCTGCGCGCCGCCGGCGCCAGCAGGGTCCTCGGCGTCACGCTGGCTGCTGCTGGTGGTCCACCGTCAGCGGGCCGTCGGCCTCGGCGGACGGGAGCGCGTCGGGGTCCAGGCTCGACAGCAGCGTCGGCACCGACGTCGTGACCACGCCGCGGGTGAACAGCAACGCGCTCTTGATCTGCAGCACCGTCTGGTTGTGCAGCGACCGCTGCCACCATCGGGGCAGGACGAACTCGCTCATCACCACCGTGACGACGGTGTGCTGCCCGTCGGGGGCGAACTCGGCGATGTAGTCCTCGACGGTGTCGATCAGCGACCGGTACGGGCTGTCGACCAGGTCCAGGGGCACCTTCAGCCCGGCCTTCTTCCAGTCGACCAGGATCTCGCGCGAGCGGCGGCTGCCGACGTTGACCGACAGCGCCTGCACCGATGTGGCCTGCAACGACTCGGCGTAGGCGATCGCCCGCAGCGTGGCCCGGTGCACCCGGTTGACCAGCACGACGACATGGTGCTCGACGGGTTCGGTGACCTGGTAGGGACCCGGCCCCCCGATGGGGGAGACGACGTTGGTGACGACGAGCCTGCCGTTGGCGACCAGCGCGGCCTTGGCCCGCTGGGCGACCCGGTGCCGCCGGGCGACGTCGATCCACGTGTTGGACCGCGTCTCGGGCACCACCGCCATCGTGAAGGCCTCGGGGTGTTGCCCGGCCCGTTCCAGCGCGATGTCGCGCTGGGCCATCGCCGGGGTCCGGCGCAGACCCGGGGCGTACTCGTTGACCTCCAGCCCGGGCGCCAGCTGGCGCCAGCGCTCGCGGGCGTTCTCTCGTTGACGGCCGGTCGGGACCAGGACACCGGTGATGTGGGCGGCCCCGATCCCGTAGGCGTAGGCGACCGAGGCCGCGGTGGCGGCGTCGACGCGGTCCTCCAGCACGATCACGCGCACCGGTCGCTGCGGCTGGGGGTGCAGGCCCATCCCGACGACGGCGGCTTCGTAGGCGTCGTAGTGGCGACGCACGCCGATCATGGCCAGCACCACCGCCGGGCCCAGCACCAGCACGACCCAGGCGCCCACGGTGAACTTGGTGACCACGACGACGAGCAGCACCGCGCCCGTGGCCAGGGCACCGACGAGGTTCAGGGCAGCCGAGGCACGCCATCCGGGGTCGCGCTCCCGCAGCCAGTGGCGGACCATGCCCAGCTGGGACAACGAGAAGGCGGTGAACACCCCGACGATGTACAGCGCGACGAGGAGGGTCACCCGCGCGCCGGCGAGGGCGATCAGCAGGGCCGCGGCCAAGGACAGGGCGATGATGCCGTTGGAGAACACCAGCCGGTCGCCGCGGGCCGACAGCTGCCGGGGCAGGAACCGGTCGTCGGCCAGCCGCGAGGCCAGGCGCGGGAAGTCGGCGTAGGCGGTGTTGGCAGCCAGGAACAGGATGGCAGCCGTCGCGACCTGCACGCCGAAGAACCCGACGCTGCTGGGGCCGAACACCGCGCCGGCGATCTGGGAGGTGACGGTCCGCTCGAGCCCCGCGAAGGCCACGACCCCCTCGATGTTGGTCGCCAGGTAGGCGATCCCCAGCACCATCGGCACGGCGAGCAGTCCGATCAAGCCGAGGGTGATGCCCGCGTTGCGCGACGCCGGGGGGCGGAACGCCTGCACGCCGTTGGACACCGCCTCCACACCGGTCAACGACGTGGCGCTCGTGGCGAAGGCGCGCAGGACCAGCCACACCGTCAGGCCGGTCACCGCGGCGGGGACCTCGGGCTGCTCGAAGGGCACGGCCGGGCACCCCGACGTCGAGCACAGCACGATGCCCCGCAGGATCATCGCGCCCATGATCGACACGAAGGCGTACACGGGGACCGCCACGACGATGCTGGCCTCTCGGACCCCGCGGAGGTTGGTGACGGTGATGACGCCGAGGAAGGTGAGCGCGACGAGGAGGCGGGCCGGGCTGAGCTCCGGGAACGCCGACACGATGGCGGCGGTACCGGCCGAGACCGACACCGCGACGGTCAGGGTGTAGTCCACCAGCAGCGCCGCAGCGGCGACGAGCCCCGGACGCCGGCCGAGGTTGCGGGTCGCCACGACGTAGGCGCCACCACCGTCGGGGTAGGCGCGCACGGTCTGGCGGTACCCGATGATGACGATGATCATCAGGACGGCCACCGCGGCAGCCAGCGGTCCGGCAACCGTCAGCGCCCCGGCGCCGGCAAGCGCGAGGACGACCATGGTCTCCTCGGTCGCGTACGCCGCGGAGGAGAGGGTGTCGCTGGCGAAGGTCGGCAGGCCGAGCCAGGGCGGCAGGACCTGTCCGGTCAGCTCCCCGCTGGCACGGGGGTCACCGATCACCCGGCGCTTCAGCGAGGAGTAGATACCCATGGCGATCGTGGACTGTACGGCCTCGAGCCCTGTCCGTCCGGGTGGGCCGAACCACCGCCGCGGGCCTGCTGGCGCTATCGTCTCACCCCGGGCCGTGGCCCCGTCGGTCGCCCGACGGCACGGCACGGTCCGCCCCAGTCCCCGTCACGCAGAGGAGTCCTGCCAGTGCACGTGATCCTGATCGGCTGCGGCCGTGTGGGCTCGAGCCTCGCGGGCGAGCTGGATGCGGCGGGGCACCACGTCGTGATCGTCGACGAGGACCCGAAGGCGTTCCGGCGGCTGCCGGCCAGCTTCCGTGGCACGACCGTGCAGGGCCTCGCCTTCGACCGCAGCACGTTGCTGAAGGCCGGCGTCGACCACGCCGATGCGTTCGTGACGGTCACCAGCGGCGACAACTCCAACATCGTCGCCGCACGCATCGCCCGGGAACGGTTCGGCGTACGGACCGTCGTGGCCAGGATCTACGACCCGGACCGCGCCACGATCTACGAACGCCACGGCATCACGACCATCGCCAGCGCGCGGTGGACCACCGACGCGATCCTCGGCCACCTCCGGGAGGGCGTGCTGGAGCACGAGACCGCCATCGGCCCGGGCGAGGGGGACGTCGTCGTGCTGGCGCACGACCTGCCGGCCGAGGGCGGCCCGTGGGAGGTGGAGCGGTTCCAGCGCCAGGGCAAGTGGTTGCTGGCTGCCGTCACCCGTGTCGGGCAGACCTCGATCCCGGTGCCCCGCCAGCTGCTGCAGGCCGGCGAACGCATCCATCTCGCCGTGCAGCGTTCGGCCCTCGAGGAGGCCGAGGCGTTCCTGTCAACCGTGTCGGAGGAGAGCCAGTCATGAACGGCGACGGCATGGAGGTGACGGCATGAAGGTCGTGATCGCAGGGGCCGGCGGCATCGGTCGCTACCTCGCCGCGGAGCTGCGCGATCGAGGGCACGACCTGACGATCGTGGAGAAGCGCGACGAGGCGGTCGCGCGGGTCGGCGACGGCATCCGCATCGTGCACGGCGACGCGTGTGCACCGGCGGTGCTGGAGGCGGCGGAGGTCCGCAGCGCCGACGTCGTGGTTGCCGTGACCGGCGACGACGAGGACAACCTGGTCATCAGCTTGCTCTCCAAGGAGGAGTTCGGCGTGCCCCGCGTGCTCGCGCGGGTGAACTACCCGGCCAACGAGTGGCTCTTCGACGCCTCCTGGGGTGTGGACCTCGCGGTGTCGCCCCCGCACCTGCTGACCGCGCTGGTGGAGGAGGAGGTGCTGACCGGTGACCTGATCAGCCTCCTCAAGCTGGGGCGCGGCGAGATCGAGCTGCTCGAGGTCAGGCTGGACGACAAGTCGGCCGCGACCGGTCAGCGTGTGGACGGACTGCCGCTCCCGCCCGACAGCGCCATCGTGGCGATCGTCCGCGGCAACCGGGTGCTGCCCGCGCGGGGGACGACGGCGCTGACCGAGGGCGACGAGGTGCTGGCGCTGGTGCCGGTGATGCGCGTGGAGGAGATGCGCGAAGCGCTCATCGGCGCGCGCTGAGGCCCTTGTCCGCGCGCGACGCGCGGTCCTTGTCGCGTTCCTTCTCCGCGCACGCGTAGGGGTCGCGGACGACACACCACGTGGGGTTGCGCATCAGCTTCTGGCCCCCGTCGATGCTGACGGTGCCCTCGACCCGCAGGCCACGGCCGAGCTCGAGCCCGTTCAGCGGGTCGCTGCCGGTCCACACCACGCGCAGCCGGCCGGTGCCGTCGTCGATGACGGCCTCCATGGACTCGTCGGGCACCAGCCGAAGGCGCTGGATCACCCCGAGGGCGGTGGCGTGCTGGCGCGGCACGAGCGCGGCGATCCGCGTGCATCCCTCGAACAGCGTGCACCAGGCATCCAGCTGGTCGGCGGCGAGGTGGTCGGTCGTCGAGCGGACGGCGAAGGGTGGCATGGGGCCTCCATCTGCTTGCGTGCGGCTCGTCGTCGGCGGCGAGTCGGCGTGCACCCCTGTGGTGCTCGCGGAGTGTCTCGTGGGTGAACTGCCCCTTGCGCGGGGGCGTCGCTGCCTCCACCATATCGGGTGCGACCAACAGGAGGTGAGGCTTGATCCGCCAGACAGCTGGAGCCAAGCCTGCCCCGCATCCTGCACGCCCCGCGACGCCGACATCGGCGCCCGGGGCGTTCGTGGTTTTGAGGGTCGCATGACCGAGCAGTAGGCACCCATCAAGGAGGCGCATGTGGACATCACTTTGCGAGCACGGAACTGCGAGATCCCGGAACGGGTCAAGGAGGAGGCGCGGCGCAAGGTCGAACACGCGACTCGGTTCTTCGACCGGATCCTCGATCTCGAGGTGAGCTTCGCAGAGGAACACAATCCACGGATACCCAACCCTGCGAGCGTGGAGATCACCGCACGGTCCAAGAAGCACACTGTCCGCGCGCTCGGCGAGGGACAGGACCACCACGAGGCGATCGACCAGGCCATCGCCCGGTTCGAACGGCAGCTGCGTCGCTACAAGACACGGTTGATCGACCGGGGCCGCCGCGGCCGGGACGACGCCCGCACCACCGGCGAGCTGCCCCAGGTGCACCGGCGGGCCGCCACCAACGGCCAGGTCGAGCACGACGATCCCTCGCCCAACATCGTCAAGCGCAAGGAGTTCGAGCTGACGGCGATGTTCCCCGACGACGCCGTCCTCCAGCTCGAGCTGCTGGGCCACGACTTCTACCTGTTCACCAACGCCGGTACGGGCGCCCCGAACGTGGTGTACCGACGGGGTGATGGTGACATCGGCCTCATCGAGGCGGTGGGCGCCGACCAGCCCGCTGCGATGGCTACGGCACCCTAACGACTCCTTTGTGAGGGGGTAGTCTGTAGTCCGAACGGGTGGGGTCGACGTCTGGTTACATGAGTAGTCACCAGGGCATCGACGGCCCCACCCACACGCGAACTACGGGAGCATCGAATGAGCGAGACGCCGGCCGACTCCATCAAGGTCATCGTCGCCGACGACCACGCGCTCTTCCGCCGGGGGCTGTTCATGGTCCTCGAGTCCGAGGACGACATCGACGTCGTGGCCGAGGCCAGCGACGGTGACGAGGTCATCGCCCTGGCCGAGGAGCACATCCCCGACCTGGTCCTGATGGACGTCCGGATGCCCGGCATCACGGGGATCGAGGCCACCAAGTCCATCAAGGACAAGGTCCCCTCCACCAAGATCCTGATGCTCACGATCTCCGACGAGGAGGAGGACCTCTACGACGCGATCAAGGCCGGCGCGTCGGGATACCTGCTCAAGGAGATCTCCATCGACGAGGTCGCCGACGCGATTCGCAGCGTCCACGCCGGCCAGTCGCTGATCTCTCCCTCCATGGCATCCAAGCTGCTCAACGAGTTCGCCGCCATGGCCAAGAAGGACGAGGAGAAGCAGCAGATGCCGGCGCCCCGGCTGACCGACCGCGAGATGGAGGTCCTGACGCTGGTCGCCAAGGGGATGAACAACCGCGACATCGCCAAGGAGCTGTTCATCTCCGAGAACACGGTGAAGAACCACGTGCGCAACATCCTGGAGAAGCTGCACCTCCACTCGCGCATGGAAGCAGTCGTCTACGCCGTCCGCGAGAAGCTGCTCGAGATCAAGTGATCACGTAGCGGCCTTCGGTGTCGGGAACGGCGCCACCGGGGCGTCGATCTCCTCCATGCGGGCCACGTAGGTCTGGTAGGCGCGTCGGGCCTCGCCGTGTGTGCCGACGGCCGACAGCACCTCGACGAGTGCCAGGTGGGCGTCCTCGGCGAAGGCGTCGCGCTCCAGCACCCGTCGCCAGCAGCGTGCGGCTTCGGCGGCATCACCCGCCGCCCAGGCGGTGGCGGCCAGGGTTCGCGCCACGTTGGCCGCCAGCGCCCGTGCACGGTCGCGCAGACCCGCCGCCCATGGTTCGTAGGGATGCTCCTCCAGGAAGTCGCCGGTGTAGGCCGCGTCGGCCCGCCGCAACGACTCGCTGCCGTCCGCGCCGCTCCTCGCAGCGTCCAGTCCCGCGGTCGCGTCGTCGACGAACCGCCACACGTCGACGGACAGCTCGTCGGGGTCCAGGTGCAGGCTGTCGCGGTCGGCCACGATGGCGTCCCGAGCGGGCCCCAGCGCCCGACGGAGCTTGGACAGCTCGACCGACAACCGGGGACCCAGGCGTGAGGGGTCCCCGTCGGGCCACAGGGACACCGCCAGCTCCTCGCGGGGGACCGGACGACCTCGACGGGCGACGAGCTGCGCCAGCAGCAGGCGGGACTTCCGGGAGCCCCAGGTCTCGTGGGGAACCGGGACACCGTCGAGCTCGAGGGTGAGCCCGCCCAGCACCCGCAGGCGCACGTCCTCGGTGCCGGCATCGTGCCCGCCGTCGGCGCGCCAGGCGCGGATGCGTTCGGCGAGGCCCGCGGCGCCCATGCCCACCAGCCGCGCCTCGGCCTCGGCGGACGCGGGACTGCCGATGTCGGCCGCGAGCAGCGTGGTCGCGGCGACGCCGATCGGGCACCCCAACCCCGCCCAGATCGCCCGTGCCGCTCGGACGTGGCGGGCACCGGAGGTGCGGTCTGCCGCCGCCAGGACATGCAGCGCTTCGGCCTCGTTGACCCGATCCCGGCGATGACGCGCGTCGGCCAGCGCCTGGAGGGCCAAGCGCGTGGCCTCGGCGCGGTCGTGGCGGTGCAGGGCGACCGCCGCCAGGGCGATCAGCGCCTCCGCCCTGGCCAGCCCACCGGACACCGTGACGGCTTCGCGTGCCAGCGCCTCGGCGGCCGTCGGGTCCTCGATGGCCAGGACCACGGCCCGCGCCGCCAGGGCAGGAGCGAGGACCTGTCGGTCGTCGGTTCGTCGTGCGATCTCGATCGCCCGTCCGAGGGCGGAGAGCGCAGCGGGGCGGTCACCGCGGTCGCCGGCGAGCAGGCCCCGCCGCAGCAGCGGGTAGACCACCATGTCGGTGCCCACCTCCGTGCAGATGCGCTCGGCCTCGGTGACGTCGGCGGCGGCTTCCTCCATGCGGCCGAGGCGGTGGTGGACCTCGGCGCGGTTGGACAGGGCCATGCTGCGCATCGTGCGTTCACCCGCCAGCCCCGACAGGTGGATCGCCTTCTCCAGCTCGCGGAGCGCCGCGTCGAACGCCCCTTCCTCGCAGAAGTGCGACGCCCGGTTGGTGTGGATGCGGATCAGCTGCAGCGCATCGCCCGCCCGCTCGGCAGCGGCCAGCGCCGCGCGGTAGTGGGCGTCGTTGGCGGCGCGGTCGCCATCGGCAGCGGCCACCATCGCCAGCGCCGTCCGGGCGGCGGCTTCGGCGCCCGGCTCCGCGCTCGCGAGGGCGTCCTGCAACGCATCGGTCGCCAGCTGCCGGGCACGGGGCAGGTCCCCGCGGAGCCAGCAGGCGGCGGCGCCCCACGCCCGGGCCAGCGCGATGTCTCCCAGTCCGGCCCCGTCCCCGGTGCCGGCCGGTCGTTCCCCGGCGATGGGGAAGCCACGCTCGTAGGCCGCCATGGCCTCCTCCAGCTCGCCCCGCAGGTAGTGGATCAGCCCGATGCGCCATGCCAGCTTCGGGCGGATACCGGGGTCGGCGTCCTGGGACGCACGGAGGTAGGCGGCGAGGGACGCCGTCCAGTCGCCCCGTACCTGGTGGGCATCGCCCTCCAGGATGTGCAGCAGGCTCGTGCGTCGTTCGGGTGGAACCGCCGTGCAGGCGTCGGCGACCACGTCGACGCGGCCGCTGCGCAGCAGCTGCGTCCCGTTCGCCTCGAGCATGGCGACCAACCGCTCGTGGTCGGCGGCGCGGACGAGGCATGCCAGCGCCGGGGCCGGCTGGCCGTTGTCCTCGAGCCATCCGGCGGCGGTGCGCAGGCGACGGGTGCGGTCCGACGGCGACTCGCCGGTCGCCGCAGCGACGATGTCGCCGACGAGGTCCGACAGCCGATGGCCGTTCCCGCCGACGGGGGTCAGGAAGACCCCGTGGCGTTGCAGCTCCTCCAGGCCCCGACGCGCGTCGACCACCCCCAGGTGCCCCAGCATCCGGTCATCGACCCAGGGCAGGTCGACGGCCGCCTGCAGGACCGCTCGCGCAGCCGGTGACCGCTGCTCCAGCGCGCGCTGGACGAGCGGACGGACCTCAGCGGGGATCGACGGGTCGTCGGCCTCTGCCGCCAGCCTGACCCCGAGCGCCCAGCCGCCCGTGGCCCCGAGGATCTCGGCGGCTCGACCGGCGTCACCGCCGATGGCCTGCAGCATCGCCTCGACGGCAGGCAGGTCGAACGCGAGGTCGTCACCGGTGAGCTCCAACCCGCACTGGGCGGCCAGGCCCGGAGGCAGCGCGGAACCCGAGGCCACGACCACGTGCAACGTCGGCGGGGCCTGCCGCACCAGCGACGTCAGCAGATGCCGGACGCCGGGGACATCGGCCACCGGATCGAGCTCGTCCACGACGAGGACCAGCTCGGTGTCGCCGATGGCATCGACCAGGTCGCCGGCCATCGCGGCACCTCGTCGGGCGGGGGACTCCGGCTCGGGGGCGGCGCTGCGCCACGACGCCGACATGTCGGGCAGCTCGACGACCGCGGCCAGCGCCTCGACCAGGCCGGATGCCGCGCTGGCCCACGACGCGGTCGGTTGTGGATGCCAGACCGCGGCCCGTACCCCGGAGCACCACGCGCGAAGGACGGTGCTCTTGCCCGACCCGGGACCGGCCACCACCGCGGTCAGGCGATGCTCCAGGGCGCGGTCCAGCCGTGCGGTCAAGGAGGGTCTGGCAAGGAGCAGGGCATCCACGTTCCGAAAGGATAGTGAAAGCCACGTTCCTATCGTGCACCCAGGTGGCGCCGCCAGCGGTGGCGCACACGCTGCATGAGGGGGCGAGCCCACCTCCGACGGGCACCGGCCGAGGGACCGGGCCCCGGTCGTCACACCCCCCGGACGACACGAGGTGGGCTCGCCAGCAGCGCCGTCGGATCCCATGACCGTCCGGGACCGGCGCCCGCTCGCCCGGTCCACCGCCCGTCCACGCGGCGCTACCATCCGTCGTCGCCGCAAGAACAGGAGTGGGACGTCGTGACGAGCCGTGACGGAGGGGGTCCCGTGCTGTCGCGCCCCCGTTGGTGGCGTGCCGTCGCAGTCGCTTGGCTGGCCGTCGTCGTGTCGTGGTACGGGCTGGCACCGGGAGCCACGCGGCAGCTGTGGCTGCTCGGCCTGCTGTGGGGGCCGATCGGCGTCATGGTGCTCCTCCATCGACGACATCCTCCGCTGGACCCGGGCTGGCGGCGGCTCCGCCTCGGCCTCGTCGTGCACGGCGCGGGCATGACGGCCGCCCAGCTGGTCGAGGGCCTCGTCGGCGAGCTGCTCCTGATCGGCGCCACGCTGGCCGCCTTTCCCCTGCTCCGGGGGGCCTTTCGCTCGCTCGGCCGATACGGCGACTCCCGTGCCGACGGGTCGCCGGACGGCGAGGAACTCGGCTGGCGTCGCGTCGACGAGCTCGATGCCCTGATCGTCGGGCTGGCCGTCGCTGCGGTCTGGTGGTCCGCGGTCCTCGGTCCCGACCCGGTGGTCCTGGCGAGCTCCACGACGCTCGGGATCATCCGGGTCTCGAGCAGCCTCGCGCTCGTCCTGCTCGTCCTGTCGTTGGTCGTGCGCTGGGCCTTCGCTGCCGGCGGCCTGCCGCGTTACGCGACCGTCATGTCGTTGGCGGGGATCGCCGGTGCGGCGTTTCCCCTCGTGCACTGGGCGACCGGGCGGATGGGCGACGTGCACGAAGGCCCTGCCGCACCGCTGCTCGGGCTGGCCTACGCGCTGGTCGGCATCGCGGCGATCCACCCGTCCGCGACACGTCCCGGTGACGGACTCGGCCGTCAGCAGGACCGTTCCGGGGCGCGCCTCCTGGTGATCTGCGCCGCCCTGGTCGTGCCGTTGGTGCTGCGCACGGGATGCGCCGTCGGCGCGGACCTCGCGTGTGGGGCCGGGCTGCTGGGCTTCGAGTCGCTGCTGCTGATCGCGGTCGGGGTGCGGCTGCGTGCGGCGATCCTCGGGCACCAGCGCAGCACACGTCGGTTGGGCACCCGCAACCGCTTGTTCGCCGCGCTGGTCGAGAACGCCGTCGACGGGGTGGCCCTGTTCACCGCCGACGGGTTCGTCACCTACAGCACGCCGGCCATCGAGCACCTCGCCGGGCAGGCGGCCACGGGCAGGAGAGGGGTCGACCTGCTCCACCCCGACGACATCGGCCCGGTCATGCATGCGTTCCGGGAGGCGGCGAGCACCCGCGGCCGTGTGGTCAGCGTGACCGCCCGCCCCGCGATGATCCCCGATCGCTGGCTGGAGATGCGCCTGGTCGACCGACGCGACGACCCCGATGTGTCCGCCATCGTCGCCAACGTCCGGGACGTGACGGCCACCCGAACCCATGCGGCCACCCTGCGGCGGATGGCCTACGAGGACGCCCTCACCGGACTCGACAACCGCGTCGCGCTGCTGGAGGACCTGACGAGGATGCTCGAGGACGGGCGGCGTGTGGCGGTCCTGTTCTGCGACCTCGACCGGCTGAAGCTCGTGAACGACACGTTGGGACATCCCGCGGGGGACGCCTTGCTGGTCACCGCGGCCCAGCGCATGGTTCGCGTCATCCGTCCGGACGACCGGATCGGGCGCCTCGGCGGCGACGAGTTCCTGCTCGTGCTGCCCGACACCGA
The DNA here is from genome assembly GCF_003073135.1 of Euzebya rosea. Taxonomy (NCBI): domain Bacteria; kingdom Bacillati; phylum Actinomycetota; class Nitriliruptoria; order Euzebyales; family Euzebyaceae; genus Euzebya; species Euzebya rosea. Next base: position 103,031 of record NZ_PGDQ01000001.1, read on the forward strand.
TGCCGAGCAGGCCACGACCATCGCCCAACGGCTGCGTGAAGCCCTGTCGGAGCCCTTCTCGCTGGAGGCCGGGATCACCCGGGTCAGCTGCTCGGTCGGGGTGGCGGTCGCCGACGACACCGTCGACGCGGAACGGCTGGTCGCCGATGCGGACGCGGCGCTGTACCGGGCCAAGCAGCTCGGTCGCGACCGGGTCGTGGTGTTCGACGCGGCCATCCAGCACGAACGGATGCGCCGGATGCGGACCCAGGCCGAGCTGCCCGGGGCCATCGAGGCCGGGCAGCTCGACGTGCACTACCAGCCGATCCTCGATCCGAGGGAGGGTTCCATGTGGGGCGTCGAGGCGCTCGTGCGCTGGAACCACCCGACGGTGGGCATGCTGACGCCCGCGTCCTTCGTCGACATCGCCGAGGAGACCGGCCTGATCGTGCCGCTCGGCGACGCGGTGGCCCGCACGGTCGTCCGCACCGCGGCGGCACACCCCGAGCTGGAGGTCGTCAGCATCAACGTGGTCGGTGCGCAGCTGGAGTCCGAGGCCTTTCCCTCCCTCCTGGAGGCCCTCCTGCGGGACGAGGACGTCGACCCCCGCCGGCTCGTGCTGGAGGTCACCGAGACCACCTTGCTCGCCGGCACGCCGACGGTCGTGACGCAGCTGCAGCGGCTCAGGGACCTCGGCGTCCGGGTGGCGCTGGACGACTTCGGCACCGGCTACGCCTCGTTCGCGACGATGCAGTCGTTGCCGCTGGACATCCTGAAGGTCGACCAGACCCTGGTGGGCCGGCCCGAGGACACCGACACGGTGCTGCGGGCCGTCGTCACGATGGCCCATGCGATGGACCTCGTGGTGATCGTGGAGGGGATCGAGCGCCAGGACCAGCTGGACGCCGCCCTCGGCGTGGAGGCCGACCTGGTCCAGGGGTATCTGCTCGGTCGGCCGGGGGATGTCCGACTGCTGGGTCGGTCGATCCAGCGGACGGGGATACGCTGGGAGCCGGACCCCACGTTCTGACGGGGTTCGACGCGCGCCCATCGGCGTGTGCGCGTGACGAAACGGTGGTCGCGAGGACACGGGTCCCAGGCGGCCGGGAGAGTGACGGATGCTGGATCGACTGCTGCGGATGGGCGAGGGCAAGCGGCTCAAGCAGCTCTGGAAGATGGTTGAGCAGGTCAACGCGCTCGAGGACGACATCAAGACGATGTCCGACGGCGAGCTGGCGGCCCAGACCGACGTCTTCAAGAAGCGGCTGGCCGACGGGGAGACGCTCGACGACATCCTCTTCGACGCCTACGCGACCGTCCGCGAGGCCGCGTGGCGTGTCCTCGGACAGCGTCCCTTCGACGTGCAGGTCCTCGGTGGGATCGTCATCCACCAGGGCGAGATCGCCGAGATGCGCACCGGTGAGGGCAAGACCCTGACCTCCACCGCCCCCGTCTACCTCAACGCCCTCGCGGGCAAGGGCGTCCACGTCGTCACGGTCAACCCCTACCTGGCCTCGCGTGACGCCGAGTGGATGGGGCAGGTCTACTCCTTCCTGGGCATCAGCACCGGGTACGTGTACCCCCAGCAGCCCAAGGCCGCGAAGAAGGCGGCCTACGACTGCGACGTCACCTACGGCACCAACAACGAGCTCGGCTTCGACTACCTGCGTGACCACATGGTCCTGCAGCCCGACCAGCTCGTGCAGCGCGGCCACAACTTCGCCATCGTCGACGAGATCGACTCGATCCTCATCGACGAGGCCCGGACCCCGCTCATCATCTCGGGTCCGGCCGACGCCAGCTCGCAGTGGTACGAGGTGTTCGCCAAGCGCATCGCCCCGAAGCTGAAGCGCGACGAGCACTACGAGGTCGACGAGGCCAAGCGCACCATCGCGGTCTCCGAGGAGGGCGTGGAGAAGGTCGAGGAGCTCCTCGGCGTCGGCAACCTCTACGAGAACGCCAACACGCCGCTGATCCACCACCTGCAGAACGCCATCCGCGCCAAGGAGCTGTTCCGGCGCGACGACGAGTACATCGTCGACGGTGGCGAGGTCCTGATCGTCGACGAGAACACCGGCCGCACGCTGCACGGCCGCCGGTACTCCGAGGGCCTGCACCAGGCCATCGAGGCGAAGGAAGGGGTGAAGATCCAGCAGGAGAACCAGACGCTGGCCACCATCACCCTGCAGAACTACTTCCGGACCTACGACAAGCTCGCGGGCATGACCGGTACGGCGAAGACCGAGGAGAAGGAGTTCGCCGAGATCTACGAGATGGGCGTCGTGGTCGTGCCGACCAACCGTCCCATCCAGCGCCTCGACCAGCCGGACCAGATCTACAAGTCCCTGGACGCCAAGCTCAACGCGGTGGTCAAGGACCTCAAGGCCCGGCAGGAGAAGGGCCAGCCGGTCCTGGTCGGTACCGCCAGCGTCGAGCGCTCCGAGGAGCTGCACAAGCGCCTCAAGGTCGCCGGCGTCGACTGCGAGGTGCTGAACGCCAAGAACCACTTCCGCGAAGCCGACATCGTCGCGCAGGCCGGCCGCATCGGTGCGGTGACCGTCGCCACGAACATGGCCGGTCGTGGTGTCGACATCCAGCTCGGTGGCAACCCCGAGGCGCTCGCGACGAAGGTCGCCAAGCGCGAGGCCGGGGCCGAGCCGGTCACCGACCTCGAGACCGGCGAGGTCGAGCCCGAGTCGGTGTGGCGCGAGCGCTACCAGGCCGAGTACGACAAGGCCCTCGCGGCCTTCCAGGTCGAATGCGCCGAGGAGAAGAAGACGGTCCTCGAGCTCGGCGGCCTGTACGTGCTGGGCACCGAGCGGCACGACTCCCGACGCATCGACAACCAGCTGCGCGGTCGGTCCGGACGTCAGGGCGACCCGGGTGAGTCCCGGTTCTACCTGTCGCTGGAGGACGACCTGATGCGGCTGTTCAACGCCTCGGCCGTCGAGTCGATCATGAACCGCCTCAACATGCCCGAGGACCTGCCCATCGAGGCGAACATGGTCACCAAGGCCGTGGCCCGGGCACAGGCGCAGGTCGAGTCGCGCAACTACGAGATCCGCAAGAACGTCCTGAAGTACGACGACGTCATGAACGCGCAGCGCAAGATCATCTACCGCGAGCGCGACACCGTTCTGCACGGCGAGGACAGCCAGGTCGAGGAGATCGCCGAGCAGTTCGTCGAGGACGCCGTCGACAACCTGGCCGTCCAGTTCGCGCCACAGGGCGTGTTCCCCGAGGAATGGGACGTCGAGCAGCTCGAGGAGCGTGTCCGCAAGCTCTTCGGCGTCGACGAGTTCGCCATCGACGTCAGCCAGTTCGACGGCAAGGAGGCGCACTTCGACTTGCGGCAGAGCCTCGAGGAGACCGCCATGGAGCGGTACGAGGCCCGCGAGGAGGAGATCGGTGCGGCCGGCATGCGCCAGGTCGAGCGGCGCGTGATCCTCTCGGTCGTCGACCGAGTGTGGCGCGAACACCTCTACGAGATGGACCACCTGCGCGACGGCATCGGGCTGCGCGCGGTCGGTCAGCGCGACCCCCTGGTGGAGTACCAGCGCGAGGCCTACAACGCCTTCGCCGACATCCAGGCGCGCATCAAGGAGGAGTCGGTCGGCTACATCTTCAACCTGCCGGTCCGCAAGGAAGGCGAGGCGCAGGCGAGCGCCGAGGCCAAGCCGGCGTCACCGCGCCCCCGCATCTCCCGTCCGTCCCTCGACGGCGCCGCCAACCGGCCCATGGACACGCAGTTCAGCTACTCCTCGGCCAAGTCGGGCGACGCCGCGCCGAAGGGCGCTGGGGCGTCCTACTCCGTCGCCAGTGGGGGCGCCGGCGCCGCTGCGCCCGGGTCCGCCAAGGAGAACGCCGCGGCTGCTGCCCAGCAGGCCGGCACGATCCGCAACGACGACAAGACCGGCCGCAACGACCCCTGCCCCTGCGGTTCGGGCCAGAAGTACAAGAAGTGCCACGGCGCCTGAGGATCGAACGAAATGAGGCCCGGAGGGCGCCGTTCGGGGGGCCGGGGGCGGAGCCCCCGGCGGAAGCCTGGGGCGTAGCCGCGGCGCTCGCCTCGATCCCGTCCCCGTCCACCAACGCCCTGCACCTGGGGCCGCTGCAGCTGACCTTCTACGGGTTGGCCATCGCCATCGGCGTCGCGATCGCGTGGCGCATGACCGTGGTCCGCATGGGCCGACGGGGTGCGGACACCGAGGTCGTCGAGCGCATGCTGATCCGGGCGATCCTGCTGGGTTTCCTCGGTGCCCGGGCGGCCTACGTGTCGACCCACCTGTCGCGCTTCGAGGACGAACCGTGGAAGGTCATCGCCATCTGGGAGGGCGGCCTGGCCCTCTTCGGTGGCCTGACGGTCGGCACGCTCGTGCTGGTCGTGCTGAGCCGACGGTGGGACGTTCGGCTGCCCGACCTGCTGGACGCCGTCGCCCCGGCCGTGCCGATCGCCCAGGCCTTCGGCCGGTGGGGCAACTACTTCAACCAGGAGCTGTTCGGGACCCCGACGACCCTGCCGTGGGGGCTGGAGATCTCGCCGGGTCGACGGCCGGCGGCCTACCCCGACGCCGAGACGTTCCACCCGACGTTCCTGTACGAATCCCTCTGGAACCTCGGGCTGGCAGCCGTCATCCTGTGGCTCGAGCGGCGCCACCCCTCCCTGCGCGGCAGGCTGATCGGTGTGTACCTGATCGGCTACGGGACCATCCGGTTCCTGCTGGAGCTGATCCGCACCGACACGACCTTCCGGCTGCTGGGACTGAGCCGCAACGGGTGGGTCTCCATCGTCGTCGTGATCGTCGGCGCGGGCATCCTCGCCTGGCGACGGTCCACCCCGGAGGAGGAGGCGGTCGGTGACACCACCGGCGACCCCGCGACGGCCGACGAGGCGCTCGAGCCCCCGGCCGTGCCCTGATCCCGGTCAGCGCCGGACGGCGGTGACCAGCCGCTCGGCGGCGAAGATCAGGCGTGGGGCATCCTGTCCCACGGTTCGCGCCCACTCGCGGCTGCCCGTGACGACGGGGTCGTGGAACCCCGCCTCGGTCAGCAGCGCGGTGATGTCCCAGTCGTCGTAGGCCGATCGCAGGGGCTCGCCCAGCACCTCGAACGCCAGCCGTGCCCCGCTGTCCACGAGCGCGCCGGCGACGCCGCCCCCGCCGACCGGGTGGGCGAACGTCATCACCAGACGGCTGCCGGGCGCCGAGAGCTCGGCCAGCCCGGTGGCGGTGGACCGCACGGCCAGGTCGTCGAGGTAGGGCACGACTGCCTCCCACACCCACAACGTGGGGCGGTGTCGGTCCCATGCCGTCGGTGCCAGGGCCATCAGCAGGGAGTCCTCGGCGAGGTCCGCGGCGACGAACTCGACGTCGGCGAGCGGCGCGACATCGGCCATGGTGGCCTGCTTGCGACGCTGGGTGGCCGGGCGGTCGACCTCGACGACGTGGGTGCCGTGAAGCGCCTCCATCCGCCAGGCGCGCGTGTCGAACCCGGCGCCCACCACGACCACCTGTCCGATGCCGTCGTGCACGGCCCGCTCGACCTCGGCGTCGACGGCGTGCATGCGCAGGGCGGCATGCACGTTGAGGCCGCCCAGCGCAACGGCCACCGCCGCCCGCCCGCCGGGCAGCCCCGCCGCGGCACGCAGGCCGCGAACCGCCGGACGGACGAGACGAGGCAGCGCCCGCTCGGCAAGGCCGTCGCGAAGGTCGCCCCGACCTACCGCACGGCCGAGCGCAACCGCCCGTGCGGTCAGCGAGGCGCGGTCCCGAGGATGTGTCGTCACGGCGGCGAACCCTAGCCACTGCGCAGCCGGAGGGCTTCACGGCGTGCCATGATCCGGGGCGTGGACCACCTGCGCCTGATCGAGGACGAATCCGCTGCCTTCCTCGAGGCGGTGTTGTCCGGCAGCCTCGATGTGCCTGTCCCGCCCTGTCCGGGATGGACGATGGCCGATCTGCTCGGGCACCTCGGTGTCGTGCAGTGGTTCCACGGCAGCCACCTGGACCGGGGGGTGACCGACCCGCCGCCCGGGCCACGGCCCACCCCGCCGGTCGACGGGCTGGCCGACTGGTTCCGCGAGGGCACCGCCGTGCTGCTCGACACCCTTCGTCGCCTGCCACCGGACGCCCCCGCATTCACGTTCGACCCCACCAACGACACCGTGTCGTTCTGGCATCGTCGGATGGCCCACGAGGCCGCCATCCACCGCTGGGATGCACAGCTCGCCCGCAACGCCGCGGTCGGGTTCGAGGCCGACCAGGCCCTCGACGGGATCGCGGAGTACCTGTCGGTGTTCCTGCCCCGGGCTCGAGCCGATGACGCACCACAGGGAACCGTCGTCCTGCTCACCGACGAGGGCACGACGTTGTCGACCTCCCACGGTGACCCCGACGCTGCCCGTGCGACCGTCGCGGGCTCGGCCGACGAACTGTGGCTGGCGGTCTGGGGCCGCCAGCCGCTGGTCGACCTGGACGTCGAGGGCGACCTCGAGCTGGCCCGCTCGATCGTCAACCGCTGAGCCGCAGGCTCACCAGCCCCAGGTGCGGTGGGGGTTGCGTTGCCGCCCGTCCAGGCACTCCCGCATGCGGCGTCGCATCATCGGGTCCACCATCGCCTCGGCGGTGTCGCGGGTCACCCAGCGGACCTGCGACACCTCGTGGGTGTGCACGGGGGATGGGGAGGGCGTCGGCACCTCCGGACGAGCGGCGTAGAAGAACTGGACGCGATCGGGGTGGTCGTGGGCGAACACGCCGAGCAGCTCGTCGAGCACGACCCGCACGCCGCCTTCCTCCCACGCCTCGCGGACGGCGGCATCCGCCGGGTTCTCCGCGGCATCGACCAGCCCCCCGGGCAACGTCCACGATCGCTTGAAGTCGTCGAACACGACCAGCACACGGCCGTCGTCGTCGGTGCAGATCACCGACGCCGCTGCGACCTTCCGGGCGATCGAGCCAAAGAACGTCCGGCTGCGGTCGGCGGGACTGCGGGGAGTGCGCCCCACGGCCAGGACGACCTCACCGGCGTCGAGCAGCCCGGGGGAGCGGTCGACTGGCAGGTCGTCGGCGCCGGCCCACGGGCGACCGGCCAGCCGCGCGGCTGCCCCGGGCGCGGCCAGCAGCTCGACCTCGACCCCCCGCTCGCGCAGCATGTGGTCGGCGTCGGTGGCCGTCAGGGCCGGCTGGCCGTCGCCGGTCCGTGCCAGCCGCGCCGGCATCGCCGACGGCGCCGCCACCGCGACGATCCCGCCGGGGCGCGTGGCCCGTACCGCCTCGGCCAGCAGCGTCGGACCGCGGTCACCCGCCGCGGGGACCTCGCCGGCAAGGAGCAGGACCGCGCCGACGCTGCCGTCGGGCAGCACGGACGGCCCCTCCACCCGCACCTCCACCCCGCTGGCGGCGAGCGCGTCGGCGACACCGGCGTGTGGCGTGGCCACCACCTCGCCCACAGGCAGCACGGTGGTCAGGAGGGGGAGGAGGTCAGCAGGCTCCATGGCGGGCCACGATAGGCCGCTCGGCAGACCTCCACCTCATGCCGCGTCCGGCAGCGCGGGGCGAGGTGGTTGCCGCCATCCGGCTGGCAGCTGCCAGTCCTGTGGCCGCGTCTGGCGGTCGGTGGTCCGATGCCAGGCGATCTGCGGCAGGGTCGGGTGCTCCGGCGGCAGGTCCGGCATGGGGTCCTCTCCCGGCCGGGCCAGGTCCACGACCAGCCAGCCCGACCGGTCGCGCATCAGCGAAACGATCAGTGCGGTCGTGCGTTCCGGTCGTGCCAGCAGGACCACCGCCTCGCATCGGTCACCCCGTGCCTGCACGAGCACCTTGTGCACCTTCGCGATGCCGCCGCCGATGCCGCCCCGCGGCACCCGGCGAAGGGTGCCCTGCAGCTCGGGTGCCAGCATCGGCCGCAGGTGTCGGGCCGGACGCACGCCGGCCTCGACCTCGATGAGGAGGCTGGCGAACGCCGTCACCAGCTGCAAGGGGGTGCGCGGACGCATCACCGGTCACCGCCCAGGACGCGCAGGACCCCGTCGTCGTGCAGCCAGGCGAGGGCGCCGACGCGTCGGATCCCGGCGGGGTCGACCCCGTCGACGACGACGACCCACACGCCGGTCAGCTCGGGGTGCGCGTCACTTGCGTGCACCACCACGTCGCTCCAGCCGCCCGTGGCGAGCGCATCCTCCACCTCGGCGACGCGTTGTCGCAGCACGGGTGGGTCGACGGGGTCGGGCGGTTCGGCAGCGGTCGAGGGTCCGAGTGCCCACGGTGCGGTCAGCGCCGCGCCGTCGGCGTCGACGGGCACCGCCCATCGTCCTCCCTCGGCACGGTCGTAGGTGCCGTCGCGACCGCTCAGCCACACGGCGTCGAGCACGACCAGCTCCACCTCGTCGTGCAGCGCCACCCGGTCGACCGGGACGGCCCATTCCAGGTATCGGTCGGTTCCGTCGGTGGACTCGCCGAGGGCGGCCCGGAGGGCCACGATCGCCCCGAAGTCGCGTTCGCCGCTCGACGGAACCGCGGTGTCGACGACCGAGGTGCCCTCGGGGCTCGTCGAGGCGTCCACGACGGTGGTCGCTTCTGGGCCCGTGGGTGCCGGTGCGCCGGTCGGTGCGGCCGCCGTGACCGTTCCCTGGACCGGCGTGCCCCCGTCCGACGGCGCCCCACCTGCCATGGCGAGGTCCATGACGGAGGGTTCGTCGGCTGACGCGTCGTCGGTGGGCCCGGCTCCGCGGCCGAAGGCCACCGCCATGACGAGCACCCACAGCAGCAAGGCCCCGCCGACGATCGGGACCCAGCGTCGGCGTCGATCGTCCCGGTCGGCGCCGAGGTCGTCCCGGCGGGGCGGCGCCTTGCCCCACGGGGGCCGGGTGCGGCCCTCGCCGTCCGTCGCCCCCGACGCATCGTCCCCGGTCCCCAGCCACGCATCCAGCTCGTCGACGTCCATCATCTCTCCCGTACGTGTTCACAGGTGTTCGAGGACGGTATAACTCGCTATTGGGATGTTTGACAAGGGTTAACACGACATTGTGTGTGCAACGAACCGCCTCCGTCGCCACCCCGTACACTTCGGCGGAGATGGCCACGACCCCGCAGCAGGACTCCAGCAGCCCCGTCCGGCAGCAGCTGACCGACGACGAACGTCGAGAGATCTTCGTCAGGGACGCGATGCCGTACGTCGACCAGCTCTTCGGTGCCGCGATGCGGTACACGCGGAACCGGGCAGACGCCGAGGACCTCGTGCAGGAGGCGATGGCGAAGGCCTACTCGTCCTTCCACCAGTTCCGGCCCGGCACGAACCTGCGCGCGTGGCTGTACCGCGTGCTGTCCACGACCTACATCAACTCCTACCGCAAGAAGCAGCGCCGTCCGCAGGAGGTCTCCGCCGACGGGGTGAAGGACAACCTCGATGACTCCGGTGACTTCTCGCTGTTCGACCGGCTCGAGGGGGGATCGGCGCCCAGCGCGGAGTTCGAGGTGATGCAGCAGCTGCCGGCGCAGGCCGTGAAGGACGCCCTGGACGGCCTGCCGGAGCAGTTCCGGACCGCGGTGTACCTCGCCGACGTCGAAGGATTCAGCTATGCGGAGATCGCCGAGATCATGGACACACCCATCGGCACCGTGATGAGTCGCCTGCATCGCGGAAGAAGCGGGCTGCAGAAGGCGTTGTACGACCACGCGGTTCGCCACGGGATCATCTCCGAGGACGATCTCACCACCGACGGACCGACCGACGACGAGGAAAGGATCAGCTGATGGGTGACCGCTGCACCGAGTTCCTCGACCAGCTCCAGGCGTTCCTGGACGACGAATGTGCCCCCGATACGCGGGCAAAGGTCGAGGCGCACATGTTGGACTGCCCCCCGTGCGGGCACCGTGCCGACTTCGAGGAGCGACTGAAGGCCATCGTCGCCACGTCGTGCCGGGACGCCGCGCCGCCGGGTCTCATCGACAACGTCATGGCGAAGCTGGAGCTCCGCTGATCTGACTCGGGGGGGCGGCCGAGACGCCCGGCTAGCTGCCGGGTCCCGTCACCAGCAGGTCGTCGAGGGCGTCCTGCCAACCGAAGGCCCAGCTCGAGCTGTCGAGCACCGACGACACCACGTTGGAGCTCCCGCGGAGCTTGCGGATCGTCTCGCCGAGGTCGGCTGCCCGGCGGATCCCCGTACCGGCGGCGACGTCGAGCGCGCGAAGCCCCGCACGGACGAGCGGATCGGGAACCACCCGTGGTGCGGGGAGCCCGGGGGTCGTCGGGTCCGCCTCGAGTCGCCCGTGGATCATGGCCACCAGCGCCCCCAGCGTGGGCGTGTCGGGATAGACGGCATGGACCAGCGGCGGTGGGGACGCCGCGTCGAGCAACCGCACGAGGAGGCCGACCAGATCGGGCAGGTAGATGCCGGCCTTGAGGGTGTCCCGGCGGCCGGGGACGGCGAACCGGCCCGACCGGATCGCCGCCACCATGCGACCGAAGTTGCCGCGGTTGTCGTGGCCGAACACGTACCCCGGGCGGACGATCGCAACCTCGATCCCGGTCTCGTGTGCAGCGCGGGTGACGGCCCGTTCCGCCAGCAGCTTGGACCGGCCGTACGCGCCCGTCGGTCGTGGGGGCGCCGACTCGTCCAGGGGCTGCTCGGAAGGACCGAGCACGGCGATGGAGCTGATCAGGACCAGCCGGCGAACACCGGTGCGGACCGCATGGTCGACGACCCGGGCCGTGCCGTCGGCGTTGACCCCGTGCAGCTCGGCGTCGGTGGGCGAACCACCCCCCGCCAGGCCGGCGACGTGCACCACCGCATCGACCGTGGGGAGGTCGGCGGGCAGGTCACGGACGTCACCCGGGGTCCAGCGACCGGGACCGGGGACCGGGTCGAGGTTGACGACGTCGGTGCCACGTCGCAGCAGCTCGTCCACGAGCGACCGCCCGATGAAGCCGGACCCGCCGGTCACCAGCACGCGGGAGCGGGGGAAGGGCGCCGCGGTGGTGATGTCGGTCAGCGGTTGGTCCACACCGGGGGACGCTTCTCGAGGAACGCCATGATCCCCTCCTTGGCGTCATCGGTGCGCACGTGTACCGAGAGCATGCCGGCCAGGTAGGGGAGGGCGTCCTCGCGGCGCATGGTCCGGGACGTCCCGAAGGACTCCTTGCCGAGGGAGAGGACGACCGGCGACAGCGCCGCCAGCCGGTCGGTGAACGCGTCGACGGCGGCGTCGAGCTCCCCGGCCGGGACCACCTGGTTGACCAGCTTCAGGTCGAGGGCCTCCGCTGCGGTCAGCCGGGTGCCGGTCAGCATCAGCTCCATCGCCTTCTTGGGGCCGACATGGTCGGCGATCACGGTGGAGATCATGTGTGGCCACAGCCCGACCCTGACCTCCGTGGCCCCGAACGTCGCGCTGTCGGCAGCGATCAGCACGTCGCAGGCCAGCGCCAGTCCGAACCCGCCGGCCAGCGCATGGCCGTTGACCCGACCGATCACCGGGCGGCGGAGCCGGCGGAACCCCTCCAGCACCTCCGCGAACAGCGCACGTCCCCTGTGGATGGCGGTCTCGCCCGCGCCGAGGTCCATGCCCCCGAGGTCGCCGCCCGCACAGAAGGCCCGGTCACCGGCCCCGGTGAGGACCACCGCCACGATGTCGTCGGCGGCCTCGGCCTGCCGGATGGCGTCGAGCAACGCCACGGTGACGTCGACGTTGATGGCGTTGCGGGCATCGGGGCGGTTGATCGTGACGCGCAGCAGGGGGCCGTCGCGTTCGACCAGGACGAGGTCGGGCTCCATGTGGGGAATCCTCGCATGCCGCTGAGGGGAGGGCCGCATCCCCGGGCGGCTGCGCCCGCCCCGATCGGACGCCCGATGTGGCCTGCGGCCGACCGGCCAGCCGCTAGGCTCGTGACCCGTGAACCGCCGCAGCGCCGAAGGCCGGCCCGACAAGGGCAGCAGCTCCTCTCGACCGCGTTCCGACTCCGGGAAGTCCCGGGGTGGGGGACGCAACCCGGAGGAGGCCGAAGCGCTGCGCCTGCGCAACAAGCTGGCGACGGTCCTGCAGCGACTGCCCGACATCGAGCGCAAGGTGCTCGAGGCCCGCATGGGCCTGGTCGACGGCACCCCGATGAAGCCGGGCGAGGTCGCCGACCGGCTGGGCATCACCATCCACGAGGTCAAGAAGATCGAGACGCGTGCCTTCGAGCGCATCCGCGAGATCGGGCCCCTCAAGGGCCTGGAGCGGTTCCTCGGCAAGTAGCGGGTTCCCCATCGTCGACGGCTTCGGCGATACGGTGGCGCGCGTGGTCAACGTCACCGCCACTCCGCGACGGCGTCTGGTGCGCACCCTCGTGCTGCCAGCCGTGATCGTCGCCATTTGCCTGCTGGGTGCGATCGCCCCCACGCCGGTCCAGGCCGTCGTGCCCGTACGGCTGGAGCACGTCCCGCTGGCGGCGCCCCCCGCGGGCACCTTCGCCGCCGCCGGGGCCGTGACCAGCGAGGTCCACGAGACCACGCCGTTCGCCATGCTGGCGCTGGCGCTCCCCGGCGAGGTCCAGGTCGAGGTCCGGACCGCCCGCGGGACCGGGGAGTGGTCGTCGTGGACGGTCCTGGGTCACCTGCACGACGAGGGTCCCGACCCGGGCTCCCCCGAAGCGCTGGCCGCAGACGCGGCCTCGAGCGGCACGGTCGAGCACACCCATCCCCTGTGGACCGGACCGGCCGACCGGCTGCAGGTCAGGGCGCTCGACGGTGACCTCACCGGCGCCGAGGCCATCCTCATCGACCCGCTCGGGCTGGACCGATCGGGCCTCCAACGGGCCCGGGACGCACTGGTGACCGCCTGGAACGGGACGCCTCGCGACACGGCGACCGCGCTGGCAGCACAGCCCGACATCGTGACCCGTGCCGAGTGGGGCGCCGACGAGTCCATCGTCGACGATCCGCCGTCCTACGCCGCCGACGTCGACCGGATGTTCGTCCACCACACGGTCAGCTCCAACGGCTACAGCCAGGCGCAGGCCGCTGCCGCCGTCCGCGGCGTGCAGGCCTACCACGTGACCGGCAACGGCTGGAACGACATCGGCTACAACTTCCTCATCGACGCCTACGGGACGATCTACGAGGGTCGCGCCGGTGGCATCGACCGGGCCGTCATCGGGGCGCAGGCCGGCGGGTTCAACACCGGCTCCTCGGGCGTCGCGCTCCTGGGCACCTACACCGCCGCAACCCCGGGCAGCGCGATGCAGACCGCCCTCGAGCAGCTCGTCGCGTGGAAGGCCGATGTGCACCACTTCCACCCCACGGGGACGTCGGTGGCCGTCAGCGCCGGGTCCTCGAGGTATCCCGAGGGGCAGGCGGTGACGCTCGACAACATCTCGGGACACCGCGACGTGTCGACGACGACCTGTCCGGGCGACGGGCCCTACAACGGTCTGCCGGCCACTCGTACGGCCGTGCGGGAGCGCGCCGGCGACCTGATCGTGGACCAGGCGTCCGACATCGTGGCGACGCGGGTCATCCGCGGTGATCCCGACGTCGACCGCGTGACGTTCGCCGCCACACTCGACCCGCCGGGCGACTGGCAGATCGACCTGCGCGGCCCGGACGGCGACGTCGTCTTCCGCGCGCAGGGGTCCGGCTCCGCCGCGACGGGAACCGTTGACCTCGCCGGCACCGGCTGGGCGCTCGGGCGCTACGAGTGGGCCGTCTCCGCAGACGGTCGCCGCACCGCCCTGGGCCACCTGGACCTGGAGCCGCCTGTCATCGAGGGGGCGCTGGCCAGCCCCACCCTTGCCCGTGCCGACCTCGACGGTGCGCTGGCCACCCCGGTCGCCTTCTCCGCGCTCCTCTGGCCGGGGGCGACGTGGCAGGTCGACGTGACCGGGCCCGACGGGGCGGCCGTGTACCACCAGCAGGGTTCGGGGGACCGCGTCGACGCCGTCTGGGACGACGGGACGGCCGCCCCCGGCACCTACGTCTGGACGCTGACCGCCGAGGACGCCGAGCCGGTGTCGGGGTCGGTGGAGGTCCGCTACGACGTCCTCGACCGGTTGGCCGACACCGACGACCCGATCGCCGCTGCCGCAGCGGTCAGCGCCGCCACCTTCGACCCCGGTGAGGCCACCGTTGCGGTGATCGCCCGCCACGACGTCTTCGCCGACGCGCTGTCCGGTGGGCCGCTGGCGGGAACCGAGGGCCCCCTGCTGCTGACGCCCTCGGACGGCCTCGACCCGCGCGTCGATGCCGAGCTCGGCCGTGTGCTGGCCCCCGGTGCGACCATCCATGTGCTGGGCGGGACCGCCGCGGTGTCCCCCGCCGTGGCCGATCAGCTGGCGGTTCACGGCACCGTCGTCCGGCTGGCCGGCGCCTCCCGTGTGGCCACCGCGGCGGCGGTGGCGGAGGTCGTGCTCGACCGCTCGGGTGAGGACCGTGTCATGATCGCCCGGGCCGGTCCCGATGACGCTGCGCCATGGGCGGACGCGCTGTCGGGCGGGGCGTACGGTGCCGCGACGGGTGTCCCGGTCATGCTGACCGACACCGCCGCGCTGTCGACGGAGACCGCCGACGCCATCAGGAGGCTCGGCATCACCTCGGCGGTGGTGCTGGGTGGTACCGCCGCGGTCAGCGACGCCGCCATGGACGCGCTGCCCTCACCCATCCGCATGTCCGGCGGCGACCGGACGGCCACCGCCGTCGCGGTCGCGCAGCAGCTGTGGGGGGCCGACGGCACCTTCGACGAGGTGCTCCTGGCCAACGGGTACGACGGCACCGCATGGGCCTGGGCGCTTGCGGCTGCCCCCACCGCCGCCCGTCGTGGGGCGCCGCTCCTGCTGACGACCCCGACCCATCTGGCCGCTCCCACGGCTGCGTTGCTGGCCGAGGGCAACGTCCGGGACGGGACGGTGCTGGGCTCTGCGGCGTTGGTCGACCCCGAGGTGTCCTACGCTGCCAGCGACGAGATCCGCCGCGGTCGTTGACCATCGGCCGGTCCGTCCGGCCACCCGCGCACGTCCGCCCTGCTGGGAGACTCAACAACGATGAGCAGCCAACCAGATTCCACCGACCTGACCGTGACCGCCGACATGGTCGCGAACGTCATCGCCATCCACACCGCCGTCGGTGACGTCGTCGAGGACGGCCAGACCCTCCTCGTCGTCGAGTCGATGAAGATGGAGATCCCGATCACGGCACCGACCGCAGGCACCGTCACCTCGATCGGCGTCGCGTTGGGCGACATCGTGCAGGAGGGTGACGCGCTGGTGGCGATCCGGCGGTGACGATCCTGACCGACCTCCTCGAACGCATCGACGGGCTGGACAAGCCCGGCGCTGCCCACCTCCAGCGCCTGCTGGCGGAATGGCAGGTCCTTGCCGACCTGTCCTTCGCCGACTTGCTGCTGTTCGTGGAGGACACCGACGAGCGCGGGGACGAGGGCTACCGCTGCGTCGGCCAGATGCGTCCCCACACCGCCCAGACCATCTACGTCGACGACCTGGTCGGCGACTTCTTCCTGCGCCACCAGCGGCCCATGGTGGGACGGGGGTTCGCCGAGGGACGCGTCATCCGCGACGCCGACCCCGACTGGTCCACCGGCGTGCCCGTCCGCGAGGAGGCCATTCCCGTCGGGTACGGCGGCGAGATCATCGCCGTCATCAGCCGTGAGGCCAACGTGGCGACCGCCCGGTCGCCCAGCCAGCTGGAGCTGACCTACCTCCAGGCGGCCGGCCAGCTCGCGCGCATGCTCTGCGAGGGCGAGTTCCCCTACGCCGCCGGCGACCGCCCCGAGGAGCACGAGGTCAGCCCCCGCGTCGGCGACGGCATCATGCGGATCGACGAGGTCGGCACGATCACCTTCGCGTCCCCGAACGCCATCAGCGCCTACCGGCGGATCGGGCAGATGGAGGGGCTCCAGGGTGCCAACATCGCCGACGTCGACCCTCGGCCCGACGACACCGACGCCGCGCTCGACGAGGGCTACGCCGTGCTGGGCGAGATCGAGGGCGACGGCGCGGTGGTGCTGCGCCGGATCATGCCGCTGATGGAGGGCGACCAGCTGACGGGTGCGCTGATCCTCGTCCGCGACATCACCGAGCTGCGTCGCCACCAGCGGGCGCTGCGCGTGAAGGACGCCACCATCCGGGAGATCCACCACCGGGTGAAGAACAACCTGCAGACGGTTGCGTCGTTGCTGCGACTGCAGGCACGACGGGTCGCAAGCGAGGAGGGGAAGGAGGCGCTGACGGAGTCCGTCCGCCGCATCTCCTCCATCGCGCTGGTCCACGAGATCCTGTCGCGGGAGGCCCGGCAGGCGGCGTCGTTCTCCGAGATCGCCACGCGCATCGTGGACATGCTGGCCGAGGGGCTGGTGGGTCCCGACCAGAAGGTGGCGTTCAGCGTCGAGGGCAACCCCGGGGAGCTGACCGCCGACATCGCCACGCCGCTTGCGCTCGTCCTGACCGAGCTGGTCCAGAACTCCGTCGAGCATGCCTTCACCGAGGCGGGCGGGACGGTCACCCTGCGGTTCGAGCGCCACCCGTCGACCCTGTCGGTGATCGTGGCCGACGACGGCGTCGGCCTGCCCGAGGGCGTCAACCTCGAGTCGATGGCCAACCTCGGGCTGCAGATCGTGCGAACCCTGGTCACCAGCGAGCTCGGCGGCACCATCACGACCCTGTCCCCGGAGAAGGGGACCTCGGTCGAGCTGGTCATCCCCCTCCCCTGACGAGTCCTGCCGTGATCAGTCCGGCGCCTGGGGGACGTCGACGTCCTGCACGGGGGCGGCGTCGAGCGGGACCTCCAGCGAGGGATCCTGGCGGGCGGTGACGAAGTAAACGGCCGCGATCGAGAGCAGGAGCAACACGATCACGGCCGTCGAGAGCCATGGACGAAGTCCGTCCAGGCGGCCCCGCGGACGGCGTTCCGCGGGGGGATGCAGGTAGGGGTCCAGCGGGGGACCGTGGACTAGCTGGCCAGACGACGGCGGCGCTGGCGCTGACGGCGCAGCGCGCGACGCTCGTCCTCGCTCAGGCCACCCCAGACACCGGCGTCCTGGTTGGACTCCAGCGCCCACTCGAGGCACTCGGCCACGACGGGGCAGGCCTGGCAGATGGCCTTCGCTCGTTCGGTCTGCTCCAGCGCAGGGCCGGTGCTACCGACCGGGAAGAACAGTTCGGGGTCCTCGTCGAGGCAGGCGGATCGACTACGCCAGGACAGCATGTGCGCCTCGCTCCTTCTCGGGATATGGCAAGCTCGTGTCCGCGGTGGCGGGAGTATCGGCTCGGGACAGACGGACCTGCGTCGGCATCGCCGTTCGACGGTTGCGAACGGCTGGGTTCTGCGGGTAGCAACGGTGGTACCCAGATGGCGCGAGAACACCTCGATGGAGGGGGGCGTGAAACCGGGACCCAAGTGAAGCCGGTCACTGGCGAGGGGCTCGCGCTCGCTTGTGAAGCAGAGTACAAGCGCTGTGGAGGCCCGTCCAGACCTGCTTGCAAGAACTCGCACCCCTTTTGGGTGGCCGAACGGACAGGGGGTGTGAGTCGGTTCGGCCGGCTGCTCAGACGATGAGCTGCAGGGCGTCGGGGACGACCTCGACGCGGAGGTGCTGGGTGGTACCGACGGGGTCGCCGTCGGTGTGGACGGGGATCGGTCGGCTGGCCGTCAGCTCGTAGTACTCGCGGTCGTGCCACCCGGTGATCCACGGCAGGTCGCGGACGTCGCGGCCGGTCAGGGCCTTGCGCATCGTCTGCAGCAGCGCCGGCAACGAGATGTCGGTGAGGGCCGTCAGGTCCAGGCCGCGTTCAAGCGTTGCTTCGGGGCACATGCGCGAGGGGAGGGGACCGAAGAACGTGTACGGGTCGGCGTTGCAGACGACCGCCGCGCCGAGCACCCGTTCGCGCTTGAGCGCGCCTCGCTGGCGGCCCTTCGGGCGGGCAGGGCCGGCCTCGATGTCGATGGTGATCTCGGCGGCCCGCTTGCGCGCCTCCCAGCCGTGGTACAGGAAGGACGTCTGGCCCAGGTAGCGCTTCATCCGGGGGTGCCACTCGACCTCGCGCACGACGTCGGCGTCGTAGCCGAACCCGGCGCACCAGGCGAACCAGCGGTCGTTGGCCCGACCGACGGGCACCTGTCGAACCCGGTTCTCCTTGAGCGCCTGGAAGAGGATCGACGTGGCACCGGTCAGGCTGCGGGGCAGCCCGAGGATGCGTCCGTAGACGTTGGTCGACCCGCCGGGCAGGACCGCGAGCGCCGTCTGGCTGCCCGCCAGCCCCTGCAGGACCTCGTTGACCGTCCCGTCGCCACCGAGGGCAACGACGGCGTCCAGCCCCCGCGTCGCCGCATCGCGGGCGATCTCGGTGGCGTGGTTGCGGTGGGTCGTCGCGATGACGTCCACCTTGGCCACGTCGCTGAGGCGATCGGCCACCCAACGCGAGAGGTGGGGCTTGGTCCGGCGCGCGGCCGGATTGGTGACGACGAGGATCTGCACGCGAACGAGGCTACTGGTCGGATCAGCCGAACGTGCTGTCGGAGGGGGCCCGTGGGCCGTCGTCCGCCGGGGTGGGCGTTGGAGTGGGGCTCGGCGACGGCGACGGTGACGGGGGTGCGGCGGTCGGGGTGGCAGCGGGGGCCGTCGGGGGCGGAGGGGCCACGCCGGGATCGGGCGGTGCGGTCAGCGGCCCGTCAGCGGACGGCGACGACGTGGCCGACGGGCTGGCCGAGGGGTCGGGCGTGGGCACGGGCGGGTGCTGGTGCAGCGGGCAGGAGTAGGTGGGCAGCTCCGCCGGCAGGGCCGTCAGCGTCTCGGTGACCGGGCAGAAGGGCGTGGCGATGCCGCCGGTCTCGGGGTCGATCTCCACGGTGACCGCCAGGTCCTCGGGGTAGCGCAACGGCTGGATCGGCCGGTCCACGAGGGCGGTGGCCATGAACCGCTGCCAGATCCGGGCGGGCCACGTCCCGCCCTGGACCTCGGCGACGCCGTGCACGTCGACCAGCGGCCTCGCCTCGTCGGGGTAGCCGATCCACACCGCGGTGCTGTACTCCCGGGTGAAGCCGACGAACCAGGCGTCCCGGTTCTCCTGCACCGTGCCGGTCTTGCCGGCGGCCGGTCGGTCGCCCAGCGACGCTGCCTGCCCGGTGCCGTCGGTGATGACCTGCTGCATGGTGTCGGTGACCAGCCACGCGGTCTCGGGGTCCACGACGGTCACGGGCAGCCCCCGGGGTTCCCACACGACGTTGCCGTCGGCGTCGGTGATGTGGGTCACGGCGGTCGGGGCCGCATGCACCCCACCGTTGGCCAGCGTCCCGAACGCGCTGGCCATGTCGAGGGGGCTGACGCCCTCCGACAGGCCACCCAGCACGATGGAGGGGTTGCTGCCGATGCGACCGCGCACGCCCATGGAGTGGGCCATGTTCTCGATGGCGCCCGGGCCCAGCTCCAGCGCCAGCCGTGCGAACGCCCCGTTGGAGGACCGGACGAGCGCCTCCCGCAGCGTGATCTCGCCCGTCGTGCCCGACCGGACGGTCCACGGTTCGGGGTCGCCGACCTCGAAGCTGCCGGGCCCCGACTCGATCACGGAGTCCAGGCGCCAGCCGCGTGACAGGGCCGCGGTGAGGGCGAAGACCTTGAAGGTGCTGCCGGGCTGGCGCCGGCCCTGCGTGGCAAGGTCGAACTGGCTGGTGGCGAAGTCGCGGCCGCCGACGAGCGCGACGATGTGGCCGGTGGCAGGATCGACGACGCTGATGGCCACCTCGGGGTCATCGGCGCCCGACCAGAAGGCCGTCGATGCGGCGTCGGCGGCGGCCTGCACCCGGGGGTCGATGGTGGTGTGGATGCGCAGCCCGCCGCCGAACAGGCGACGCCAGCGACGCGACTCGTCGACCCCGAAGTGTTCGTCGCCGACCAGCTGGCGCTTCACGTACTCCACGAAGAACGGGTACTGCACCGGCGGGGGTTCCGGTGGGACGGTCAGCCCGAGCGGCGCCGCGTCCAGCGTGTCGCGGTCGGTGGGGGACAGGTCGCCGTTGCGCGCCATCGCCTCGAGGACGCGGGACCGCTCCGCCCGGGCACGGTCGGGGGCAGAGAAGGGGTTGGCGGCCTCGGGCGAGCGGATGACCGCCACGAGGAGCGCGGCCTGTGCGAGCGTCAGCTCGCGTGTGGTCGTGTCGAAGTACACCTGGGCGGCGGCCTCGATGCCGTAGGCACCGGCGCCGAAGTACACCGTGTTGAGGTACTCGGTGAGGATCTCGTCCTTGGTCGCGTCCTGCTCGAGCTCCCAGGCCAGGCGCGCCTCGAGGAGCTTGCGCTCGACGGTGTTCTGCGGATCGGGGAAGTACCGGTTCTTGATCAGCTGCTGGGTCAGCGTCGAGCCGCCCTGGACGACCTCGCCGGCCTGCCGGTTGGCCACGAAGGCCCGGACGACCGCTCGTGGGTCGACGCCCTCGTGGTCCCAGAAACGCCGGTCCTCCGCGTCGACCAGGGCGGTGACGAGGTGCTCGGGAAGGTCATCGCGCTCGACCGGCTCGCGGTGGCTGAAGCGGAAGGTCGCGATCTGGGTCCCGTCTGCGGCGTAGACGAAGGACTGGGCGAAGGAGTCGACCTCCGGCAGGTCGACCTCGCGGACCTCGATGGACACCAGCTGCTCGCAGGCCGAGGCGAGCAGGGCGCAGGCGAGCAGCACCCCCAGCCACGACATGCTCCACCGGCGGGTCACGCGGCCAGTGTCGCGCAGCTCGGACCCGTCGGCCGGGCACGACCGCCGTCCGGGGCGACGTCGTGTCGCCTGCGCGTCAGTCCCCGAAGCCCACGCCGAGGGTGCGGGCCGCCTCGATCCACTTGTGGTCCAGCGGCACGGTCCGGCGTCGGCCGGCGACCTCCTCCAGCGGGAGGCGGACGATGTGGCGGCCGGAGGTGGCGATCATCTTGCCGAAGTCACCCTCGACGATCGCCTGGACGGCGTCGGCACCCATGTAGGTGGCCAGGAGGCGATCGACGGCTGACGGGCTGCCACCACGCTGGACGTGCCCGAGGATCGTGGTCCGCGACGCGATGCCGGTCAAGCCCTCCAGCTTCTCGGCCAGCGTGGCCGTCGACTGGGTCAGCTGGTGTTCGTAGGCCGCGATGGCCTGCTTCGCCGCGGCCTTCTCGTCGCCGTTCGTCGCGTCGGCCTTGGCGGCCAGCAGCCGGTCGAGCTCGGCCTTCTCCTCCGTGGAGACCGCACCCTCGCTGATCGCCACGATGGAGAACCGGCTGCCCGACGACTTGCGGGCCATGAGGGTGTCCGCCACCTTCTCGAGGCTGTAGGGGATCTCGGGGATGAGGATGACGTCGGCACCACCGGCAAGCCCCGCGCCCAGCGCCAACCAGCCGGTGTTGTGCCCCATGACCTCCACGACCATCGTGCGATGGTGGCTGTGGGCCGTGGAGTGGAGTCGGTCGATGGCCTCCGTGGCGATCGACAGGGCCGTGTCGAAGCCGAAGGTCCGTTCGGTGCCCCACACGTCGTTGTCGATGGTCTTGGGCAGCGTGACGACGTTCATGCCGGCGTCGGCCAGCCGCTTGGCGTTCTTCTGGGTCCCGCCCCCGCCGAGGCACACGATGGCCTCCACCCCCATGTTGGCGGCGGTCTCGACCATGGCCGCGGTCATGTCCAGCGTCTGGTCGCCCACGCGCATCTTGTGGGGTTTGTCGCGGGACGTGCCGAGGATGGTCCCACCCTTGATGAGGATCCCCGACAGCGCGTCGGAGTCCAGCCGGACGTGGCGCCGGTCCATCAGGCCGCGGAACCCGTCGAGGTAACCGACGACCGACAGGCCGTGCTTGCGGATCGCGGACTTGCCGATGGCCCGGATGGCGGCGTTGAGCCCAGGGGCATCACCGCCTGCGGTCAGCACGCCGATGCTCTTCACCATGGGTCTTCCTCCTCGCCGAGTCAGACCAGCCTAGTTGCCCACGACGTCGAGGAGGGGTCGGTGAGGGGTCGGTCGCGTCACGTCACGTCACGGCGACCGAGGGTTCGGGCCGCGCGACCCGTCGGCGGGCGGTCGCCCCGGTGGCGTGCAGCAGGGCCAGCACGACCAGCGCCACCCCGGCCAGCTGCACAGGGGTGGGCCGCTCCCCGAGCAGGCCCGCGCCCAGCAGCATCGAGCCGACGGGCTGGAGGGTCAGCACGACGGACGTGACCGCCGCCGGCAGCCTCGGCAGCGACGAGGTGATCAGCAGCCACGCGATCACCTGGGAACCGACGGCAAGGGCCAGCAGCCAGCCCGCCGACGGCCACGACGGCACCAGCGATCCAGCCTGCCCCTGTGCGACGGCGACCACCGCGGTCCCGATCGCCCCGAGCGCAGTGGCATCCCGCAGCGCACCCGCCGGGCGGACACCCCCGACGTTCGCCTGGCGCAGCGCGAGGAGGAACCCCGCGTAGGCCACACCGGTCCCCACACCCAGCAGCGATCCGCGCACGGGATCGGTTCCGTAGGTGCCGGTCCCCAGGACGCCGGAGATGATGACCACCCCCGACGCCAGGACCGGGATGGCCGCGAGCACCCGGCCGTGCGGCCTCTCGCCGAGCAGTGCCCAGGAGGCCAGCGGCACGATGACGACCTGACCGGCGGCGAGCACGGTCGCCAGGCCGGCACCGACCAGGTCCATGGCGGTGTGCCACATGATCAGGTCAGCGGTGAAGAACAGCCCTGCCAGCCCACCCATGAGCCGGGCTCGCATCGCGACCGGCTCGGCGGGCCGTCGGCGCCAGGCCACGAACGCCAGCAGGGGGAGGGCGTAGGCGCAGCGGAAGAACGCGGCCGGCGCGGGCTGCACGTCGGCGAGCACCACCCAGATCCCGCTCATCGCGATGCCGAGGGATCCGACGACGGCGCCGACGAGCGGCGAACGGACAGCGGTGCGGGATGGGGGTGACAGCAACATCGAGCACAGCGTGCACCGGTACATGTCGAAGCACAGCTTCGATGTTCTTCATCGAAGATGAAGTGCTGCTTCATCGAGCGTGGTTTACTGTGGCGGTGCTGCACCCCACTCGCCTCGTGACCCTCGCCGCCGTCGACGATCACGGTGGGGTGGTGGGTGCGGCCGCAGCGCTGCACCTGACCCCGTCTGCGGTGTCCCAGCAGCTGCGCCAGCTCGAGCGCGAGGCCGGTGTGGGGCTGCTGGACCGGTCCGGTCGGCAGATCCGCCTGACCGAGGCGGGTGCGCGCCTGGCCGCACGCGGCCGGACGATCGGCCGAGAGGTCGTCCTTGCCACGGACGACCTGGCGGACTGGTCGGACTCCGACGCCAGGCCCGTGGAGATCGCCACGTTCCAGACCGTGATCTGTCAGATGCTGGCGCCGCTCATGGGGTCGGGCGTGCTGCGGGACGCGGGACTGGACCTGCGGATCGTCGAGCTCGAGGGCCCTCCCGCCCTCGCTGCCCTGCACGCCGGTCGGGTGGATGTCGTCATGACCGAGGAGCTGCTGGGGACGGCGCCGCCCCGCGGTGACCGGTCGGCCCCGGTCACCCGGCTGCTGATCGACGACCGCTACCGGGTCATCGTCCCCGCCGCGTGGGACGTCGACGACGCCACACCGGATCGGCTGCGTGCCGACCTCGTCGCGCGCCCCTGGATCGGGCAGGTCCCCGGCAGCGCCGGAGGGGCCATGCTGGCCGACCTCGAGCGGCGCTGGAGCTTCTCCGCACGGTTGGTCCACATCTGTGACGAGTACGTCAGCGCCGTCACCCTCGTCGAGGCCGGGTTGGGTGCCACGCTCGCACCCCACCT
This sequence comes from Euzebya rosea, assembly GCF_003073135.1. NCBI lineage: Bacteria > Bacillati > Actinomycetota > Nitriliruptoria > Euzebyales > Euzebyaceae > Euzebya > Euzebya rosea. The sequence continues at coordinate 126,758 of NZ_PGDQ01000001.1, forward strand.
CGCGGTGCCGGCGCACGTGTCGGGGGCGGAGTCCCGCACGGTCAGGTTCCTCGACGGTGCCCCGGACCTGGGCATGCGCCGTGTGCGCGCCCTGTGCCGTCCGTCGCGTCGGCCGGTAGCCGCGGTCGACCGGCTGCTGCAGGTCCTCGCCGACCGCGCGCGGGTGATGGGGCTGCGACCGCAGCTGCTGGCGCACGACGAGTCGACCGCGCCTCCGACGGACAACTAGGCTCCGGGCGCCCACGGTCGGCAGGCGGTGTGGAGCTCGGCAGGAAGGTCACGGAGGCATGCGCGCAGGACGGCTCGTCGACGGGGTGGTCCGGCTCGCCCGATCGCGGCCGGTCCGGTCCGGCGTGGAGTGGTTGCGTCCGGATCCGGCGTCGCCGTCGGCCCCGATGGCCACCGTGGCGTGGCTGGACTCCTTCTCGCCATCGCTCATGCCGCGGACCTCGGCGCTCCAGGGCGTCGTGGGCGGCCTCGCCGTGCTGTCCGCCCGCGCCATCGCCGACCGGAGCGAGGCAGCGCTCGAACCACTCCTCGGCCCACATCTCGCCACCCGCCGCCGGCTGCTCGTCCGTGGCGGCCTGGCGGTGCTCGGGCTGGGCCTGTCCAACCTGCCCGAGCGCGGTCACGAGCGGTTGTGGTGGTCCAGCCTCCGCGGGGGCGGTGCCATGCTGCGGTCCATCGCCACCGGAGGCGCGATCCACGACATCGGACATGCGGCCTGGGCACGCCAGCCCGAACGATCGGGGGTGCGCGCCGTCGTGGCCACGGCTTCGGTCGTGGCCGGGGTGGGCCTGTGGGCCGACCGCCGGCTGCACCAGCGGATCGCCGCGATCGAGCCGTGGCCGATCGAGCAGCGGACCGCGGTCCCGCAGAGCGCGGCGATCAGCGCCGCCGTCGTGCTCGGCGGACGTCTGCTCGGCGAGGCCGTGCACGCGACCGGACGGTCACTGGGTTCATGGCTGGGCCCCGGCCGCGCCAAGGCCGCCCTGGCGTTCGTGGCCAACGGCATGCTCTGGACACGCGCCGTCAACGCCCTGTACCACGCGGCCGTGGAACGTGTCGGGCAGGGCAACGCCGCCATCGAGGCCGGCTACGACCGGGCACCGTCCCGGCCGACCGTCTCCGGCGGGCCGGGCAGCCAGTCGCACTTCGCCGAGCTCGGACGGCAGGGACGCCGGTTCGTCACCGATGTCCTGGACCGTGACCTGATCCAACGGGTCATGGGCGAACCAGCGGCCGCGGATCCGGTTCGGGTCTACGTCGGGCACGACGCCGAGCCGCTGTATCCGACCGCCCGCGCGGAGCTGGCGCTGGAGGAGCTCGAGCGCACCGGCGCCTACGACCGGCGCTTCCTGCTGCTCACCTCGCCCACCGGGACCGGATGGGTTGACCAGACGCTGGTGGAGTCCGCCGAGCTGTTCGCGCGTGGCGACATCGCCACGTGTGCGATCCAGTACGGCCGCTATCCCTCCTACCTGGCGCTGCAGAACATCCCGCTGGGCCGCAGCCAGTTCCGCATCCTCCTGCTCGGTGTCCGGGAGCGCCTGCGGGCCGTCCCACCGGAGCGGCGTCCCACGGTCCTCGTGTTCGGCGAGAGCCTCGGGGCGTGGACCGCGTCGGACGTGATCATGCACCTCGGCATCGGCGGGTTCGACCACTACGGCATCGACCGGGCCCTCTGGGTGGGCCTGCCGTGGATGGCCAGGTGGTCGCGCAGCGGCATGATCCGCGGCAGCTCCGACCTGGTCCCGCCCGGCACCGTCGGGGTGTTCGACCGGTGGGCACAGCTCGAGGCTCGCTCCCCGGCCGAGCGCGAGCGCCTGCGTGCGGTGATCCTGTCCCACGACAACGACCCGATCGCCGTGCTCGGCCCCGACCTGGCCGTCCAGCAGCCCCGCTGGCTGCAGGGCGACCACCGGGGGCGAGGGGTTCCCGACGGCATGCGCTGGTCACCGGTCGTGACGTTCCTCCAGACGGCCGTGGACGCGGTGAACTCCATGGTCCAGGTGCCGGGGGCCTTCACGTCCTACGGGCACGACTACCGAGCCGACATGGCCCGCTTCGTGCACGCGGCCTACCGGATGCCCGACGTCGACGAGGCGACGATGCGCCGGGTCGAGGAAGCCCTGGTCGACCTGGACCTCGCCCGAGCCAAGCGCCTGGGCACGCTGCACGCCTGACCGGTCCCGAACCGACGGGGGACGGCCTCAGGCGCCGGGGTCGAGGCGCTTGATCGCGAGCACGGCCAGGTCGTCGCTGGTGCGGCCCCCCTGCAGCTCCACCGTCCGGCGCTTCAGGTGGTCGGCGACGACCGACGCGGACGTGCCCCCCACCTCGCTGACCATGCTGGCCAGCCCCTCCTCGCCGAGCAGGCCGTGTTCGGTCCGGGCCTCGATCAGCCCGTCGGTGTACAGCACGAGGACCTCGCCGACGGCCAGGTCCACCTCGCTCGTGGTCAACGACGGCTCCTCGAGGACACCGAGCAACGATCCGCGGGCGCCGACCGGCGACACGCTGCCGTCCGCGGTCAGCCGCAGCGGCGAGGGATGGCCGGCGCGGACCAGGCGGAGCGTGCCCGGTCGGGACAGGTCGACCTCGACGTAGGCTGCGGTGCAGAACGTGGGTTCCTCGTCCTCGTGGACCAGGATCGCCTGGTTCACCAGCCGCAGCACCTGGACGGGGTCGTGGGACTCCACGGCAGCTGCACGTGCGGTGTACCGCACCAGGGCGGTCAGCCGCGCGGCCGACACCCCCTTTCCGCGGACGTCACCGATCAGGGCTGCCCAGCGGGTGTCATCGAGCTGGAAGACGTCGTAGAAGTCGCCCCCGATCTCGGCACCGTCGCCGGCGGGACGGAACGCCACCCCGACGTCGTGCCCCGGGATCTGCGGCAGCGTCGCAGGCAACATCGAGTCCTGCAGGGTCGTCGCGACCCGGAACAGCTCGTCGCGGCTGCGGGCCAGCGCATCCTCGACGGCCTTGCGTTCGCTGATGTCGCGGAGGTACCCGACGAACTCGGGCGGCTCGATGCCCTCGAGCTGGGTGATGGCGAGCTCGACGGGGAACTCGCGTCCGTCGGCGTGGACGGCCCGCAGCTCCAGCGGTTGGCCGAGGATCCGCGGTCGCCGCGTCTCCATGAACCGCTGGAGGCCCTGTCGGTGGGCCTCACGCAGGTCCTCTGGGACGATCAGGTCGGCGAGCGCCCGCCCGACGGCGTCCTGATGGGCGTAGCCGAGGATGCGCTCGGCGGCCGGGTTCCAGTCCGTCACGGTGCCGTGGTGGTTGATGCCGATGATCGCGTCGAACGCCGACATCAGGATGGCCGTCTTGCGGGCGTCGGACCTGGCCACGTCCCGGTCGGCTGCCCGTCGGTGCAGGAACTCCCCGACGCGACGGCCGACCTCGGCGACGATCGTCAGCAGCCCGGCGTCCACGGCGACCGGTTCGCGTGACATCAGCTCGACGACGCCCTCCACTCGCTCGTCACGGAGGATCGGGAACGCGAAGGTCGTGCTGATGCCCAACCGCTCGGCGGTCCTGCGCCGGAAGTAGCCCGGGTCGTCGGCGATCATCTCGATCCACGCCGGCTTGCGCGTCTTGATGACCCGGCCGGGCAGCCCGCGGCCGGGAACGGTCACGAGGCCGGGGTCGGCCATCTGCTGGAAGTCGTCGCTGAGGGCGTCGGTGTGCCAGTAGTCCGCCGGTCGCGCGCTGCCGTTCTCGGCCACCAGCCAGAAGATGGCGGCGTCCCAACGCAGGGCCTTGGTCAGCGCCCGCAGCAGCACCGAGGAGGCGTCGCTGAGCGTGTGGACGTCGTTGACCAGCGCGATCTCGGTCGCCACCTCGGCGGTGACCGCGTGGTACTGCGCGATCGTGGCCGTCCACTCCAGCTGGCGATCGGTGGACAGGTCACGCAGGACCCCCACCGACACCAGCGTGTCGTCGGGCATGCGATGGTCGGTCAGGGTCAGCTCGACCTCGACCTCGTGGCCATCGTGGTGCCGTGCCGGCAGGACCACCGGCGGGCCACCGGTGATGCGGGCCGTCCCCTTCGCCATGTGCTCGGCGAAGGCCGCGAAATGGCGCTCGCGAAGGTGGTCGGGGACCAGGACGGCCAGCGGTTGGCCGACCAGGTCGGCGGGGGACCAGCCGAGCATGCCCTTGAGCGCGGCGTTGGCGTACACCACGTCCCCGGCAGGGTCCACGGCGATCACCACGTCGGTGACGGCGTCGAGGAACGCGAGGTCGCCGAGGCCGAGGGTGGACTGCTCGTCCGGCTTCATCCTCGTGCTCCTCCGCCCGGGCCGACGCGCGTCGACCAGCCTTCTCAGTGGACACGATAGCGACGACCGGGCCGAACAGGAACGCACCACCGGTCACCTTGCGACGACGCTCGGCAGGAGTCGGCAACAGGCGTTGCCGACTCCGTCGTCGCGGGACTCCTCGGCCCAGCACCCGTCGGCTGACCGACCTCGAGCCGCGCCTGCGCGAGATGGTGGCGGCGGCGGTGTAACCCGACGGTCGCAGCCACCGCGGATGGTTAAGGTGGCGGCGATGCGGGACGACACGCTTGCCGGTGGGCTGCGGCAGCTGCGCGACGAGCTGGCGGCGGTGACGCTGTCGTTGCCGCTCGCGGCGACCGAGGACGGGATCGCCACCCGCGACGAGGCCGTCGCGCAGATCGAGGACTACCTGCTGCCACGGCTGGCGCACCTCGACGCCCCGCTGCTCGCGGTGCTCGGCGGGTCGACCGGATCCGGCAAGTCGACGTTGACCAACTCCCTGGTGGGCGAGGAGGTGTCGGCCGCCGGGGTGCTCCGGCCCACCACCCGGGCGCCCGTGCTGGTCCACCATCCCGACGACACGGCGTGGTTCTCCGGCGACGGGGTGCTGCCCGACCTGCCGCGCACCACGGGCGAACGCGGCACCGGCCACGCCCTGCACCTGGTCGCCAGCCGGGCGATGTCCCCGGGGCTCGGGCTGCTCGACTCCCCCGACATCGACTCCATCGAGGTCGCCAACCACGAGCTGGCCGCCCAGCTGCTCGGCGCCGCGGACCTGTGGCTGTTCGTCACCACCGCGGCGCGCTACGCCGACGCCGTGCCGTGGCAGTACCTCGCCCGGGCCAGCGAGCGGACGGCCGCCGTGGCGCTGATCGTCAACCGCATCCCGCCGACACCCGACGGCAGCGCCGTCCGCGACATCGGGGCCGACGTTCGCCGCATGCTCGACGCCAACGGCCTGTCGGAGGCCCGCCTGTTCACCATCGTCGAGACACCCTTGGTCGACGGTCGGCTCGACGGGGCCGAAGGGGAGGTCAGGGCCTGGATCGAGGCCCTGGTCGACGACGCCGACGCCCGGGCGGAGACCATCCGCCGGACGGTCATGGGTGCGGTGGACTCCCTCCAGCCCCGCGTCGGACGCGTCATGCAGGCGATGCGCGAGCACCGTCAGGCGGCCGACGCCCTCGTGTCGGCCTCGACGTCGCAACAGGCCAGCACGGTGACTGCGGTCAGGGACCAGCTGGCCAGCGGCGTCCTGCTCCGCGGCGAGGTGCTCGACCGGTTCCGAGAACAGGTCGGGACCGCAGAGTGGATGGACCGGCTGCAGCGCGGTGTCGGTAGGCTGCGCGACAGGATCGGCCAGATGGTGACCGGGCGGTCGCCGGAGGTCGAGGCCGCCAAGGGACAGCTGCGGTCCAACCTCGTGGGCCTGATCGACGACGCCGTCGCGTCCGGCCTCGAGCGCACGGTGGAGAGCTGGCAGGTGCTTCCCGGCGGACCGGAGGTGCTGGCGCAGGCCCACGACCCGGTCGCCCTGTCCGCCCCGGACCTGCGGGCCGTGGAGACCACGGTGGCGGCGTGGCAGGACCACGTCGTCGCGATGGTCCGGGAACGTGCGGGGTCCAAGATCGCCGTCGCCCGCGGCATGTCGCTGGGGGTCAACGGGGTTGGCGTCGCGCTCATGATGGCGATCTTCGCCTCCACCGGCGGGCTGACGGGCGGCGAGGTCGCGGTGGCCGGTGGGACGGCGGCGTTCGGCCAGGCGGTGCTGTCGGCGGTCTTCGGCGAGCAGGCGATCCGCGACCTGGCCGCCGCTGCACGCGCGGACCTGCTCGACCGGGTGGAACGGCTTGCCGAGGATCGTCACGAGCAGCTCCGGGCCCTGCTGGACGGCCTGCCGGATGCCGATGCGATCCGCGCGATGGAGGATGCGGTGGACGGGGTGTCGCGATGACCGACCTGCAACGACGGCTGGACCTGCTGGCCGACGCCGCCACCCTGCTCGCCCGGCACGGCATCGTCGTCGACGACGTCGACGGGGTCGTCGAACGGTCCCGTGGGCGGCTGCGGCACGGCACCGACCACACCGTCGCCGCGCTGGTCGGGTCGACCGGGTCCGGGAAGTCCTCGATCCTCAACGCCATGGCGGGGGCGCCGGTCGCCAGGGCCGGGGTGACCAGGCCGACGACGGCCATCACCCAGGCCGTCACCTTCGGCGACACCGCCGACGGCCTGCTCGACAGCCTCGGCATCACGCAACGGCACCACCTGGGCGACGCCGACCCCGCGCTGTCGGGACTGGTGCTGCTCGACCTGCCCGACTTCGACTCCGTCACGGTCGCCCACCGCCTGGAGGTCGACCGGCTCGTGGCGCTGGTCGACCTGATGGTGTGGGTCACCGACCCGCAGAAGTACGGCGACGAATCGCTCCACGCCGGTTACCTGCAGCCGCTGTCCACGCATGGTGACGTCATGCAGGTCGTGCTGAACAAGGTCGACACCCTGGACCCGGCGGCGCGCCGGGAGTGCCTTGCCGACCTCCGCCGCCTGCTCGTGGCCGACGGGCTGCCGCAGCTCGAGCCCATCGCCGGGTCGACGATCCCCGGCCCCGACGGCAGCGACGGGCTGGACGAGCTCCGAGGAGTGCTCGCGGCCGAGGTCAACGCCAAGCAGGCCGCCATCGAGCGCATCTCCGCCGACATCGACGAGCTGGTCACCCGCATGCGCAGTGCCGCCGGTGCACGCGCCGGCGTGGACGTCGAGCGCCTGCGCGGGCCGCTCGTGGACGGGCTGGCCGCCGCGGCCGGGGTCGATGCGGTGGCGGCGCTGGTTGCCGCCCAGCACCGCCGGGATGCGACCCTCGCCACCGGCTGGCCGCCCCTGCGCTGGATCCGCCGGTTCCGGCGGGCCCCGCTTGGTCGCCTGCGCACCACCGTCGACAACACCCTGGCCGTCGCCGAGGTCAGCCGGACGTTGCGCAGCACCGCCGCCGCGGCGGCCGACGGGGCCGACGCAGGCTGGGCACACGCGGCGTCGGCGACCGTGCGGGACAGCCAGGACGCGGTCGTCGAGGCGCTCGACACCGGCATCAGCCGGCAGGTCCAGGTGCTGCGACAACCGCCCCGCTGGTGGGGACCGGTCTCCGGACTGCATCGCCTGCTGCTGGTCGTCGCTGCGGTGGGTGGCCTGTGGCTGCTCGGCCTCGCGCTCGCCGAGACGTTCCTCCTGATCGACACGGACGCGTTCGTCCTGCGCTGGCGCGGCGTCGCGTTGCCCCCGGCGCTGCTCATCGGCGGCCTGGCCGTCGGCATCGTCGTCGCCGCCGTGGCGGGCCTCGCCGCTCGTGTGGGCGGGCGACGGCAGGCGCGCCGGGCCACGGCGCAGCTGCGCGAGCAGGTCGCCGCGGTGGCCGACAGCCAGGTCCTCGACCCCCTCGACGGGGTGCGGGACGATGCCGGACGAGTGGACGAGCTGATCGCCGGCGCCGCCTCGCGCTGACGCCGCGACGGCAGGTGGCTGGACACATGGGTGCGGCCCGGCCTCACAGGGGAGAGAGACCGGGCCGCGAAGCCGACGGGAGCCTTGAGGGGGGTGGGCGGCTCCCGCCAGCAGGTCGTTCAGCGCTGGAGGAGGGCCTCCTGCGACTCGGGGCGGGCGATGAACCAGCCCTGCGCGTAGCGACAGCGGAGCCAGCGGAGGCCCTCGAGCTGCTCGGCGTGCTCCACGCCCTCAGCGATGACGGGCAACCCGCGGCTGCGACCGATGTGCACGGCCATGGCGGCGGCGGTCGCGTCGGGTTCGTCGAGGCCGATCTGTGCGGTGAGGTGGCGGTCGACCTTCAGCATGTCGGCGTCCAACCGAGCCATTTGCTCCAGCGTGGAGTACCCCGTGCCGAAGTCGTCCACCGCGAGGCGGACACCACGTCGCCGCAGGCCGTTGCGGACCGCGGAGTCCGGGGTGGGTGAGGCGATGCCGGTCTCCAGCACCTCCAGCACGAGCATGTCGGGGTCGGCACCGGTGGCGATCGCGGCGTCGTCGATCATCCACAGCAGCTCCTCACGGGCGAGCTGCTCGGGCGGCAGGTTGACGCTGACGTGGCGGACGTCGGCTGCACGGGCGCTCCACTCCACCGCCGTGGCCATGGCGTGGCCGATCATGCGCCGGGTCAGCTCCAGCTGGAGGGTGTCGTCCAGCAGGGGCAACACGATCGCGGGGGACAGCCGTCCCAGGGAGGGGTGGTCGATGCGCATCAGGGCTTCTGCGCCCACGACCTCGTTGTCGCGCAGGTCGAGGATGGGCTGGTAGATCGCCGACAGGTTGTCGCGAAGCAGGCGCGGCAGGTCGTCGCTGACCAGGTGTCGCAGGTGCAGCTGTGCCTCGACGGTGCGGTCGTGGATGCGGACGGGATGTCCGGCGCTGGCCAGGGCCAGGGCACGACGAGCACGGGAGATGCGTTCCATGGCCGAGCCGCTGCGGGGATCGGGCCGGCTGATGCCGACACGCAGCTCGACCGGGACGATCTGCCCGTCGACCTCCAGCGGTCGTCGGAGCTGGGCGAGGACGAACTGCTCGAGGTCCTGTGCGGACACCGGGGTGGCGATGCGCACCGCCACGACCGTCTCGTGCTCCGCGACCCTGGTGGAGACCGCGGTGGAGCCCTCGCCGATCAGCCGGGACTTGAGCATGCGGACGGCGTCGTCGAACATCGCACCGGTCAGCGAGCGGGCGATGGTGACGTTCTCGACGCGCAGCACGGCGACGATCACAGGTGTGTCGCCCTCGATGATGCGGTACATCTCGGTACCGTCGACGGGGCGCACCAGGTCCGTGGGAAGGAACCCGCTGCCGAGGATGTGGTCTGTCGCCATGTGAACAAGCTTCACAGGCACCGGGGTGACGCCGAACCATCACCCCGGGAGACACTTCCCGACGACGTCTCCCGTTGTCGTTCAGGTTTGGTCGAGCGCCCCCGGTTGCAGGGCCTTCCAGGCTTCGACGGCGGCTCGCCGGCTGGTCACCCCGAGCTTGCGGTACAGCCGCCGCCGGTAGGTCCGCACGGTGTTGTGGGACAGGTGCAGCTCCATGGCGATCTCGCGTTCGGTGAGCGCGGTGTCGAGCAGCCGTATGACCTTGCGTTCGCCGTCGGTCAGCTCCTCACCGTAGCCCTCGAGCGTGGGGCCCTCGCCCAGCTCGCCGCGGACCCGCTCGACGATGCGCGGCAGGACGCCCGGGTCGGGGATCTCGTCGAGGATCCGTCGCACGTCGGCCACCAGCGCCGACGGGTCGTCGGTGCGGACGCCGGCCCCGTAGGCGTCGGCGACTGCGTCCCCGACCGGCGCACCCGTCGCCAGCCGACGTGCGCGGGCCAGGCGGACCATGGCCTGCGCTCCCGGTTCGGGCATGCAGGCCGAGATCAGCTCCGCATCGACCAGCCCGTCACGACCCGCGACGCCGTCCTCGGAGAGGGCGACCGTGACGGAGGTGATGAAGTGGGCGAGGTCGGGTGCCTGGGTGGTGCGCTGCTCCAGCAGCTTGGCCATCGCGGCATGCGTGGCCGGGTCGTGCTGACCCTCCAGCCAGGCGATGAGGGCGAGGTAGGAGTGGGCCACCGCCCGCATCGGGCCCGGGACGTCACCCCCGGTCACCATCTCGAACGCGGTGATCGCCGTGTCGAGGTCGCCCGCGAGGAAGGAGGCCATGCCCATGTCGAGGGGGGCCCGCGTGCGGATGGAGTCGGCGTAGCTCCACTCGGCATCGACCTCGGTGTCGCGCAGCAGCGCAAGGCCCTCGCGGACCGCCCGGACGGACTCGGCGTACTCCCCCTTCCTGCGCAGCAGGTGGGCGCGGAGGCCCTGGACCTCGGCGCGGATGAACCTGCCCCGTTGCCCGCGGATGGTGGTTGCCGCGGCGGTGCGCATCGCCTCGGTCGCGAGGTCGTCGAGGCCCGCCTGCACCGCCCCCCACGCCGACGCCAGCGACAGCTCCGGCAGGTGGGGCAGACGGGACTGCAGGGTCGACGCGAGCTCGTGGACACGCAGCCCGTGGCCGGAGGTCGACATGCCGAGGTGGACGCGCAGCAGCAGTCGTGCGGCCTCGTAGTCGTCGCCGCTCTGCATCGCGAGGACCGCGCCCTCCTCGAAGTCGCCCTTGCGGACCATGGCCCACGCGGCGTTCAGCACGACTTCGGTCGCCCGGTCGGGATCGGTCGTCCGCAGCTCGTGGCGACCGAAGTCCCTGATGATCGGGGGCACGACCCACGTGGCGCCGTGCAGGTCGGTCCTTGGCTCCAGCAGCCGGCGGACCTGCAGGTCCTGCAGCAGCCGCGCGCAGTCCTCGCGGCCCGTGGCGGTCGTGGCCATCGCCACCGACACGTGGGGCAGCATGCACAGCTCCAGCAGGAAGGTGGAGAGGTGGTCGGGCAGCCCGTCGACGATCGCCTCCCGGAGGAACCGCGCGACGGGCTGGGCGCGGATGTCGAAGACGGGGCCGTGCGGATCGCGGGGGGACGCGAGGACGACCCCTGCAGCCCACCCACCCGTGGCCACGTGCAGCTCGTGCACGCGGTCGTCGTCCAGCGCGCCGTGCCTGGACGCGGCGATGCGCGCGGTTTCCGCCTCGGTGAGCACCAGCTCGTCCTCTCCGAGGACGAGCGCGCCTGACCCCCGTTGCAGCCGGTCGGGGTCGAGCAGCAGGTCATCGCGGGTGGCCAGGACCAACCGCAGGTGCGGGGGCCTGTAGCGCAGCAGCCGACGGAGACCGCTGACGATCGACGGGTGCCGGAGCTGGTCGAGGTCGTCGATCACCAGCGTGACGGGGTCGTCCAGGTGCTCGAGGTCGCACACGCCCATCCGGAACGCCAGCGACTGGGCGGCGTCGGTGGCGTTTCCTGCGGCCACGAGCGCCTCGGTGAAGAGGTCGGGATGCACCATGGCGAGGGCTTCGAGGGCCGCGGTGAGGAACACCTGGGGGTCGTCGTCGTGGGAGTCCAACGACAACCATGCGGTCGCGGACGGTCGCGGATGGCGGGCGTACTCGCTGAGGAGCGTGGACTTGCCGAAGCCATCCCCGGCGCTGAGGAGGACGACGCCGCTGCGCGCCAGGCCGTCCTCGATGGCCGAGACGAGTGCGGGCCGGGCGACATGGCCGTCGGGCAACGGTGGGGGCCGCAGCTTTCCCGGCCACGTGCGAGGCCCGCGGCCGTTCCGACCCGCAGGGGAAACCGCCATGTGCGGTAAGTGTACGGGAGCGACGGAGCCGCTTTCCCGGCTACCGCACCATTGCATTCAATGAACATGATTCATTTGCCATGACGGTGGGTGGCTCCGCGTCCGCGACTCAGGCCGGGTAGCGGGCCCACAGGTCACGAACCCAGCCGGTCACGGCACCGATGAACAGCTCGGAGTGGGGGCCTCGGTCGCCACCGGTCATCCATCGCCGCAGGTGCTCCTCGTCGTCGACGGCGACGGCGTGCATGCCGTGGTCGGCGCCTCGGACGATCACCAGCGTGACGTCGTCGTTGCCGGCGGCGCGGAGCGCGGCTGCCGAGTCGTGGGCCTGCTGGACCGGCACGTTGATGTCCCTGTCGCCGTGGATCACCATCACCGGCTGGGTCACGTTGGCGAACTGCTCGGGGTAGGCGTGCTCGAGCTCCTGGATGGTGCGGGTCAGGTACCGGATGTGGGGCTCGCCGTCCTCGTCGGTCCACTCGAAGGTCGTCTCGCCCCGGCGGGCGGCTTCGAGCATCGCCGGCCACCGGTCCGCCGTGGCAAGGGCACCGGGCTTGTTCGCCTCCAGCGCCTCCCGTTCGGCGTCGCCACGCGCGGCCCAGGATCGGATGAGCGCGTAGATGTAGTCGGCGAACTCGTCGATCTCCTGGTGCACCCCGCCCCACAGGACGTAGCCGGCGGGCACGTCGGTCCGTGCAGCGGCGCGACAGGTGAAGTGTGCCCCCGCGCTGGTTCCCATGACGACGATCCGTCGCCGGTCGATCCATTCGTGGGCGGCCAGGAAGTCCACCGCGGCCAGGAGGTCGACGACGTCGGTCTCCACGCTGGCGTGAGCGTCGCGGTCGCCCGGCGGGTCACCCGCTGCACGGTCCCCGCCGGTGCTCGCCCCCACACCACGCTTGTCCCAGCACATCTGGGCGATACCCGCCGCGGCCAGCCGATCGCCGACCCAACGATGCCGTGGATGGGGGTCCACGGTGCCGTCGGGCAGGACCTGGTTGCCGTAGCGATCCTGCGGCCCGGTGCCCGCCACGCTGAGCACGACCGGATGCGGTCCTGGCCCGTCGGGCAGCACCAGGTCGCCGACCAGCAGCTCCTCGCCGCTGGGGAAGCTGACCTCGGTGCGGGTCCAGGTGCCGTCCATCTACGACGACACCACCGAACGGGCGAAGGTGCGTGCCGGGTGGTCCTCCGGCAGCTCGGCAAGGGAGAAGACCTCGCCGTTGTCGGCCTCCTCCTGCAGGTGGTCGCGAGCCCCGATCATCGCCTGCTGCATCTCGGCGTACGTGCCCGGCTCGCCCTTCAGGATGAGGATGACCGCGGGCTCCTCGAAGGGCGTCTCGAAACCGGTCGGCACGTCGGGGACGAAGTGGAACAGGTCGCCGGCCTCGATGACGGTGCGGACCTCCTCGCCGTCCTCGGTGGTGCAGAAGACCCAACGCCCGGAGATGGTGTAGATCAGGCTCTCCGTCGGGTGGGGGTGGGGGTAGCACCACTGCCCCGGGTGCATGACGATCAGGTGGGAGCGGATGTCGATGCCGCCCATCAGCGGGACGAGGCGACCCTCCAGGGTCTCCACGCCGGGCTGCTCGGCGACGTTGCGGAGCACCCGGCACTCGCCGATCCGTTCGAGTCCCTCGGGTTCGGTGGGCAGGGCGGTGGTGGTGGCACGGTCGGTCATGGTCACGGGTCCTCTCGGCTGGGGTTCGGGTTCGGGGTCGGATGTGGGCATGGCGAGGTCGGGCTCCCACGGTGGGGAGCGGCGGCGGGACTGTTCACAGGCGGGGGTTGATGCGCTCCTCCAGCGAGAACGCGAGGAGGGCGAAGCCGAGCGAGGCGGCCATGATCATCAGGCCGGGCGGGAGCACCCACCACTTCCAGGCCGGGCCGAAGAACGCGCCCCGAACCTGCGCCCAGTACAGGATCGAGCCCCAGCTCTTCTGCAGCGGATCGCCGAGGCCCAGGAAGCTCAGCGCCGCCTCGAGCAGGATCGCGCTGGCCGTCGCCTGCACGAACTCGCCGCTGGCCAGCAACGCGGTCCGGGGCAGGACGTGCCGCCTGATGGCCCAGCGGTCGGTGGCGCCCATGGACTTGGCGGCCAGCACGTAGTCACGGGTGCGCAGCGACAGCACCTGTGCGCGGATGACCCGGGCCGATCCGGCCCAGATCAACGAGCCGATCACCAGCGTCGTGGTGATCAGGCTGCGTCCCAGGTAGGCGGCCAGCACGATCAGCAGGGGGAGGAACGGCAGGATCAGGACGACGTCGACGCCCCGCATGAGCGTGGCGCCCAGCCGCCGGGGGTAGTAGCCGGCGACCGTGCCGATGGTGCCGCCGATGACGATGGCGACCGTGGCAGCGACGATCCCGACCAGCAGCGACACGCGGGTGCCGTGGATCAGCTCGCTCAGCAGGTCCTGGCCGACGTCGTTGGTGCCCAGCAGGTGGTCGGCGCCCGGCGGCGAGAACGGCACGCCGACACGTTCGGTCGGGTCGTAGGGGGCCAGCTGCGGGGCGAACACGGCGATGAGCACGAGGGCCACGACGATCGCGCCCCCGACCCAGCCGAGCACGGTGGCCAGGCGGGGCAGCCGGCGAGTCGACTCGTCGGACTGCGGGTCGGCAGGGTCCTCGGCGGGCAGGACGTCCACGGGATCGACGACCTGGCTCATGCCGACGCCCTCGTGCGCGGGTCCAGCAGCGGGTAGACCAGCTCGGCCAGCAGGTTGGCGGCCAGCACCGCGAAGGTGAAGACCAGGAAGGCGGCCTGCATGACGGGGTAGTCGCGGCCACCCACGGCCTCGAAGACGAGCCGGCCGAGGCCCGGGTAGGAGAACACCGTCTCGATCACCACCGTTCCCCCGAAGGCGTAGCCCAGGCGCAGGGCAAGCACCGTCAGGACCGGTGCGAGCGCGTTGCGGGCCACGTGGCGGAACAGCAGCCGACGTTCGGTTGCACCCTTGGCGCGGCCGGTGCGGATGAAGTCCTCGCCGAGGACCTCCAGCATGCTGTACCGCATGGTCATGTAGACCCCCGGGGTCGAGACGATGGACAGGGTCAGGACGGGCAGCACGGCGTGCTCGGCGATGTCGACGAACCGGTCCCAGCCCTCCAGCCCGCTGACGGCGGTCTCGGCGCCGAAGGACGGCAGCACCCCCAACGACACGGCGAAGCCCGAGATCAGCAGCATCCCGAGCCAGAAGGCCGGCATCGACTCCAGGCCGATCATGGAGGTCAGCAGGGTCAGGTCCAGCGCGCCGCCCCGTCGCCAGGCCGAGATGGCCCCTGCGACGATGCCGATGACGCCCGAGATCAGGAGGGCCGAACCGGTCAGCAGCAAGGTCCAGGGCAGCCGCTCCAGCAGCATCCCGAGGATGGCCTGTCCCGACCGGTAGGAGTAGCCCAGGTCCAGGGTCAGCAGGTCCTGCCAGTAGCGCACGTACTGCTGCCAGACCGGGGTGTCGAGGCCGAACTCCGTGACCAGCTCGGCGCGCTGGTCGGGAGTCAACAGGCCGACGTCGACGCCGGCGATGAGCGCCAGCGGGTTGCCGGGCATCAAACGGGGGAGCAGGAAGTTGAGGGTGACGGCGATGACCAGCACGAGCCCGTACTGGCCGATTCGTCGGGTGTCGAAGCGTCCCATCGTGCGGTCCTTCGGGTGGAGGCCGTGCGGCCGGGTGGGGGGTGGGGCCCCGGCCGCACGGCTGGTCGTGACGTGGGTTACGGGCGGGCGGCGGGCTCCAGCAGCGACAGCTTGGAAACGATGCCCTGCCCGTTGACGAAGGCCCAGCCGTCGTACACGGCGGCGTCGTAGGCGTACGCGCCGTCGGGGTACAGCAGGGTCACGAACGGGAGCCGTTCGGCGAACAGCGACTGCAGCTCGCCGATCAGCTCGGTGCGGGTGGCGTCGTCGCCCTCGACGGTCAGGGCCTGGGCGACCTCGTCCATCTCGGGGTCGGCGAAGGCGGTCAGGTTCAACGACCCGATCTCGATCTCGGAGTGGACCAGCGATGCCACGCGGCTGGCGTCGGCCTGGATCGGCGCCGACCAGCCCCACATGGCAAGGTCGTAGTTGCGGCCGTTGGCGACGTCGAAGCCGGGCCAGACCGCCTCCTCCCAGGTGGCCTGCTCGACCGACGAGACGTTGGCCTGGATGCCGATGTCGGCCAGCATCGCCGCGACGAGCTCGGCGGTCCGCAGGCGCAGGGAGTCGCCCGACGGGGTCAGCAGCTCGTAGCTCATGGGTTCGCCGTCGGCCTCGCGGATGCCGTCGCCGTCGCCGTCGGTGTAGCCGGCGTCCTCCAGCAGGGTGTTGGCCTGCTCGACGTCGGTGGTCGTCTCGACGGCGCTGTTGAACGTCGGCTGGTCGGGGTGGATCCACCCGGCGGAGCCGACGGTGGCGGCGCCGAGGAAGACGGTGTCGACCAGGTCCTGTCGGTCGACGGCCAGCGACATGGCCTGCCGCACGGCGATGTCGTCGAACGGGGCCTTGGAGGCGTCGAAGTACAGCAGCTGCGAGCTGTACTCGGGGCCCTGGGCGATCTCGATGGTGCCCTGCTGGCCGAGGAGGTCGACCTGCTCGGGGGCGATCTGGTCGAACACGACGTCGACCTCACCGGAGCGGATGGCGGCCAGCGCACCGGCGTCGTCGGCGAACTGCACGATCACGAGCTCATCCACGGTCGGGGTGCCGCGGAAGTAGTCGGGGTTGGCGACGAGGCGATAGCTCGTGTCGGCCTGGTACTCCTCCAGGGTGTAGGGGCCGGTGCCGATGTTGGGCCCCTCGAACTGGTGGGTCTCGGGGTCCTCCACGGTGGACCAGATGTGCTCGGGAAGGATCGGCACGTCGCTGAGGGTGCTCAGGGGGAAGGAGGGGCTGGGTGCCTCCAGGGTGAGGGTGACACCGAGGTCACCGTCGGCGGTTGCCTCGGTCACCGCGCCGAGGTTGCGGCTGAACCGGCCGGCCGCGTTGGCCAGGAAGTAGTCGACGGTGAAGACCACGTCGTCGGAGGTGAAGGGTTCGCCGTCGTGCCACGTCACCCCCTCGACGAGGGTCAGGTCGTAGGTCAGGCCGTCGTCGCTGACGTCAACGGTCTCCGCCAACCACGGCTGCGGGACCCCGTCGACGTCGATCTGCATGAGCGAGTCGTACTGCAGCATCAGCAGGTTCCAGCCGGGGAAGCCGGTGACGTAGGTGTAGGGCGTGAGGGTGCCCTCGTCGCCGGTGATGGCGGCACGCATGGAAGCCACCGCGGCGCCGTCGCCCGTGTCGTCGGCATCCGTGTCGTCGGCATCCGTGTCGTCGGCGTCCGTGTCGTCGTCGGTGCCCTCGTCGGGCTCGTCGGACGCGGCGGCGTCCTCCCCCCCTCCGTCGTCGGCGGAGTCGGTGGTGTCGTCGGTGGACGAGCACGCGGCGAGCACGAGGACCAGCAGGAGCAGCAGCGCTGCCCACCGGTTGTAGACGGTCGTCATGGTTGGGTTCCTCTCATCGGGTTCGGACGTCCTGGGGCGGCTCGACGGTTGGGGTCCGGCGGTCGGCGACGAGGCGGGCCCCGTCGGCGTCGACCTCGACCAGGTGGCAGGCGACCCGCCTGTCCGGTCCGGCTGTGCGAAGGGCAGGGACCTCGGTGTCGCAGACACCGGGGACCGCAAGCGGACAGCGGGTGTGGAAGCGACAGCCCGCGGGCGGGGCGCTGGGGCTCGGCAGGTCGCCCTGCAGGGGCACGCGGTCGTCGTCCGCGCCGGGTTCGGGCGTCGGCACGGCGTCGAGCAGGGCCCGGGTGTAGGGGTGCAGGGGGTCGGCGTACAGGACGTCGCGAGGTCCCTGCTCGACGACCTGCCCGAGGTACATCACCGCGACCTCGTGGGAGATCTGCCGGACCACCGCGAGGTCGTGGGCGACGAACACGAACGCCAGCCCCTCCTCCACCTGCAGCTCGCGGAGCAGGTTGACGATCTGGGCCTGGACCGACACGTCGAGGCTGGACACCGCCTCGTCGCAGACGATGACCTCGGGCTGGGCGGCCAGCGCCCGGGCGATGGCGATGCGCTGCCGCTGTCCGCCGGAGAACTCGTGGGGGTGCCGGTCCATCGTCGCCGCCCGGATCCCGACCCGCTCGAGCAGGTTGCCGACCACCTCGTCGATCTCGGACTCGGGGTGCAACCGGTGGATCCGGATGGGCTCGGCGACGATGTCGCGCACCCGCATGCCGGGGTTCATCGACGAGAACGGGTCCTGGAAGACCATCTGCACCCGGCGACGGTGACGGCCGGGCCGGGTCGACAGGGGCGTGCCGTCGATGCGGACCTCGCCGTCGGTCGGGTCGATCAGCCCCACGACGGTCCGGCCCAGGGTGGTCTTGCCGCAGCCGCTCTCGCCGACGATGCCGAGCGTCCGACCGCGATGCACTCGTAGGTCCACGCCGTCCACGGCACGCACGACGCTGCGGTGCCGGCCCAGCAACCCGCGACGCACGGGGAAGTGCACCGCCACACCGTCCATCTCCACGATCGCGTCCGTGGCGGCGGCCGCCGTGTCGACGGCACCGTCCGCGACGGGACGGTCGGGCTGCCACGCCAGCCCGTCGTCCACGCATCCGGTGTGCAGACAGGCCGACAGGTGGGTCGCCTCCCCGTGGTGTTCCAGGACGGGGAGCGTGTCGTGGCACTCGCTGGTCGCCGCGGGGCAGCGGGGGGCGAACGCGCAGCTCGCCGAGGGGTCCGAGCGAGTCGGGGGGCTCCCGGGGATCTCCGGCAGGACGTCCTCGACCGGACGGTTCAGCCGAGGGATCGACCGCAGCAACCCGGAGGTGTAGGGGTGCTGGGTGGCGTTGTAGATGCGGTCCGCCGGCCCGCACTCCACGACCCGACCGGCGTACATCACCGCGACCCGGTCGGCCAGCTCGGCGACCACGCCGAGGTCGTGGGTGATCCACACCACCGACATGCCCGTGTCGGCCTGCAGCGTCCTGACCAGCTCGATGATCTGGCTCTGCACGGTCACGTCGAGGGCGGTGGTCGGCTCGTCGGCGATCAGCAGCTTGGGGTCACACGCCAGGGCGATCGCGATCATGGCGCGCTGGCGCATCCCGCCGGAGAACTCGTGGGGGTAGCTGTCCACCCGGTCGGCCGCGGCGGGAATGCCGACCCGGTCCAGCAGCTCGATCGCCCGGGCACGGCGGGCGCGACGATCCAGTCCGGTGTGGAGCAGGAGCATCTCCTCGACCTGCTGCCCGACGGTGTGCACCGGGTTGAGCGACGACATCGGGTCCTGGAAGACCATGGCGATGTCGCGCCCCCGAACCTGACGTATGTGACGGGCCGAGCACTGCAGCAGGTCCGTGCCGTCCAGCGCGATGGTGCCCGAGACGGTCGCGGTCCCGGGCAGCAGCCCCATCGTGGCCAGCATCGAGACGCTCTTGCCCGACCCGGACTCGCCGACGACGGCGAGGACCTCACCGGGGTCGACGTGCAGGTCGACGGCATCCACCGCGAGGACGCGGCCCCGGGGGGTGCGGAAGCTGACGCGCAGGTCCTCCACGTGCAGGAGGGGACCCCTGGCGTCGGGCGAACCGGTGGTGGCGGTGGTCGGTGTCGTCAGTGGCATGCGGCGTGGATCATGGGTGACAGCGGGTTTCCGGGGCGTGACGCTAGGCGTCGGTCCGCGGGAGCATGCCAAGCCGCTCGAGGTGGTGGCGCGTCGTTTCGTGATGTTCGTGATCCCCGTCGGGGTCGACGTGCACGACCACCTCGTCGAGCTTGTCGACACCGTGGAAGAGCTCGTGGCGCACGTCCTCGGCGACTGCGTGGCCCTCGGCGACGGTCAACGACGCGTCGACCACGACGTGCAGGCTGGCGTCCAGCCGGTGCCCCACCCAACGGACACGGACGCTGTCGGTCGCGAGCACGCCGGGGACGGCTGCGGCGATGGACTCCACTCGCAGTGTGGTCGACTCGTCGACGCCGTCCATGAGGCGCCGGAACACCTGGCGCATGGCGTCGCGGAGCACGAAGAGGATCGCCACGGTGATGAGCAGGCCGATGATCGGGTCGGCCATCGGGAAGCCGAAGTAGACGCCGATCGCGCCGAGCACGACGGCGAGGGACGTCAGCCCGTCGGTGCGGGCGTGGTGGCCGTCGGCGACCAGGGCGGCCGAGCCGATGCGCTCGCCGATGCGTATCCGGTACACCGCGACGGCCTCGTTGCCGAGGAAGCCGATGATGCCGGCGGCGACGAGCAGGCCGAGGTTCTCGACCTCGACCGGGTCGACGATCCGGCGGATGGACTCGTAGCCGGCGATCACGGCGGACAGGGCGATCATCGCCACGATGAACAGGCCGGCGAGGTCCTCGGCGCGGCGGTAGCCGAAGGTGTAGGACCGGGTGGCGACACGGCGGCCGATGACGAAGGCGATCCACAGCGGGATCGACGTCAGGGCGTCGGAGAAGTTGTGGATGGTGTCGGCCAGCAGCGCCACCGAGCCCGTCACGAGCACGACGAGGACCTGCAGGACCGCCGTGACCATCAGCGCGGCCAAGCTGATCTTGACCGCGCGGATGCCCTGCGCGGAGGTCTCCAGCGCCGAGTCGAAGGAGTCGGCCGCGTCGTGGCTGTGCGGTCGGAAGAGCTCGTCGATCATCCCGCGGAGACCAGACCGGTGCTCGTGGTCGTGGTCGTGTCCGTGGTCGTGTCCGTGGTCGTGCTCGTGGTCGTGCCCGTGGTCATGGGCCTCGTGGTGGTCCTCGGCGTGCGGCGCGTGGTCCTCGGCGCCATGGCCTCGGTCGTGTCCCTCGTGTGGGGCATGCTTGGCGCCGCTGCTCGGTCGGTCGTTCGGAAGGTCCACGGGATAGCCTCGAGAGTTTCGGACGGGTACAGATATGTACGTAGATATATGAGATAGCAGACGTAGATATATCAGAGGTTACGAGGTTGTTGTGTCCGGATATCGCGGAACGTCACACGAACCGTCCGCATCGTCGGCGCAGAGCGCCACGGTGCGGGCGTACCGCCACCTGAAGGGGCAGATCCTCACCTGTGCGATCCCGCCCGGTGCGACCCTGTTCGAGGGCGCGCTGGCCGAGGCGCTCGGCATGAGCAAGACGCCCGTCCGCGAGGCGCTCGGAATGCTGTCCCACGAGGGCTTCGTGAAGGTGCGGCCGCGGCAGGGGTACCTCGTGACCGAGGTCACGCTGGCCGACGTCCAGGAGATGTTCCACCTGCGCGTGTTGCTGGAGCCGGCCGCGGCGGAGCTGGCCGCACGCAACGCCACCGAGGCACAGCTCGCGCAGCTGCGCGAGCTGTCGGTGCACAGCCACGACGCCGACTACGCCGCACTGGTGCAGCAGGCCAGCGACTTCCACGTCCTGCTGGCCGCCGCGTCGGGCAGCGCCCGCTTGGCAGCGATGCTGGAGAACCTGCTCGAGGAGGGGGAGCGGCTGTTCTTCCTCGGCCTGGACCTCACCGCCGACGTGCAGGTGCACGACAGCGACCATGCCGACCTGCTCGAGGCCCTGGAGAAGCGCGACGCCGCGCTGGCGCGGGAAACCGCACGGCGACAGGTCGAGACCAGCCGGGCCAACATCCTCGCGGCCGTGACGGCGGCGCTGACCAACCCGCTCCCGGGCGGCGCGGCATCCGCGGTGAACCTGTACCGAGGCGAGCAGCCCACCGCCTGACACCCGTTCGCGGGACGATCAGCCGAAGTTCCGCCCCACGACACCGCCGGACGCGCAACACTGGACACGTGACGCACGTGACCACGGCCGAGGCGCCAGGGGCGGTCCGCAGGGACCGCGGTCGCGGTGTCGTCGTGGCCGCCGACACGGACGTGTTCGAGGAGATGATGCTGCTCCACGGGCCCAGCGGCGCCCGGATGTCGCCACCAGGACCCCTCGGGAGGTAGCGCAGTGCAGGACCGGATGATCCCCGTGAAGCCCACGAGGCCAACGCTGGTCCTGAACGGTGCAGGCCTGCCCCTCGGTGCCATTCCCCTGTCCCGCGCCGTCTCGCTGGTGATGACCCAGCGGGCCGAGACGCTGGCCAGCGAGGGCGTGATCCGCAGCCCATCGGTCACGTTGCCGGCCCCGACCGTGATCGTGCGTGTCGGCTGGGTTCCGTCACCGGCGGGGGTGCACACCCGGGTCACCAAGTCCGCGCTGCTGGCCCGTGACCGGTGGTCGTGCGGCTGGTGCGGCATGCCGGGTGACACCGTCGACCACATCGTGCCCAGGTCCAGGGGCGGCCGGCACGAGTGGGCCAACGTGGTCACGTCGTGCCTGTCGTGCAACAACGACAAGGGCAGCGCGATGCCCGACTGGTCCACCCTGCGCGTCCGGCCGGTTGCCCCGAGCCGGCTGGTCGTGCTGTCGCGCCAGCTGGCCCGCCTCGGCCGCGGCGCGTGGGAGCCGTACCTGCCCGCCGCCTGAGGCGCCCTGCCCGAGTCGGGACCGGGAGTTGTCCACGAGGCCGGACCAGTTTCTCGACGCCGCGCCGTCCTGGCGTCGGATCATCCGGCCATGGGATACGCCTGCACCACCGATGACACCCTGACCGTCGACCCGCCGCTGAACCCCCGCGAGCGGGCCTACCTGCGCCGCCTCGGCCGCGGGACGCCGTCGCGCGGCCGGTGGCCGGGGTCGTCGCTGCCGTGGACGATCGACGACGACGGGGCCACCCTGTCGATGGATGTCGAGTTCGGCACCAAGGAGCCGATCGCCGAGTGGGTCGTGTTCCTCCGGACCCACTTGCTGGGAGAGGAGGGGCCGGCCCTCGTGGGCCGCACCTTCGCGGGCTTCACCTACGACCATCGGGTCCTGGGAGAGGCAACCGTCACCGGTGAGATCAGCACCGACCGGTGGACGCTGATGGCCGACGAGGACGGTGTGGTCGTCGACCGGTTCTCGATGCCGTGTCCGTCCTGCTGGGCCGGGACGTTGCTCACCGTGCGGCCGAGCAACGCCTATCGCTTCCTGCATCCCGTGGCGGAGGGCAACATGCTCGACGGCCGGGTCCCCGAGCTGCCGGCTCGGCACGACGCGCGCTGCATCACCTTCGGCTGGCCGCCCGTGGAGCGACAGCGCAGCATCACCTGGCCGTGGTCGCCGGACTTCCTCCACGACTGGTGGATCGACCTGTCCCGGATCCCGGACGCCCGCCCGCTCGGCTGGCACGACGACTCGTCGGCCTGGACCGGCTGACATCGGTCGGCTGACGGAGGCGGTGTCGTGCCCGTGACGGACCATCCCCTGCACACCGGCGTGCTGGCCGTGTCTCCGCGACTGACCCGGGCGGAGCACGAACGCCTGCGTGCCATGTCGGTCCACCCGGCGGGCCGAGCGCATCGTCCGGGGGACGTCGTGCCGTGGGAACCGACCGCCGACGGTCGCGCGCTTCGGGTGGTCGATGTGCTCGCCCGGGACGAGCCCATCGCCGAATGGGCGGCGTACCTGCTCGACCACCTCGCGGACGCACCCGTGGAGGCCGGGACGTCGCGGTTTCGCGGCACCGTCACCGTCGTCGGGGTCCATCCGTCGGACCGCTGGACGCTGCGCATCCGTTCCGGCCGAGTCGTGGTCGTCCGCTGCATGTTGCCGTGCCCGTCCTGCTGGGATCGGATCGTCCGGCATGCACCCTTCAGCGGCGCCTACGCCTTCGACCACCCCGACGGGAACGTCGCTGTGCCGGTCGACGGCGCCTTCGACCGCATCAGCCTGCAGCGGGCCTGTCCCGGCGACGGATGGGTTCCGTCGGCCACCGAACGGGTCATCGGCCGGTCAGGTGGTGACGCACGTTCAGGAACGCGTGTTGCCTGAACGCGGGCTGGGCAGTGCACGAGCGGACGAGTGCGTAGGTTGCACTCTCACCGACGAGCAGACGTTGGGGTACCCGAGGGAGGCAACATGCGCAGAATCCGTACGTCGTCCATGGCCACGGTCGTCATCTGGTCGGTCCTGTGGGCGGGAATGCTGCCTGCGCAAGCGGTTCCGACCACGTTGTCACAGACCGCGACGCAGAACATCGTCCAGTTCAACTCGGTGTCCTGCAACAGCGGCGCGCACACGGACAACAGCTACTTCCGGCTGTTCGACCTGCCCGCCCTCGGGCTCCGCGGCATGGACGTGACCAGCCTGACGATCGGTGTGGAAACGGCGTCCTCTGGCTCCGGGACCCAGCCTGCTGTCGTACGGCTGTTCAGCACGCAGAACGACACACCGGGCATCGACGGGCTCACCCTGCTGGTCGACAGCCCCATCGCCGTCGGCAACCAAAGCCTCACGCTCCTGGACGTGGCGCTGAACACCCCGGTGGCCGTGCCCGACTACTCCAACCTCGTCGTCGAGGTCTTCACCCCCAACGGGCAGGGTGCCGGCAACACCTTCTTCATCGGTTCCAACAGCGATGGCCAGACGGCGCCCGGCTACCTGCTCGCGCCCGATTGCGGCGTGACCACGCCGACCCCCACCGGCGACCTCGGGTTCCCGAACATGCACATGGTGCTCGAGGTCAACGGTGACGCCTCACCCCGACCGGCCCTCGCCGTCACCGTCGAGCAGGGCGCGGCGCAGCCCGACCCCACCGACCGGCTGCCGGTCGCCTTCGACGTGGAGTTCAGCGAACCGGTCACCGGCTTCGACGCCACTGACATCGACTTCACCGGCAGCACCGTGCCCGGCATGCTGTCGGCGACCGTGAACGGCATGGGCAGCAGCTACGAGGTGCTGGTCGACGGTGCGACCGGGACGGGCGTCATCACCGTCTCCGTGCCGGCCGGTGCCGCAACCGCCCCCGGCGGCGAGCTGACGCCGGCCTCGACGAGCGTGGACAACACCGTTCGCATCGGCACGCCGTCGGTCACCAGGCCGACCGCGGTCGACGACGCCTACGAGACCACGGCCGGTGTGGTGCTGGATGTCCCCGCCGATGGGGTGCTGGCCAACGACCTGGCCAACAACCTCGGTGAGCTCACCGCTGACCTCGAGGACGGCCCGTCCAACGGGACCGTCGAGCTCGATCCCTCCGGTGCGTTCACCTACACCCCGGACGCCGACTTCGCAGGCACCGACACCTTCACCTACACGGTCCTGGCGAGCGCGCGGCGAAGCAACGTGGCGACCGTGACGATCGACGTGGCCGAGCCGCCGAGCGGCGTCGACGTGCTCGTCGTGGACTCCGCGGGCGACAACGTCGACCGATCCATCGCCTGGTCCGGGTTGACCTCGACCGGACCGGCGTTCGCCGCCCTCGACGGCAGCAGTCCCTCCCTCTCCACGGCGACGAGCACCGGGGCCGCCTTCGCCCAGGACGGCGGGGGCCAGACGGTCCTCGTCGGCCGTGACGACCTGTTCGCCGACTCCTTGGCCTCCGGCGGGGCGCAGGGGCTGCTGGACGCACCGCTGCTGCTGACCGGAGGTGACGGCCTCGACCCCCGCGTCGCCGACGAGCTGGAGCGGCTCGGTGCCAACCGTGTCGTGCTGCTCGGTGGCACCTCAGCACTCTCCGAGCAGGTCGACACCGACCTGGCTGACCTCGGCTACGCCGTCGAGCGCCTCGGCGGCGCCAGCCGCATCGAGACGGCGGTCGAGATCGCCGGTGACATCGCCCCCACAGCGGACCGGGCCGTGCTCGTCCGCGGCTACCCGGCAGGTGATGCGGACACGACACAGGCGTTCGCCGACTCCCTGGCTGCCGGGGCGCTGGCTGCTGACCTCGGCATCCCGCTGTTGCTGACGGAGTCCGGCGCCCTGTCGACGGCGACAGCCGGCTACCTCACCGACGCTGGAGTCACCGAGGTGCTCGTGGTCGGTGGGACTGCTGCCGTCGACGAGCAGGTCGTGACCGACCTCGGGGCGCTGGGGATCACCGTCGAGCGCCTGGCCGGTGACACCCGCTACGCGACCGCGGTCGCCATCGCGGCCGAACGCGGGGCACCCACCGCCGCGGACGCCGACGAGACCATCCTCGTGGACGGTGCCGACCCGGATGCATGGGCCGATGCCTTCCCCGCGGCGCTGCGAGCGAGCCGCAGCCTCGCCCCGATCGTGCTGGGCCAGGGCGAGACGCTGCCGGCCCCGACCGTCGACTACCTCCGGGGTGGCGGCACGTCGCTCGTCTGTGGAACGACCACGACGAGCGCCGCCTGCGACGCCGCCGAGGCCGCCCTGAACGAGTGACATCGACCGCGTGATGCACCACGGCCTCGGGGAGTCCCCCTCCCCGAGGTCGTGTCGTCCGACGGTGATGAACCACCTTCGGCGGTTGGGTCGCCGGGGCGCAGGGTAGGTGACGGGCCATGCGCACGATCCTCGCCCAGACCGCCTCGCCCACCCCCGACGCCGTGGTCGACGTCGACCCATCGGCCCGGATCGCCGAGGGTACGGAGGATGCGCTGGCGTCGATCGCCGAGCAGGTCCCGCAGATCCTGCTCGCGATCGTCGTCCTGGTCGTGTTCGTGCTGCTCGGACGGCTCGTCGCGACGCTCGTCCGCAAGGCGCTTTCCTCGACCACGGACCGTTCCGACTCCTTCCTGGACGTCATGTCCCGTCTCGCCCGAGGAGGCGTGGTGTTCCTCGGGGTGCTGGTCGCGCTGGTCATCGCCGTGCCGAGCGTCGACCTCGCGGCCGTGATCGGGGGCCTGGGCATCTCCTCGGTCGCGATCGGGTTCGCGTTCAAGGACATCCTCCAGAACACCCTCGCCGGACTGCTGCTGCTGTTCCGACAGCCGTTCGAGATCGGCGACCAGATAGAGGTGGCCGGGCACACCGGCACGGTCGAGGCGATCACCATCCGCGAGACACGCCTGAAGACCTACGACGGGCAGCGCATCCTGATCCCCAACTCCGACGTCTACTCCTCCTCGGTACGGGTCCAGACCGCCTACGACGTCAAGCGGTCGGTCATCGCGGTCGGGGTCGACTACGACGCCGACCTCGAGCGGGCCAGGCAGGTCGCCCTGGAGGCCGTCGAGGGGGTGGAGGGCGTCGAGTCCGACCCGGCGCCGCAGACCCTGTACACCCAGCTCGGCACGTCCACGATCGACTTCGACGTCCGGTACTGGACCTCCTCGCGTCAGGCAGACATCCGGACGGTGCAGGACCGCGTCGTCGTGGCGCTGACCAACGCCCTCAACGAGGCCGGGATCGCCATGCCGGCCGACGTGATCGAGCTCGACGCCCGCGCGTCGTTCAGCGAGGCCGTGACCCGGGGTCGCCAGGACCGGGCGGCCTGACCGTCGCCCCCCGGGGGCTCAGCCGTGCACGCCACGGAGGTGTGCCAGCACGACGGGGTCGACGTGGTCGTCGTCGGCCCAGCGCTCCTCCAGGTTCTCCCAGCCCATGAAGTCCATCAGCGCCGCCGGCAGGGCGGTGTGGTCGTCCAGCCAGCCACCACGGCGCAGGAGCGCGGCGACCTCGCCGCGGACCTCCCCCTCCAGCGGGAACCACGCCGAGGGCGGGGTCCGGTCGAAGTGGAAGTCCCTGACCTCCAGCAGCTCGGCCAGTCGGCTGATCGGGTCCTCGTCGTGGTCGACCCGGAGGTCGACCAGCCGGTCGTGGTTGCCGCCGTACCCGCCGCCGGGCCTGGCGACGACCAGCGCCGACGACTCCATCCCGCGCTTCTCGCCGCCCGCGTCCTGACCGGCCTGCAGCGCGGCCAGCAGCCGATGGGCCAGCGGACCGGTGTGGTCGAGGAACGTCGTCGCCATGGCCGCCAGCACCTCGGGGCCGGCCAGCACGTTGCCCTGCACGGCGTAGCCCGGTCCGACGAGGGATCCCCGGTGGTCGAAGCAGTCCTCTCCGGTGTGCGAGGCGGCACGCCCGTCAGCCGCCACGAGGCCGGTTTGCCGCTGGGACGCCATCGGGTCGGCGCGAACCAGCGCGTCGAGCACGGCGTCGGGGTCCTCGCCCGCTGCCAGCCGATCGAGCGCCCGGGGCCCCACGGTCACGTCCGGGAACGCCTGGACCGCCGCCGCGCCGACGCCTCCACGTGCCCACGGCACGATCGCCCCCACCGCGAGGAACTTGGACTGCACCGCCACCCCGACGTCGCCCGCGTCCGGGTCGGCGCCGACGATGGAGAAGGTGGAGAGGTGCAGCGACGGACGACGGGAGCGGGTCATGCCGCGGAGCCTAGAACCGCGTCGGCTCAGCTGTCCTCGCCGACCGAACGCAGGGCAGCGGCGACGAGCTGGTCGAGGCCGAGCTCGTCACCGGTGATCTCCGGCGTGAAGCCCATGCGGACCACGACGAGGTCGGCGGACGGCACGACGAAGACCTTCTGGCCGTCGTGGCCCGATGCCCAGAACGTGTCCGACGGGAGGTCGGCATGCTGCAGGGTGCCGTCGGGCATCCGGTTGGCCCACCAGTGGGCGGCGTGACCCTCCTGTTCGCCTTCCCGGGGTTCGGTTCGGCTGGAGTACTCGACCCAGTCCTCCGGCAGCAGCTGCACCCCGTCCCACTCGCCACCGCGGGCGAACCACAGGCCGAACCGTGCCCAGTCGCGCGGCGTCGCCCACAGGTAGGAGGAGCAGACCAGCCCGCCGTCGGCGTCGGGTTCCAGCACGGCCGACGCCATGCCGAGGGGCTGGAACACCAGTTCGTGGGCCAGCTCGACGCCCATGCCCGTCCGGTCCTGCAGCAGGTCGCAGACGATGTTGGTGGTGCCGCTGGAGTACTGCTGGTGGCTGCCCGGGTCGTGGACCAGGGGCTGTGCGGCCGCGAAGCCGCCCATGTCCTCGCGCAGGTACAACATCTCGGTGATGACGCTGCCCAACGAGTAGGCCTCGTCCCACTCCAGTCCGCTGGACATGCGCAGCAGGTCGTCGAGGGTGATGTCGGCACGGCCGTCGGTCCAGTCCTCGTGCAGGTGGTCCTCCTCGACGTCGAGCTCGCCCTCGGCGACCAGCCGGCCGACCATGGCGTTGGTCACCGACTTGGCCATGGACCAGCCGAGCTGTCGGGTGTCGGCGTCGAACCCGTCGGCGTACCGCTCGGCCACGATCCGCCCGTCGTGGACGACCACGACGGCACGGGTCCCGACGGCCCGGTCCTCCGGGTCGTCCTCGGCGAAGGCGTCGTCGATGGCCTGCGCCAGCAAGCCGGTGTCGACCGCTGCCGGTGGGGCGTCGACCCGGTCGCCGTCCGGCCACTCGCCGTCGGCGTCGGTCGTCACGGCTGGTGGGCTCGGCAGGTCGGGACGATCCTCGGCCAGCGTGCAACCCAGGCCGTCGATGTGGTGGGCCGTCTGCCGGAACAGTCCGAACACCCCCGCGGTCGCCGTCCCCTCCGAGGCGTCCACGCTCGTCGACATCACGGGGACCAGCGGGTTGGGCGGCAGGTCGGCGGCGGGCGCATCGGCGTCGCGGCCGGCGACCAGCTGGACGGCGCAGGCGTTGTGCGAGGCGTACCCGGTGCCGGTCAGCAGCAGCGGGCGGGCCCATGCGACGGCGCCCCCGAGGGCCACGACGACGAGGAGCAGGACGAGGAGGAGCATGCGGCGGCGGCTCATGCGCGAACCATAGCCACCGGGTGGCCGGACGGTCATCGGTGGCCGGGGATGTGGCACCGGACCGGACGTCTACCGTGGCGCGGTGACCACGTTGCGCACGCCGACACCGGGCCTCGGCACCCCTCGCCGCTGGGCCGTCTTCGGCGTCGGCGTCGCGCTGCTGCTGGTGGGGATCGCCACGTCGATCAACGCCAACCTCGGCGTGGGGTCGTGGCAGGTCCTGGAGACGGGACTCGCCCGGGTGACCGGTGCGGGACTCGACCTGGTGATCCTCGGCGAGGCCGCGCTGGCGATCGTGCTCGCCTGGGTCTGGCTGGGTGAACGACCGTGGATCGCCACGGTCCTGCTGGCGTTCGGCGGCATCGGCATCACCGCTGCCATCGACGTCGTCCCGGTGCCCGGCACGATCCTCGGCCAGTCGATCCAGCTCGGGGTCGGCATGGTCCTGCTCGCCTTCGGCGTCGCCTTCTACCTGGCCTCCGACCTCGGCGCGTCCGCGCAGGATTCGTTGTTCGTGGGGGTCTACCGCAAGTACCGGCTGCGTCCCTCGTGGGTCCGGTTCGGCGTCGACGCCCTCGTGGTGGTGCTCGGCATCATGCTGGGTGGCCAGTTCGGCATCGGCACCTTCGCGGTCACCCTCGGCGTCCCGCTGCTGATCGAGCCTGCCCTGCGGATCGGCCACCGGCTGGCCGACACCCCGCTGCCCGAGGCGATGCGGCCACCGGCGCCCGAGGGCGCCGAGATCACACCTGCTGCGGCGGTCGAGACCGCTGTCGCCGGTCGGGTCGACCGGACCGGCTGAACACCACCGGCCCGATCGTCAACGTCGAGGGCTGCTGCCCCCGTCGGGGTCAGAAGGTTGCGTCCGGGTCGTCCTGGCGCGCCCGGAGGAACCGCAACGTGCGCGTCAGCTGTCGCGACACGTGCATCTGGCTGATGCCGAGCTCCTCGGCGATCTGGGACTGGGTCATCGCCTGGAAGAAGCGCAGGTACAGGATCCGCTGCTCGCGTTCGTCGAGGTCAGCCACCGCCGGGGCGATGGAGGCGAAGTACTCCATCTGGTCCAGGCGTGCGTCCTCGTCGCCCAGCATCTCGCCGAGGGTGGCGCCGTCCTCGCTGGTGCCGACCTTGGCGTCCAGCGAGCCGGTGGAGTAGGCGAGGGAGGCGTCGTAGGCCTCGATGGCCTCGTCCTCGGTGACGCCGAGCTCGGCGGCCAGCTCGGCGACCGTCGGGGCACGACCGAGCTCTTGGCGCAGCCGAGCCGTGGCCTTGCCGAGGCGAAGCGACAGCTCCTGCAGCCGGCGCGGCACCCGAACCGACCAGCCGGAGTCGCGGAAGTACCGCTTGATCTCGCCGACGATCGTCGGGGTGGCGTAGGTGGAGAACTTGACCTCTCGCTCCAGGTCGAAGCGGTCGATGGCCTTCATCAGCCCGACGGAGCCGACCTGGACGAGGTCCTCCAACGGCTCGCCGCGGTCGGCGAAGCGCTTGGCGAGGTACCGCACCAACGGCAGGTGCAGCTCGGAGAGCCGTTCCCGGTACTGCTCGTCGCCGGTCTCGCGGAGCAGTCGGAACAGCTCACGCGTGTCGTCGCGGTCGTAACCGCGGGTGGCGTCGCTGCTCACCGGGCGGTCGCCACCTGCTGGAACTGCATCACGACGGTGGTCTGGCCGGTGGACTGCTGCAGGTCGACGTGGTCGGTCATGCCCTGGAGGATCACCCAGGCAAGGGTGTCCCGGCCCATCTCCACGCCGTCCGCCGACTGCACCGACACCTCGATGCGAAACGGCGAGGACGTGGGGTCCGCCGTCATCGTGATCGGTACACCAGCCGCCAGCAGCACCACGCCCGCCTCCTCCACGGCCATGCGGACGTCGTCGATCTGGTCGAGCGTCAGTGACGCACGGGCGGCGATTGACCCAGCGGTGGCACGGATGACGGCCAGGGCACTGGGCTCTGCGGGAACGGTCAGGCTGATCATGGGTGAATGGCAGGCTACCCACGTCCTGCGGATCCACGCATGGCCCGACACCGAAAGTGCCTTCGACGCGACCGTGGGGCACCCGATGTCACAGGGGGCACCTAGGATCCTGCGGGATGGACGAGGTGCTGGAACGGTTCGGACCGGCCACGCGGGAGTGGTTCCGGGCGGCGTTCCCCGCGCCCACCCGCGCCCAGGTCGGGGCATGGAGCCACGCGGTGGAGGGGGACAGCGTCCTGGTCAGCGCCCCCACCGGGTCGGGCAAGACCCTCGCGGCCTTCCTTGCCGCGATCGACCGGTTGACCACCGAACCACCTGCCGATCACACCCGGGTGCTCTACATCTCCCCGCTGAAGGCCCTGGCCTACGACGTCGACCGCAACCTCCGGGCACCGCTGGTCGGCATCCAGCAGGCTGCCGCCCGGCTCGGCGTGCAGCTGAACCCCGTCACCGTCGGGCTGCGCTCCGGTGACACCGACCCCAAGGAACGCCGCCGGTTGGTGTCGGACCCCCCCGACATCCTGATCACCACGCCCGAGTCGTTGTTCCTCTACCTGACGTCGCGGGCGCGGACGACCCTCGCCGGCGTCGACACCGTCATCATCGACGAGGTCCACGCGGTCGCCGGATCCAAGCGTGGCGCCCACATGGCCGCCTCGATGGAACGTCTCGAGGCGCTGCGGGCCGAGGCCGGCGCCGACCGCCCGCTGCAGCGCATCGGCC
Source organism: Euzebya rosea (assembly GCF_003073135.1). NCBI lineage: Bacteria > Bacillati > Actinomycetota > Nitriliruptoria > Euzebyales > Euzebyaceae > Euzebya > Euzebya rosea. The sequence continues at coordinate 158,477 of NZ_PGDQ01000001.1, forward strand.
TGTCGGCAACCCAGCGACCCCTGACGGAGGTCGCCACGTTCCTCGGCGGCGGCACGGTCGGCGCCGACGGCTGGCAGCCCCGACCGGTCCGGATCGTCGAGGTCGCCAGCGACAAGGTGCTCGACATCGAGGTCGTCGTCCCGGTCGAGGACATGGCGCGGCTGGGCGAGACGATCCCGTCCACGCCCGAGGGACCCGCGTCGGCCGGGTCGACCGGCTACATGTCGGAGACCCCGTCGATGGACGCACGCCGGTCGATCTGGCCGGCCGTGCATCCCCTGGTGCTCGACCTGGTCATGGCCCACCGGTCCACGATCGTGTTCACCAACTCCCGGCGCCTCAGCGAGCGGCTGTGCGCCCGGCTGAACGACCTGGCGGCCGAACGGTGGTTGGCCGAGCAGTCGACCGAGGACGGCGCCGACCCCCCCGGTGCCCCGCCGATCATCGCCCGCGCCCACCACGGCTCGGTCGCCCGCGAGCAACGGATGCTGATCGAGGAGGACCTCAAGGCCGGCCGCCTGCCGTGCGTCGTCGCCACCTCGTCCCTCGAGCTCGGCATCGACATGGGGGCGGTGGACCTGGTCATCCAGGTCGAGTCGCCCGGCAGCGTCGCCAGCGGCCTGCAGCGGATCGGCCGTGCCGGACACCAGGTCGGGGCCCCCTCGGTCGGCAAGATCTTCCCCAAGTACCGGGGCGACCTGGTCGAGGCGGCCGTGGTCACGCGACGGATGCTCGACGGCGAGATCGAGACGACGTCCTACCCGCGCAATCCGCTGGACGTCCTGGCCCAGCAGGTCGTCGCCATGGTGTCGATGGACACCTGGCAGGTCGACGATCTGTTCGCCGTGCTGCGGGGTGCCGCGCCGTTCGCCGACCTGTCCCGGTCGCAGCTCGACGGGGTGCTGGACATGCTGGCGGGCCGCTACCCCTCCGACGAGTTCGCCGAGCTCCGCCCACGGCTCAACTGGGACCGCGTCGCCGACTCCATCACGGGACGTCGCGGGGCCCAGCGGATCGCCGTGACCTCCGGCGGCACCATCCCCGACCGTGGCCTGTACGGGGTGTTCCTCGCCGGCGAGGGCCCGGGCCGTCGGGTGGGCGAGCTCGACGAGGAGATGGTCTACGAGACCCGCCCGGGCGAGACGATCGTGCTCGGTGCATCGACCTGGCGGATCGAGGACATCACCCGCGACCAGGTGCTGGTCACCCCGGCCCCCGGCGAACCCGGCCGGCTGCCGTTCTGGCACGGGGACACGCCCAGCCGCCCGGTTGAGGTCGGCAGGGCCGTCGGGGCCTTCCTCGGCGAGGTCGCCAGGTCCGCGCCGGCTGACGCCATCGCCACGCTGCGCGAGCGGTACGGCCTGGACGAGCTGGCCGCGACCAACCTCAGCGCCTACGTCGAGGACCAGCGCGAGGCCACCGGGGTCCTGCCGTCGGACCGGCAGATCGTCGTCGAGCGGTTCCGCGACGAGATCGGCGACTGGCGTGTCTGCATCCTCTCGAGCTTCGGCGGACGGGTCCATGCCCCGTGGGCGCTGGCGATCGAGGCACGTGCTCGCGAGCGGTTCGGGATCGAGATCGCCACGATGGTCTCCGACGACGGGATCGTCCTGCGGCTCCCCGACGCCGGCTGGGGGGACCTGCCCGGCCTCCACGGGCTGGACGACTTCGGTGTCGGGGGCTTCGGCCCGGACGGGGCCGACGACGACGCGGCGCCGGCACCCGAGCCGGTCCCGGACTGGACCGACGACCGCACCCTGCTCGAGGTGCTGCTGCCCACCGCCGACGAGGTCGAGGACCTGGTCGTCGGCGAGCTGGCCAACTCCACGTTGTTCGCCAGCCGGTTCCGCGAGTGCGCGGCGCGGGCGCTGCTGCTGCCCAAGCGACGGCCGGGTGGCCGAACCCCCCTGTGGCAGCAACGCCAGCGGGCACAGGACCTGCTGCGGGTGGCCAGCCGGTTCGGGTCCTTCCCCATCGTGCTGGAGGCCTATCGCGAGTGCCTGCGCGACGTCTTCGACGTCCCGGCGCTGCGCGGCCTGCTCGGCGACATCAACAGCCGCAAGGTCAGGGTCTCCCAGGTCGCCACCGAGATCGCCTCGCCCTTCGCGTCGTCGCTGCTGTTCGACTACGTCGCCGGCTACATGTACGACGGCGACGCCCCGCTGGCCGAACGGCGGGCCTCGGCGCTGACGCTCGACCGCGACCTGCTGGCCGAGCTGCTCGGCGCCGACGAGCTGCGCGACCTGATCGACACCGACGCGCTGACCGAGCTGGAGCTCGAGCTGCAGCGCTTGGTGCCCGAGCGCCACGCCCGAACCGCCGACGACGTCGCCGACCTGCTGCGCGTCGTCGGTGACCTGCGCACCGACGAGGTCGTCGCACGCACCGACGGCCCCGCAGATGAGTGGCTGGCCGAGCTCGAGCGCGAACGACGGATCTACCTCGCCCGGGTGGCGGGGGAGGACCGGTGGGTCGCCGTCGAGGACGCCGCCCGCATGCGCGACGGGCTGGGCGTGCCCGTCCCCGTCGGGCTGCCCGCGGTGCTGGGTCAGGCGGTCGAGCAGCCGCTGCTGGACCTCGTCGCCCGGTTCGCGCGCACCCATGGCCCGTTCCTGCCGGCCGAGGTGTCGGCCAGGCTCGGGCTGCCACGCAACGCCGTCGACCTGGCCTGCGCGGCGCTGGCCGAGCAGCAACGCCTGACCTCGGGCCACTTCAGGCCCGACGGCGTCGGTGGTGCCCGGCCGGGAGCCGGCCGCGAGTGGATCGACAACAGCGTCCTTCGACGGCTGCGTCGCCGATCGTTGGCGGCGCTGCGACGCGAGGTCGAACCCGTCGGCCCCGAGGTGCTGGCCCGGTTCGTCCCGGCCTGGCAGGGCGCGGCGATGTCACCCCGCACGCCGGGGGTGGACCGCACCTTCGAGGTCGTCGAGCAGCTGCAGGGCGCGCCCATCCCTGCGTCCATCCTCGAACGCGACGTGCTGTCCACCAGGGTCCGCGGCTACACCCCCGCGTGGCTGGACGAGCTCGCGGCGACCGGCGACATCGTCTGGGCCGGGCTGGGCGCGCTCGGGTCCAGCGACGGCCGCGTCGGGCTGTACCTGCGCGACCAGGCCGCACTGCTGATCGACGTGCCTGCGGTCCCCGACGGCCTCGACGAGCCCCAGCAGGCGATCGTCGACCACCTGACCAGCCGCGGCGCCTCCTTCTGGCCGGACCTGTACCGGGCCGCGGGTGGGGGCGACGAAGCCGACGCGCTGGCGGCCCTGTGGGACCTGGTCTGGCAGGGCCTCGTCACCAACGACAGCCTCCAGCCGCTGCGCGCCCTGACCGGGGCCGGCCCGCTCCGCCGTGGCCGTTCGGGCCGGGCGAGGCGCCCCGGCCGTGTCGCCAGCCGAACCGGGCCGCCATCGGCGGCCGGCCGCTGGTCGCTCGTGGCCGACGTCGTCGGACCGGGTGTGCCTGCCACCGAACGGATCGCCGCCAGGGCTGCCGTGATGCTGGCCCGCTACGGCGTCGTGACCAGGGACTCGGTCGTGGCAGAGGGCAACGTGATCGACGCCGCACACGTGGCGACGCCGGGTTCGTTCAGCGGCATCTACCCGGTGCTGAAGGCCATGGAGGAGGCCGGCCGTGCCCGTCGCGGGTACTTCGTGGAGGGCATGGGCGGGGCGCAGTTCGCGCTGGCGGGCGCCGTTGACCGGCTGCGATCGATGCGCGAGGACGTCGAACGTCCCGATGTCGAACCCGAGGTCATCGCGCTGGCCGCCACCGACCCGGCGAACGTCTACGGCGCCGCGGTCGCCTGGCCGACACCCTCCGAAGGGGGCAAGGGACGTGCTCGACGGGTCGCCGGTGCCCACGTGGTGCTGGTCGACGGTCACCTCGTGCTGTTCCTCGACAAGGGCGGCCGCACCGTGCTGACCTTCACCGACGACCGGGCACGGCTCGACGCCGCCGCGGCTGCGGCCGCCGGCCTGGTCGAGGCCGGCCGGGTCCGCGACCTGCGCATCACCAAGGTCGACGGCGAGGTCCCGGCCCAGCAGCCGCTGATCACCTCCTTGCGTGAGGCCGGCTTCACCGACCACCCCAAGGGCCTGGTCCGGCGGTAGGCAGCTCAGCGTCGACGGGGACCGGGCCCCTGGCAGCTGGGGCACCAGTAGGTCACCCGGGCGTGATCACCCAGCGACGCCGACCGGATCGGCGTGCTGCACCGGGGGCACGGCCGTCCCGCCTTGCCGTAGACCCAGACCGACTCCGATCCCCTTTGGCGGCCGGTCAACCGTGCCACCTGGGCGGGGGGACGGGTGGTGATGCGACCGGACCCGCCGTGGGCGATGTTGGCCTGCAGCAGCGCGGCGGACACGGCCAGCAGTCGATCCCGGACCTCCGGCGGCACCTCGGCCACGGGTGTCCACGGGTCCACCCGGCAGATGAACAGGACCTCGTTCCTGTAGACGTTGCCGACCCCGGCCAGCACCCGCTGGTCGAGCAGGGCCACGCCGATCGGGGTGTCGGCCAGCGTGTCCAGCCGCTTGCGGGACTCCGGCAGGTCCAGCTGCTCGCCCTCGGGGACGTGCAGCGGGTCGGGGCCGAGGTTGGCGATCGCCCGGTGGCTGGCGACCTGCGCCGCCGACAGCAGCTCGACGACCGGGACGGAGAACGCCACGGCCTCGACGTCGGCGGTCCGAAGCACGAGCTTCGCGAAGTGGGCGGGCTTGCGCCACTTGCCGCCGGGTGGATAGGTGTGCCACGACCCGGTCATCCGCATGTGGGTGTGCAACGCCAGACCCGACGGGGCGAACCAGTGCAGCAGGTGCTTGCCCCGCGCCTCGACCCGTTCGACGGTCTGGCCGACCAGCCGTTCGGGCATCAGTCGCCGGACCTGCGGCACCGTCGTGTCGACCCCGGTGATGACCTTGCCGGCCATGGCGCGCTGCAACGTCGCTGCGGCCCGGAAGATGGTGTCGCCCTCGGGCACCCTCAGCCATCCAGCCCGGTCGTCATCGTGGCCATCCTAACGAGCAGGTGTGACGAAACCCTCGTGGGGGAAACCATGGCGAAACCGATCGGACACTTCTCGACGTTCAACTGATCGCACCCACACCGAATCCTTGAGTTGGCCGCCCGCGTGCCGATATCACAGGTGAAGGAAAATCGACCTCGTGACAGCCCGGAAGGGGGCAGGCATGGAGCAGATCCGGATCGACCGCCGGGAGCTCCGCCTGCGAGCGCGGCACCGCCAGGAACGCGTTGCCGCCCGCGCCGAGGGACTCGTGCCGCTGCGGTACACCGCCGCACCAGCCGGTGGGGACGCCGACGACGACTTGCTCGCCCGCATCGACGAGGTGCTCGGCCAGCAGCGGATCGCCGAGGACGAAGACCAGGCCTGAGACGACCAGGCCCGATAGGACCGGGCTCGACAGGACCTGGCCTGGATACGCCGGTCGGACGGCCGTACCGGTCCGGGGGGCCGAGCGGTGGGCCCCGATCGTGCTGCTACCGTCGCCGCCCATGATTTCACGCCCCTCCACGCGCACGCTGGCCGTGCTGCTCGCCTGCCTGTCCCTGCTCGCCACCGCCTGCGGTGCCAGCACGGACGCCACCACCGAGGACGCCTCGGAGTCCGCCGCGACCGACACGGCCACCGACACGACGAGCGAGGACTCCGCGGCCGAGGATGACGCCGACGCCACCTCCACCGTCGAGGTGTCGACCGACGCCCGCGGTGTCGAGGTCTCCGAGGGCCTCGACAGCAAGCCCGAGATCACGCTGCCCGACGGCGAGCCGCCGGCCGAGCTGGTCGTGGTGGACATCGTCGAGGGCGACGGCGAGGTCGTCCCCGAGGGCGCGACCGTCACCACCGACTACGTCGGCGTGTCGTGGACCAACGACGGCGAGGAGTTCGACTCCTCCTGGGACCGTGGCGAACCGGCGACGTTCCCGCTGTCGGGCGTGATCCAGGGTTGGACCGAGGGCATCCCCGGCATGAAGGTCGGCGGCCGCCGGCTGCTGATCATCCCACCGGACCAGGCCTACGGCGAGGCGGCCCCGAGCCCGGCCATCGCGGCCAACGACACCCTCGTGTTCGTCATCGACCTCGTCGAGGTCGTCCCGCCGCCGGAGCCCATCACCCCCACAACCGACGCCCGCGGCGTCGAGGTCGAGGGCGACCTGGACAGCAAGCCCGAGATCACGCTGCCCGGCGGTGAGCCGCCGGCCGAGCTCGTCGTGGTCGACATCGTCGAGGGCGACGGCGAGGTCGTGCCGTTCGACGCCGCCGTCACCACCGACTACGTCGGCGTGTCGTGGACCAACGACGGCGAGGAGTTCGACTCCTCCTGGGACCGCGGCGAACCCGCCACCTTCCCGCTGTCCGGCGTCATCCCCGGCTGGACCGAGGGCATCCCGGGCATGAAGGTCGGCGGCCGCCGGCTGCTGATCATCCCGCCGGACATGGCCTACGGTGCCTCTGCCCCGAGCCCGGCCATCGCGGCCAACGACACGCTCGTCTTCGTCATCGACATGGTCGAGATCGCCGGCTGACCAGCCGGCCCCGACCGCCGACACCCCCAAGCATCCACAGGAGTCATCCATGTCCGCAGCAGACATCACCGTCACCGGTGACCGGGGCGCCAAGCCCGTCATCTCCCTCCCCGACGCGCCGCCCCCCGCTGACTTGGTCGTCACCGACCTGGTCGAGGGCGACGGCCCCGAGGCCGGCCCCAACGCGACCGTGACCGTCCACTACGTGGGCGTGTCGTGGACCCACGGGGGCACGCAGTTCGACGCCTCCTGGGACCGGGGGGACACCATCTCCTTCGGCCTCAACCAGGTCATCGCCGGCTGGACCGAGGGCATCCCCGGCATGAAGGTCGGCGGCCGTCGCATGCTGGTCATCCCGCCGCACAAGGGCTACGGCGCCCAGTCGCCCACCCCCGCCATCGCGGCCAACGACACGCTCGTCTTCGTCATCGACCTGGTGGCCGTCTAGAACCCACGATGCAGCTGTTCGGGCTGGCGTTCGCCGGCCCGAACAGGTATGACCGAGGCCAGTCCTGGGAACCATGCGTGACCAGATCGAGGCCGCCCGCCGATGTCACCGCCGCCCCTGCGGGCTGCGGGTCGGGCGACCGCGACGAACCGACCTTGACCTCTATCCCACCCAAGGGTGTGACCACACATGTGCGGCTTCGCCGGCGAGCATCGCTTCGACGGACGCCATCCGGATGATCGTGCCGTGGCCAGGATGGCCGCGACCATGGACGACCGAGGACCCGACGGGCAGGGGATGGAGATCCTCGGCCGCGTCGCCCTCGGCCACCGCCGGCTGAAGATCATCGACCTGTCCGACGCCGGCGCGCAGCCGATGCGTCGCGACCGGTACGGGCTGGTCTTCAACGGCTGCATCTACAACTACCCCGAGCTGCGGCAGGAGCTGGCCGAGGCCGGCTGGGAGTTCCGCTCCACCAGCGACACCGAGGTCATCCTCGTCGGCTGGATGCACTGGGGCGAGGGGTTGCTGGACCGCCTGCAGGGCATGTTCGCCTTCGCGATCCACGACGAGCGCACCGGCGAGACGGTGCTGGCCCGCGACCGCCTGGGCATCAAGCCCCTGTACCTCGCGGAGGGGGCCGGTCGGCTGCGGTTCGCCTCGACCCTGCCGGCCCTGCTGGCCGGCGGCGGGATCGACACCGAGATCGACCTGGTCGCCCTCCACCACTACCTGACGTTCCACTCCGTCGTCCCTGCCCCGCGCACGATCCTGCGCGGTGTCCGCAAGCTGCCCCCGGCCACCGTCATGCGCATCGCCGGTGACGGCACGACCAGCCAGCGCACCTACTGGAAGGCCGAGTGGGCCCGCCGGGAGGACCGCTCGGACTGGACGCACGCCGACTGGGTCGACGGGACCCTCGACGTCATGCGCCGGGCGGTCACCCGCCGGCTCGTCGCCGACGTGCCTGTCGGTGTGCTGCTGTCCGGCGGCCTCGACTCCTCCCTCGTCGTCGGGCTGCTCGCCGAGCAGGGCCAGCAGGGGCTGTCGACCTTCTCCGTGGGCTTCGGGGCCATACGTGGCGAGGCCGGTGACGAGTTCGAGTACTCCGACATCATCGCCCGCGAGTTCGACACCGACCACCACCAGATCCGCGTGCCCGGCCTGCGGACCCTCGAGGCGCTGCCGCCGACCATCGCCGCGATGAACGAGCCGATGGTCAGCCACGACTGCGTCGGCTTCTACCTCCTCAGCCAGGAGGTCGCCAAGAACATCAAGGTCGTGCAGTCCGGGCAGGGCGCCGACGAGCTGTTCGCCGGGTACCACTGGTATCCGCCGCTGGCCGACGTGACGCCCGAGGAGGCGCTGGCCACCTACCGTGCGGCGTTCTTCGACCGTCCCCACGAGCACATGGCCGACGTCCTCTCGCCGGCCTACCGGCTGGACCACGACGCCTCCGGAGCCTTCGTGGCCGAGCACTTCGGTGCCCCGGGTGCCGACAGCGCCCTTGACCGGGGCCTGCGCCTGGACGCCAACGTGATGCTGGTCGACGACCCCGTCAAGCGCGTGGACTCCATGACGATGGCGTGGGGCCTGGAGGCCCGTGTGCCGTTCCTGGACCACGAGGTCGTGGAGTTCGCCGCGTCCGCCCCGCCGGAGCTGCACCTCGCCGACGGCGGCAAGGGGCTGCTCAAGGCAGCCGGTCGCAAGGTCATCCCCAGCGAGGTCATCGACCGGCCCAAGGGGTACTTCCCCGTCCCGGCGCTGAAGTACCTGGAGGGCGAGGTGCTGGACATGGTGCGTGGGGCCGTGACCGGCGACACGGCCCGACAGCGCGGCCTCTTCGCGCCCGCCTACCTGGATCGACTGCTCGAGGCCCCCAACGAGGACCTGACACCGCTGCGCGGCAACCGTCTCTGGCAGCTCGCGCTGCTCGAGCTGTGGCTGCAGACACACGGGGTGTGACCCATGGCGTCCGCCAACCCTGGCAACCCGAAGCGCTTCGACCCACGCGTCAACCGTGGTGACCGGCTGTCCACAGGTCACCACGACCCCTCCGTCGAGGGGCTGACCGAGGGACTGAGTCCCCAGTCCACCGTCGACCTCGGCTGGGGGCGCCTGATCTTCGGCCAGACCTTCGCCGACCACGGGTCGATCCGTGACGTCCTGCTCGACGAGGGTGCGGGGCAACGCGACATCGCCATGTACCTGCGTGACCCGCAGGTGCTCGTCGGCAGCGCCCCCGCGGAGCTGTTCATCGACCCGTCGCTGACCTACCGCCTGTGGCTGCATCGCTACCGCAGCCGCAAGGACCCGGTGAAGGGCATCGTCGTGCGGCCGATGGACCGGCCGGGCGACGCCGAGGAGATCAACCGGATCTACGCCGCCTGCGGCATGGTCACCGCCGACCCCGACGTCATGTCGGCCAACCACCGACACAACGGCGTGGTCTACCTGCTGGCCGTCGACACCGACCGCAACGAGATCGTCGGCACCGTCACCGGCATCGACCACACCGACGCCTTCGGCGACCCCGAGTCGGGATCGTCGTTGTGGTGCCTGGCGGTCGACCCCCAGACCGCCCGCCCCGGCGTCGGCGAGGCGCTGGTCCGCCACCTGTCGGAGCGGTTCAAGGCGCGTGGCCGGGCCTACATGGACCTGTCGGTCCTGCACGACAACACCGCCGCCATCCGCCTGTACGAGAAGCTCGGCTTCGAACGTGTCCCCGTGTTCCTGGTCAAGCGCAAGAACCCCATCAACGAGGGCCTGTACACCGCGATGGGGGAGGAGGGCAAGCTCAACCCGTACGCGAAGATCATCGCCGACGAGGCCCACCGCCGGGGCATCGCCGTCCATGTCGTCGACGCCGAGTCGGGCCTGATGAAGCTGACCTACGGCGGCCGGACCATCGCCACCCGCGAGTCGTTGTCGGACCTGACCACGGCCGTGGCGATGACCCGCTGCGACGACAAGCGCCTGACCCGTCGGCTGCTGGAGGGCGCCGGCCTGTCGGTGCCCGCGGGACGTGTCGTCGGGCGCGACGCCGAGGACCTGACGTTCCTCGACGCCCACGGCGAGGTCGTCGTCAAGCCTGCCCGTGGTGAGCAGGGGAACGGCATCACCGTCGGCGTGCGCACGCCCGACCACCTGATGCGGGCCATCGACGAGGCCGCCCGGGTCTGCCCGATCGTGCTGATGGAGGAGCTCGTCGACGGCGAGGACCTGCGCATCATCGTCATCGACGGGAAGGTGATCGCGGCGGCCGTGCGTCGGCCCGCCATGGTCGTCGGCGACGGCCGCAAGTCCCTCGACCAGCTGATCGGTTCGCAGAGCCGGCGCCGCCAGGCCGCTACCGGCGGCGAGTCCGTGATCCCGATGGACGACCACACCTACGACACGATCGCCGACCAGGGGTTCGCCACCCACGACGTCGTACCTGCCGGCCGCACGGTGCAGGTGCGTCGCACCGCCAACCTGCACACGGGCGGCACGATCCACGACGTGACCGCGCGCCTGCACCCGACGCTCGCCGAGGCCGCCGTGTCCGCCGCCGAGGTCCTCGACATCCCCGTGGTGGGCATCGACCTGCTGGTGCCGGATGTCGAACGCCCCGAGTACGTCATCATCGAAGCCAACGAACGCCCGGGCCTGGCCAACCACGAGCCCCAGCCGACCGCCCAGGCGTTCCTCGACCTGCTGTTCCCGCGCACCCGCAGGACGGCAGGCACCCCCGCCCGACTGCCCCGCACCGACACCCCCGAGGAAGCGACCGACGAGTGACCACCGAGCCCAAGCTGCTGGAGATCGACCGCGACTACATGGTGGACCTGATGGTCCGGCTGCTGGAGACACCCAGCCCCACCGGTCGCACCGACGAGATCATGCGGCTGCTGGGGGAGGAGGTCGAGCAGCTGGGCCTGCCGGTCGAGCTGACCCGGCGAGGTGTCCTGCACGCGGAGATGACCGGTGAGCGCGAGGACCTCAAGCGGGTCGTCGTCGTGCACGCCGACACGATCGGCTGCATGGTCAAGGACATCAAGCCCAACGGACGGCTGCGGGTCGTCCCGGTGGGCACGTGGGCGGCCCGCTTCGCCGAGGGCGCCCGGGTGACGATCTTCACCGACGAGCCGGGGACCAGCTACACCGGCACGATCCTGCCGCTGAAGTCCTCGGGGCACGCCTTCGACATCGAGGTCGACACCCAGCCGGTCGCGTGGGACAACGTCGAGGTGCGCATCGACGAGCGGGTCGAGGGGGCCGAGGACGTGCGTGCCCTCGGCATCCAGATCGGTGACTTCGTCGCCCCGCACGCGCTGCCGTCCATCAGCGACTCGGGGTTCATCAACGCGCGGCACCTCGACAACAAGGCCGGTGTGGCGGCGGCGATGGCGGCGTTCAAGGCCGTCAAGGAGTCCGGGCTGCCCGTCCCGGTGACCGCCACGCTGGTGTGCACCGTGGCCGAGGAGGTGGGCCTGGGGGCGACCAACCTCGGCCCGGACGTGGCCGAGACGCTGTCGATCGACGCCGCCGTCGTCGCGCCGGGGCAGCACTCCCGCGAGGACACCGTCAACATCGCGATGCACGACATGTCGGGCCCGTTCGACTACCACCTGACCCGGCGCATGGACGCCATGTGTCGGCACCTCGGGATCCCCTTCGAGCGGGACCTGTTCACGTTCTACCGCTCCGACATCGCGGCGGCGCTGGAGGCCGGGGCCGAGATGCGTGCGGCGCTGATCGGCTTCGGCACCGACGCCAGCCATGGCTGGGAGCGCACCCACATCGACGGCGTCGAGCGGATCGCCCAGCTCGTGGCCGGGTACCTCCAGGTGCCGTTCATCTTCGCCCACGACGCCGAGCCCTCCGGGCCGGTGGAGACGTTCCCCGAGCAGGAGCAGGAGGTCGGCCTGAAGGTCGACCCGTCCTGATCGGTCTCAGGACGACGCGCCGTCGACGCACCGGTCGAGGGCGTCGGCGAGTCGGGGGAGCGCCGCGTCGAGCGTGTCGGCGACCGAGCAGCGGATCAGCAGCAGCTGCATGTCGGTGAGGGCATGCACGGTCCGCAGCTGGATCCGCCGCTGCCGCATGCAGCGCAGGCCGATGGTTGTGCCGCGCGAGATGACGAGGTCACGGTGGCCGGGACGGCTGGCGACTGCCCTGCCGCTGACGATCACGAAGGCACGCGGCGAGGGCGGGCCGGGCACGGCAAGGCGGTCGCCGTCGGTCACCGACACGATGGTGAACATGCGCCTGGCCACCTCGACCTCGGCCGGGTCGAGCGGAACGGGCAGGACGGGTGGGGCCAGCGCCTCCTCCAGCGTCAGCCCGATCCGCAGGCAGGTGGACGGACGCAGGTCATCGGGTGCGGTCGTGGTGTCGCGCATGGCGCGGACCTCCGGGAGCGTGGGTGCGATGGTCATGCCCTCAAGGAGCGCCGACCGGCCTCGCTGATACACGCCCCCGGATTCCGTGTGCCGGTCGCCCGGCCCACCCCGACGCGTGTCGCCCGGGTCGGCGGCGGGTGCCGGTGAGACGACAGGCCTGTGGTGTGTGTCGCCTGGTCGGCGGGCCACAACGGTGAGTCGACGCGCTTGAGGGACTCGGCCCTCGGGGGTTCGAAAGGGGGCGGAGCCCCCTTGGGGAGGACAGCGCCGTAGGCGCTTGGGACCTCGAGCGCCCTTTCGGGCGCGAGACAGCAACGCTATGCGTTGCTGTCCCAAGCGCCCCCGGAGCGATTCGAACGCCCGACACCTGGTTCCGGAAACCAGTGCTCTATCCCCTGAGCTACGGGGGCAAGGGAGGGGATGGTAGCCGGTCGGGGCGGCTCGGGCCACATGGCGCCGCGGCGTCCGATCGCCCGGCTACAGCGCCGCCAGTCCCTGCGCGAAGGGGTTGGGGTCGGGGGTGACGGGGTGCGGGGTCTCGGTCGGCCCGGCGGTCGCGGCAGCGGCCTCGCGCTGGTCGGCGTACCAGTCCAGCGAGGGTCCGAGCAGGGCCTCGTAGGCCCGGCGGAACGCCTCGGCGGCCGGCTGGCCGAGCCAGTCGTCGGGCAGGACCGCTGCCGGCAGGCCCGGGTCGGCGAAGAGGAACGACCGCCACCGATGCACCAGCCGCAGCCGGGCGGCGAACGCGGCCTCGCCGTCTTCGGGGACCTGCACGTCGGTCCACTCCTCGAGGAACGCCCGGTGGTCCGCCCGCAGCCGCTCCAGGTCCCAGGCCAGGTGGGCCAGGGTGTCGTCGGGGCCCTCGACCCGAGCGGTCATCCGCATCACGTCAACGCGGGCCGCCTCGGGCATGCGGTCGAGCACCGCCTCGACGGCGCGGCCGTGGTCGTGGGGGCTGACCCAGACGGTCGGCTCGAGGCGTCCGTAGCCGATCCACCCGAGCTCCGCGGCCAGCTCGCCGTCGGCGTCGAACTCGTCCAGCCCGGGGGTGACCAACATGCGCCACGACCCGTCCCACGGCCGCGTTCGCAGCCGGTAGATCCGCTCGGCCGCCTCGTCCAGGCGCGTCACGCCCTTGTCGGTCAGCCGGTAGGCGGCGTACCGCCCGGCCCGTCGGGGTTCGACCCAGCCCTCACCCGTCATGCGGTGCAGCGCCGTGCGGACGGCTTGCGGGTTGAACCCGAGGGTGCCCATCGCGGCGGTGATCGTCGAGAGCCACGCCTCCCCGCCCGTCGGCCGGACGACGTCCCCGAAGAGGGTGAACAGCGCGGATCGTGCGCGCACGTGGACCTCCCGGGACGGTGACCTGACGTGTTACAGCATAGGCCCGGATCGTCGGGGCGGCGTCACACGTCCGGGGCGCGGGTTGTGGCGGCCCCGCGGCAGGCGGGTACAACTCCTCGGGTGACCTCCGCCAGAGTGCTGCCCCTCCTCCTCCTGCTGCTCGCCGTCCTCGGAGCGGCGTGCGGTGACGCCCCCGACGTGCTGCCCGACCCCCGTGGCGGGCGCTCCGGCCTGCAGATGTCCGGGCTGTTCAGCGACCGCCAGATCGCCGTCAGCGACGGGCTGCCGGTCCTCAACACGACCGACTGCGACGTCAACGAGGGGCCGGACCGCGACGTGTGCATCGTGACGCGCGACATCAACGGCGAGCTGCTGCGGGTCATCTTCGAGAACCCCGTCGCGCTGCAGGAAGGGGCCGTCCTGCCCGTCGGCTCGGACTGCGCCACCGACGAGGCGTGCGACGAGGTCCTCGACGCCGCGGTCATCGACTTCGAGTTCGGGGACCGCCGACGGGTCCGCGCAGAGTCCGGTACGCTGCGCATCGAGGTCGTCGAGCCCGGGCAGCGCTACCGGGGCGAGTTCGACGTCCGCCTGCCGGACGGGTCGCTGTCCGCCACCTTCGACCTGGTGCCCCGCCCCGACGAGCTCTCCTGACGAGCGGGTCGCGACCCAGCTAGCTCGAGGTGCCCAGGGCCACCTGGGTGAACGTGGCGGTGGCCTTGACCTCGCCGTCGTGCACGAAGGTGACCGACGTCTCCATCCGGCGACCCTCGGCATGGGTGACCGTGGCGACCACGTCGACCGTCGCACCGACGGGCACGGGGGCATCGTGGCGCAGCTGGATGGACGCGCCCGCACCCTCCTCACCCGGCTCGAGGCCCTGCCGGAAGAGGTACCGCGAGACGTGCTCGGCGTCGCGGACCATCGCCACCGTCGAGTAGAGGTCGTGGATGTCCTCGTCGTCGAACGCCGCACGGTCGCTGTCGAGCACCACCCGTCGCATCGACACGACGGTTCCCACCGCAGGCCAGCGCATCAGCCGCTCCCCAACCCGCGACGCAACCGGTCGAGCAGGCCCGGCTTCTCCGCGGCGGCCCGACGTTCCGCCGTCGACTGCTCGGTCACGCCGGCCGGCACCACCGGCGCCTCGTCGGGCGGGGAGGTCACGACCTGCAGGATCAGCGGGTCGGCGGAGGAGTTGCGCAGCCCGTGGGCGATCCCCGCGGGCACCATCACGGCCTGGAGGGACTGCAGCGTCACCTCGGCATCGTCGGTGACGACCCAGGCCTGGCCGCCCAGCACCGTGTAGACGGCGTCGGCCGTCTCGAACGTGCGCGCGTCGAGGGTCTGCTGGGGTTCGAGGCAGATGAGGTCGAGCGCCAGCACGTCGGTCTCCATGACGCGTCTGCCAGCCGGCAGGTCGAGGTCGAACTCGACGTAGTCGCGCAGGTCGACCGCGATCGGCTCGAACGGCACGTCCGGCGGCGCGGGGGTGGTCTGCTCTGGTGGGTCGTCGTCCATCGCCGCGGCAGTGTAGGGCGACGGCAGGGGCACGGCCCGAGGACGGTGGTGAATCGGCCGAGTGCCCGACTGTGCTGCTCGCTAGTATCCCGCCTCGATGGCCACTTCACTGCAGCTCAGCACCGGTCCACTGTCCGACGTCGACGCGGGGGCGGTGGCACTGCTCGTTCCCTCCGACGACGAGGGGCGTGCCGCGGCGCTCGCCGCGATGTCGGAGGCCAGCGGCGTCGACCTCGGCGCAGCGCTGGCCGCCGTCGACGTGACGGGCAAGGTCGGCGAGGTGGCGCGGATCCCGGTCGGAGGCCGCCTGCTGATCGTCTCCGGCCTGGGCGAGAAGCCCGACGAGGAGGTGTACCGCCGCGCCGCCGCGACGGCGGTCCGCAACACCCCGAAGGACACCACCCTCGCGATCGGGGTCTCCGGTGACGCTGCGGTCGTGCAGGCCGTCGCCGAGGGTGCCGGGCTCGGCGCGTACGCCTACACCGAGCACCGCAAGAAGCCCCACGATGCCCCGACGGTGGAGACCGTGACCGTCGTCACCGCCGATGCCGTCGACGAGGCCGAGGACGCGATCGCCCGGGCAAGCGTCGTCGTCGCCGCCGTCTGCGCCGCGCGTGACATGGTGAACTGCCCGCCCGGCGACAAGCGTCCCCCGGCGCTGGCCGACCGCATGGCCGCCCTCGTCGCCGACGCCGACGTCACCGTCCGGATCCGCGACGAGCAGGAGCTGGCCGAGGGTGGCTTCGGCGGGATCATCGGCGTCGGCAAGGGATCCTCCGAGCCGCCCCGCCTGGTCGAGCTGACCTACGCCCCCGAGGGTGCGACCACCCACGTGGTGCTGGTCGGCAAGGGCATCACCTTCGACTCCGGCGGGCTGTCGCTGAAGCCGTGGAAGTCGATGCTGACCATGAAGTCCGACATGGCCGGTGCCGCCGGCGTCGCGGCGACGATGTCGGCGCTGAAGGACATGGGCGTCACCGTCAAGGTCACGGGCCTGTGCGCGCTGGCGGAGAACATGCCGTCGGCGACGGCCCAGCGACCCGGTGACGTGATCCGCCACTACGGCGGCACCACGGTGGAGGTGCTCAACACCGACGCAGAGGGTCGTCTGGTCATGGCCGACGCCCTGGCGTACGGCGCCGAGATGTCACCCGACGCGATGATCGACATGGCCACCCTCACCGGTGCGCAGGTCGTGTCACTGGGCGAGGACGTCGCCGCCGTGATGGGCACCGACGAGGCGCTGGTGCAGGCGCTGCGCGACGCCGCGGAGACCTCCGGTGAGCAGATCTGGCCGCTGCCGCTCGTCGAGCGCTACACCGAGACCCTGAAGTCACCGGTCGCCGACATGCAGAACATCGGCAAGGCGGGCCACGCCGGCACCATCACCGCCGGGCTGTTCCTGCGGGCCTTCACCGGCGACATCCCCTGGGCACACCTCGACATCGCCGGGCCCTCCTTCATGGAGGCCCCGAACGAGAACTACCTGTCCGCAGGCGGCACGGGCTTCGGCGTCCGTACCCTGCTGACTTACCTCGCCGGCCTGAGCTGACCGCCGGCGCCTGCGTCGCGCAGGACCGCTCAGCCCGCGAACCGCTCCCGGGCCACCACGACCCGGCGGTGCGTGCCGCGGGCGACCTCCGTGTCGTCCTCCCGGACCGAGACGACGAAGGTCAGCTTGCGGCCGTCGACGTCCTCGAGGGTCGCCGCGGCGGTGACCTCGCCGCCCACCTGCGTCGGCCGCAGGTGGTCGAGCTCGATGCGGACCCCGACGGTGGTGTGATCGGGGTCGAGGTGGCCGACGAGCGCCGTGCACGCCGCTTCCTCGGCCAGGGCCACGACACGGGGGGTGGCCAGCACGGGCACGTCGCCCGAGCCGTGGGCGATGGCGGTGTCGTCGCTGGTCACCGTGTGGGTGACCGAGCCGGCCAGGCCGGCTTCGAGGCCGTCGGTATCGGTCATGGAATCGTCCTTCTGGGTCTGGATGGCGGGTGGCCACCCCACCGGTTGGGTGGGAACGGGCCCGTGCAGGCAGTATGGAGGGCCATCTCGTCCTCGCCGACGAACGTCTGCACGACGCGTCGGGCGAGCGCCGAAACCCTCAACCCCTGTTCAGGACGGTGAAGCCAGTGTCCGGCGCTGCCGGTGTGATGTCGGTCATCCTGCTCGAAACCGCGGTCGGCGGTGCGGTCGTCATGTGGGCCGGCGGTGTGTGGGGAGTGGTCCGCAAGGGCTTCTTCGTCCTCACCGGCGTGTTCCTGGCGCTGTGCGCTGCGGGTGCGTGGGCGATCGCCGGCGGGGAGAGCAGCACGGTCAACACCGCGCTGGCGGTCTTCACCGGCCTGCTGGTCGCCTGGCAGGTCCTGCTGCTGATCGGCCAGGAGTCCATCAGCCGCTGGGTCGGGCTTGCTGCGGCGGTTGCCGGTGTGGCCAGCCTTCCGGCCTACGCCACGCTGCGGGAGGCCGCGGTGGGACGTGGCGTCGCCGAGCTCGTGCTCGGGTCGATCTTCCTCGGCTCCGCCTTCTACGGGCTGCTCCTGGGGCACTGGTACCTGGTCGAGCGCCGGCTGAGCAAGGACTACATGATCCGTTCGGCATGGTGGTTCGTCGCCGGGACGGTGATGTCGATCGGCGCCGCGGTGCTGAGCGCGCAGAACCCGGTGCCGTCGGACGCCACCCAGTTCTCGCCCTTCCTGCAGACCGCGAACTTCACGGTGCTGCTGGCCGGCGGCCTGGTGGCCATCTGCGCGGTCATCGCCGGGTTCCTGATCCGCCTCTCCAACGAGGGGGGCAAGTCCATCCAGGCGGCGACGGGGTACTTCTACCTGGCGGTCATCATGGCGTTCTCCGCCGAGCTCGCCACCAAGTTCCGCTTCTTCGTCGAGGGCTGATCGGGTCGTGCAGTCACGCCTCGGTCGACCCACGTTCGGCCCCGCGATGGTGCTGGGGCCCGTCGTGGCGCTGCTCCTGCTGATCGGCGTGGTCCTCGCCGTCACCCGGTCCGGAGACGACCCGGACACCGTGCTGGACGACGGCGCCGATCGAACGGCAGCCAGCGCCGACGACGACGGGACCTCCGGAGCCGACGCCGACCCGGACCGCCCGGCCGGCCTGGAGTCCCTCGCCGAGGGCACCATGGACGACAGCGCCGGCGGTGCGTCGCCGTCGCCGTCCTCGTCCGGGGGGACCGAACCCGACGCCACCCCGTCCACCGGGGCGACCACGCCACCGCGTCCGGGCACCCCCGTGATCCCCGACGGCGGCCTGTCGATCGCGGTCGGCGACTGCTTCACCGGCACCGCCACCACGTCGCGTGACGTCACCCCGATCCCCTGCGACGGCCCGCACGGCAGCGAGATCTACGCCGTCCTGCTGTCGCCGGGGGACGCCAGCGCCCCCTATCCCGGGCAGGAAGCGCTCCTCGACCAGGTCGCCCCGATCTGTCGGGAGGACGCCTTCACCGACTACGTGGGCGTGCCGTGGAACGAGTCGCGGTACTTCACCGCGCCGCTGGTCCCCAGCGACGTCACCTGGGCGGAGGGCGACCGCGTGGTCGCCTGCTTCCTGTACGACCTGCGCGGCGAGCAGACCGAATCCGTCCGGGACGCCGCCGGTTAGGTCGAGTGCAATGCTCGGCGATGCCCACTAGCGTCCTGCCCATGACTGTGCAGCGCATGGACAACGTCGGCATCGTCGTGGAGGACCTCGACGCCGCAGTCGCCTTCTTCGTCCAGCTCGGCCTCGACCTCGAGGGCCGGGCCACGATCGACGGGGACTGGTCGGGACGCGTCACTGGGCTGCCCGGCCAGCACGTCGAGATCGCCATGATGCGTACCCCCGACGGGCACAGCCGGCTCGAACTGTCGCGCTTCCTCACACCATCGGTCGTCGCGGATCACCGCAACGCCCCGGTGAACGCCTTCGGCTACCTGCGTGTCATGTTCACCGTCCACGACCTCGACCGGACCCTGTCCCGTCTCGAGGCCCACGGTGCAGAACTCGTCGGTGAGGTGGTTCGGTTCGAGGACGCCTATCGGCTGTGCTACATCCGTGGTCCGGAGGGCCTGCTCATCGGACTCGCCGAAGAACTCGGCTGACGCAACCGGTCAGAAGCCCATCGACCTGCCGATTATCTCGGCCATGATCTCGTCGGTGCCGCCCCCGATTGGGCCGAGCCGGGCGTCGCGCAGCCATCGCTGGGCGGGGTACTCCATCATGTAGCCGGCGCCGCCGTGGATCTGCACCGCCCAGTCGGCGCAGTCGACGGCCAGCCGCTGCGTGAACCGCTTGGCCTTGGCGGCCTCGACCGCGGCGTCGTCCCGCCCGGCCAGCATGACCCGCAGCGCGTGGTCGGTCAGGGCGCGGCCCTCGGCGATGCGCGTGGCCAGGTCGGCGAACCGGTGACGCCACGTCTGGAAGCTGCCGATCGGTCGGCCGAAGGCCTGCCGCTCGCGGCCGTAGGCCATCGCGCCGAGGACCGACTCCTCCGCGGCCACGACGGCGCCCAGCGACATCGACACCCGCTCCCACGCGAAGTTCTGCATCACCTGGTAGAAGCCGGTCCCCTCCTCGCCCAAGCGGTTGGCGTCGGGGACCCGGACGTCGGTGAACGACAGCTCACCAGTGTGGGAGGTGTGCCAGCCGAGCATCGACAGGCGACGCCGGTCGAACCCCGGGGTGTCCGCCTCGACGACGAACAGGGACTTCCCGCCGTGCCCGGCCTCGGCGTCCGTGGTGGCGAGGACCACGACGAAGTCGCTCCAGGACCCGTTGGTGATGTAGGTCTTGGCGCCGTTGATGACCCAGTCGTCGCCGTCACGAACCGCGCGGGTGCGGATGCCGTTGACGTCTGAGCCGGCGTCGGGTTCGGTGATCGCCAGCGCACCGACGACCTCGCCGGCGATGGAGGGGACCAACCAGCGCTGCTTCTGCTCCTCCGTCCCCGCCCGGTCGATGTAGAGGGCTGGCAGGTCGGAATGGGCGCCGAGGTCAGCGGCGAGGCCGCCCGAGCCGGCCCGGGCGAGCTCCTCGATCCAGACGGCCTGCGCGACGAAGTCGGGGCCCGACCCGCCGTGGGCCGGATCGAACTTCATGCCGAAGAACCCGGCTGCGCCGACGGTGCGGAACAGCTCCCGCGGGAAGTCTCGGGCGGCCTCCCACTCCTCCACGTGGGGGGCGATCTCGGCCTCGACGAACGCCCGCGCGGACTTGCGCAGCGCCTCGTGCTCCTCGCGGTACAGCGGCTGGACACCCACGCCCCGGTCCTCGCCGACCGCGACCTGTGCACGGGCTGGTTCGCGCAGCCCGCCGGACCCCTCGATCAGCTTGCCGATGACCTCGAGCTGGACCTCGTCGGCGCCGCCACCGATCCGCAGCAGCCGCATGTCCCGCCACAGCAGCGGGATACCGGACTCCTCGGCGTAGCCGAACCCGCCGAACAGCTGCATGACCTCGTCGGACACCCAGTGGGCCAGCCGGGCGCCCGCCAGCTTGATCATCGCGATCGACAGGGTGGGGTACAGGCCACGCTCCCACGCCTCGGCCGTCTCGTACACCAGCCGGCGGGTCGCCTCGATGCGGGTGGCGATCTCGGCCAGCCGGTGGCGCTGCACCTGGAAGCGGCCGATGGGACGGCCGAACGCCGTGCGCTCGCGGGCGTAGGCGGTCGCCCGCTCCAGCAGCTGCTCGGCCGTGCCGACGGCCTGCAGCGCGCCGATGATCCGTTCGCCCTGCAGCTGCCACATGATCTCGGCGAACCCCATGCCCTCCTCGCCGAGCAGGGCCTCGCCGGGCACGCGCACGTCGACCAGCGACAGCTCAGCGGTGTCGGAGGACCGCATCCCCAGCTTGTCCAGCTTCTTGGCGACGGTGAAGCCGGGCAGGTCGGTGTCGACCAGGAACAGCGAGACCCCGGAGTGGTCGCCGGGCTGGCCAGCCGTGCGGACCACCATGGTGCAGAAGTCCGCTCGGGTCCCGTTGGTGATGTAGGTCTTGGCGCCGTTGATGATCCAGTCGTCCCCGTCACGCACCGCCCGGGTGCGGATCCCGGCGACGTCGGAGCCGGCGTCGGGTTCGGTGATGGCGATCGCGGCGACCTTCTCGCCCCGCACCGCCGGCTCCAGCCAGCGGCGCTTCTGCGCGTCGGTGCCGAACTCGAGGATGGGCGGGGTGGCCATGTCGGTCTGCACTCCGAGGGCCATCGGCACGCCACCGAAGCCGGCCCGCCCGAGCTCCTCGCCCCACACCACCGTCGCCCAGTAGTCGCCGCCGGACCCGCCCCACTCCTCGGGCACGGACAGGCCCAGGAACCCCAGCTCACCGGCCCTGCTGAACACCTCCCGGGGGAAGATCCCCTCGGCTTCCCACGCCGCGGCGTGGGGGGTGATCTCCTCGGCGACCCACTTCCGGATCGTCTGGCGCAGCTGGTCGTGGTCCTCGGTGAACGGCTCGATCCTCATGGACGTGGAACATAGACCCGTTCCGTGTCTCGTGCCTGATCGTGGGCCGTGGCGGGGGAACCCCCGCGGGAGGTCAGCTGGCGCGCAGGACGGCAGCCATCAGGCCGTCGTCGATCGGCAGCAGGATGCTGGCGAGGTCCGGGTCGTCCTTGACCGTCTCGTTGAAGGTGCGCAGGCCCTGCGTGTCCTCGTCGTCGACGAGCGGATCCGCGACCTTGCCGGACCACAGCACGTTGTCGGCCAGCAGCACGCCGCCGGGACGGAGCAGGCGCTTGGCGTGCTCCAGGTATTCGGGGTACTCCGACTTCATCGCGTCGATGAAGACGATGTCGTAGGCGGAGTCCGCCAGCTTCGGCAGCATCAGCAGCGCAGGGCCGAGCAGCGACCGGACTCGGGACGTCAGCCCGGCTTCGTTGAAGGCCTGCTGGGCCAGCGACTGGTTGCCCGAGTCGATCTCGATCGTGGTCAGGATCCCCTTGGGGTCCATGCCGCCGAGGAACCACAGGCCGCTGTAGCCGCCGCCGGAGCCGATCTCGACCACGGTTCGTGCACCGGTGGCGCGGGCCATGAAGCGCAGCACCGAGCCGATCTCGCTGCTGACCGCGGGGATGTCGCTCTCCTCGCTGCGCGCACGAGCGGCCCGAAGGGGTTCGTCCTCCCCTTCGGCATGGGATCGAAGGTACGCAGTCACGCGCTGATCGTTCAGCATCTCGCAGGCAGCCTACCTGCCGAGGCGTCGGGAACACGACAACGACAACGGTCGCCGCGATGCCCGGGTCCGACGGGTCCGGCATGCTGGCAGCGTGGAGGAACCCGAGGTCGCAGACCTGCCGTCGACGTCGCCGACCGGACGGCTGTCCCTGGTGTGGGTGGCTGCCGTCGCGGGTCTCATCGGTGTCCTCGTGGGGGCTGGGCTGGTGGCCCTGGTGCTCCCCGGCAGGCAGGGGCCTGCCGGGCCGGTGGCCCGTCCGGTCATCCAGGTCGACGGGGTCGCCGACCCCGACCTGGTGGCCGCCGTGGCCGAGGTCGTGTTGCCCTCGGTGGTCCGGGTGGACGTCGACGGCATCGGCAGCGGCGCGGGCAACGGCTCGGGTGCCATCGTGTCCGACAGCGGGCACGTCGTCACCAACCTGCACGTCGTCGCCGGGGCCACCCGCATCGAGGTGGTCTTCCACGACGGTCGCAGCGAACCGGCTGCGCTCGTCGGGACCGACGCGCAGGCGGACCTGGCCCTGCTGCGAGTCGGCCGCACGGACCTTCCCCCGCTGGCCCGGGCCGACGTCGACGACATCCGGGTCGGCCAGCTGGCCGTCGCCGTCGGCGCGCCCTTCGGCCTGGACGGCACCGTCACCGTCGGGGTCGTGAGCGCCATCGACCGGGCGATCGACCTGGCGGGGTTGGACGGCTCCACCCTGCGGCTGTCCCGCGCCCTGCAGACCGACGCGGAGATCAATCCCGGCAACAGCGGCGGCCCGCTGGTCGACAGCGAGGGACGGATGCTCGGCATCACCTCCGCCGTCCTGTCCGGCGACCGGCCCTCCGGGTCGGGGGTCGGCTTCGCGGTGCCGGTCGACATCGTTGCCGACACCGTGGCCCAGCTGATCGCCCACGGGACCGTCGACCGTCCGCGACTCGGCATCAGCGGACGGTCCCTGACCCCGGACGAGGCACTGGCCGCTGACCTGCCGGGGGGTGTGCTCGTGGAGTCCATCAGCCCCGGCTCGGCGGCCGCGGCGGTCGACCTGCGGGAGGGTGACGTGCTCGTGGCCGTCGACGGGGAGCTCCTGCGGACCATCGACGACCTCGTTGACCGTGTCCGCGCAGCCGGTGTGGGCGGTACCCTCGGGGTCGAGCTGGTCCGTGACGACCAGCACCGCTCGGTGACGGTCACCCTGCGGTCGGATCAGTCCTGACGGCCCACGGCCGTCGACGCGGGAGTTGACGCACACACATGGGCAGCCTCGGTTTCTGGGAGCTCGTGGGCCTCGCGGTGCTCGCGTTGTTCATCTTCGGCCCCGACCGCCTGCCCGGCATCGCCCGCACCGTCGGGCGCACCGTCAGCCAGGTCCGCCGGGAGGCCAACAAGACCCTCGGCGAGCTGCGGGACGCCGCGGGGGTCGACGAGGACCTGGCGGAGCTGACCCGTGAGGCACGACAGCTCCGCAGCTCCCTCACCGACCTGAAGGGCACCGCGACCCAGGCCATCGTCGGGCCGATGAACGAGACGATGGACGAGGTGAAGGGCATCTCGACCGGAGGCCCCAAGGAGATGGCGATGTCGGCGAACGGGCTCGAGCCGGGCAACGCCCCGTTCGACCCCGACGCGACCTGATCCTGCGACGGTCCGCAACCCCATGACCCACCCCCTGCTTCGCCGCGTCCGCAGCCTCGTCAACCCGATCGGCCCGCTGGACGTCCGGCTGGCGACGGCATGGCGTCGCCTGATCCGCCGCCATCCCGCCCTGGACACCCTGGCGGTCAACACCACCGACCTCGGGTCGATGTACACCGTCGCCGGTGCGGCCGGCCTGCTGGCTGCGACGGGTCACCGTCGGGACGCCGCCGACCTGGCCATCGCCGGCACCGCCGCATGGTTCATCGGCCAGGAGAGCAAGCGGCTGTTCAACCGGCGTCGTCCCTTCGAGGCCGACCCGGCGCTGGAGCGGCTGATCAAGCCTCCCACCGGGTCCTCGTTCCCCTCGGGGCACGCCACGGTCGCTGCGGCCATGGCGACGCTCATGACGCGTCGCGCCGCCGGTGGACGCCGCTGGCCGTGGACGGCGATCGCGGTGTGGGTTCCCCTGACGCGGATCCACGTCGGCGTGCACTACCCGGGCGACACCGTCGCGGGGGCCGCCCTCGGATGGTCCATCGCCCGTGGTGTCGAGTCGCTGGTGCGCACCAGGAGGGACTGACCGGACGCGCTCGCGACCGCCATCGGCTGGTCGGGAATGTCGGGTGTGTTGCGGGCCGTCGCGGTCGTCTACTCTTCCGCGCGTCAATCGGGGGAGAGCGGTTCCATTACTCGACGCAAGGATTCACTTTCATGGCTGCACGTGTCATGCCCGGGGCGAGTCGCCCCTTGGCGCTGGTCCTCCTGCTGGCGATGGTCTTCGCCGGTCTGCTCGCCACCCCTGCTGGTGCCGCGCTCCCGAGCGGTGACCGGATCGGTGCGTCCGATGCACCGACCGCCGCCTCCATCGACATCGCCCAGCGGACCGTCGCCGACGGCGCTGCCACTCGCGTGGCACTCGGCCGCAACGACGTCTTCCCCGACAACCTGGCCGGCTCCGCCGCGGCCGGCGCCGACGGCGTGCTGCTGCTGGTCGACCCCGCGCCCGCGGGCCTCGACGACGCCGTCGCTGCCGAGCTCACCCGCCTGCTCGGGTCCCCCGCCGAGGACGAGTGCACCGACGCCAACGTCGTCCTGCTGGGAGGGGAAGCCGCACTCGGGGCCGAGCTGGCCGCCGACCTGACCGACGCCGGCTGGTGCATCGACCGCCTGTCCGGTCCGTCCCGCGTGGAGACCGCCGTCGACATCGCCCTCGACGTCGTCGGTGACGGCCCCCGCGAGACCCTCCTCATCGCCCGTGACGACAACCCAGCTGACTCGGCCACGGCCGGTGCCTGGGCCGCCGCCACCGGCACGCCCATCGTCGTCACCCCGACCGACTCCCTCCACGAGGCCGTCGGGACGCTGCTGGCCCCGGGCGAGGACCCGTGGGACGACGTGATCCTCCTCGGTGGCACCGCGGCGCTGTCCGCAGACGTCGAGACCCTCGTCATGGAGGCTGCCGGCACCGACACCGAGGTGCGGCGCATCGCCGGCGTGACCCGTGACGACACCGCGCTGCGCATCGCCGAGGACCTGTGGGGTGAGCTGGCCGGCGACGCCGTGGCGATCGTCAACGGGTTCACCGACACCTTCTGGACCTACGCCCTCCCCGGCGGCGTGGCCGCTGCCTCGGAGAACGCCCCGCTGCTGTACGTCACCGCCGACTCGGTGCCGACGACCACCGCGGGGTACCTGGGCCGCGAGATGCCGGCCGTGACCACGATCGGCCCGGCCACCGCCGTCCCCGACGCCGTCAAGGCCGAGGCCGAGGCGCTGGCAGGTGGCGACGGTCCCGGTGGCATCGGCGAGGACCTGCGGATCGTCGAGCTTCCCCTTCCCGAGGACGGCGGCGGCACCGCCACGGTGCCCATCGCCGAGGGCGACATCTCCGTGCTCTTCATGGTCCAGGGCGGCACCTCCGACGGGACCATGGTCATCGACGGCGTCACCGGTCCCGACGGCTTCGCGCTGACGGCCGAGGACATCCCCGAGAACAGCAACCGTCCCGACGTCGCACTGTCCCTGCCGCAGTTCCCCGGCCAGTTCGAGGGTGACACCCTGCCGGCCGGCGACTACGCGTTCACCTACTCCTCCGAGGCCCCCATCTCCCGCGTCGTGGCGCTGGTCAAGTCCGGCGACCCCGCCGCCCGTCAGGAGATCGACGTCAACTACGTCGACGTCAGCACCGTGGGCCACGTCGACACCCCGGAGGAGCAGGCGGCCGTCGTGGACGTCTTCGACACCGTCGGTGAGGAGATCATGGGCGGCTTCGGGCTGCACCCGGGCGCTACGTCCTTCACCACCGCCCCTGAGCAGGTCAGGACGGACTACTCGGTGGTCGACTCGAGCACCACCGACATCGCCGACCTGTGCCGCGCGATCGTGGACGCCGACACCGACCGTCGGGCCCTCAACTTCGCGTTCGTGGACCGCATCACCGAGGGTGGCGAGGACGTCGGCATCGACGGGTTGTCCTCCGGGCTTCCCGGCAGCGTGGTCCTCGGCGGCTTCGGCGTCAGCTGCGTGATCATCGCCACCGACGTCCCCGACACCGAGGACGGCCAGCCGGGCATCCTCGGCGCTGGTCCGGTGGCGTGGCACGAGGCCGGCCACCTGATGGGCCTGGCCCACACCACCCAGGCGGACGGCATCGAGCACGACCTGCTTGCCGACACCCCCGAGTGCGACATCGCCAACGACGCCGATGACAACGGTGAGGTCGACGACGTCGAGTGCGGCGAGCTCGGCGACAACTTCATGTTCTGGACCGGCCTGTCCAGCACCATGACGGCCGACCAGGCGTTCATGCTGGCACGCAACCCGCTGTTCCAGCCCCGCGCCGGCTAGCACACACCCCAACAACGCGAGGAGCCCGCACCGGATGGTGCGGGCTCCTTCGTGCCGCGGGGCGAGTCCGGCTCGAGGGCCGGGAAGCCGACGACCGGTCAGAACTTCAGGGGGAGCGACTTGCCGACCAGCGACGTCTTGGTCTTCGCGAGGCGCTTGGCCATCTCGGTGAACCGCTGCGAC
Source organism: Euzebya rosea (assembly GCF_003073135.1). Classification (NCBI taxonomy): domain Bacteria; kingdom Bacillati; phylum Actinomycetota; class Nitriliruptoria; order Euzebyales; family Euzebyaceae; genus Euzebya; species Euzebya rosea. The sequence goes on from NZ_PGDQ01000001.1 coordinate 185,540, forward strand.
GCCGTGGCGTCGGGGTCCGCGACGACGATCGGTGTGCCGTTGTCGGACCCCTCCCGCAGGCGGGGGTCGATCGGGATGGACGCCCACAGCTCGGTGTCGAGCTCGGCCGCCAGCAGCTGGCCGCCGCCCTCGCCGAAGATGCGGTACTCCTTGCCCGTGTCGGGGGCGACGAAGGTCGCCATGTTCTCGATGACGCCCGAGACCCGCATGCCGGTCTGCGCCGTCATCTGGCCGGCACGCAACGCCACCCGCTGCGCAGCCTGCTGCGGGGTGGTGACGACGAGCATGTCGGCGTTGGGCAGCATCTGCGCCAGGGAGATGGCGATGTCGCCGGTACCCGGGGGCAGGTCGCACAGCAGGAAGTCCAGGTCGCCCCAGTGCACGTCGGCGAGGAACTGCTGCAGCGCGCGGTGCAGCATCGGGCCACGCCAGATGACGGGGCGCTCGCTGTCGACGAAGAAGCCGATGGAGATGACCTTCACGCCATGGGCCTGCAACGGCATGACCATGTTGTTGAAGGCGACCGGCTTGCCCTCGACCCCGAGCATCCGGGGGATGGAGTAGCCCCACACGTCGGCGTCGAGGACACCCACGTTCAGGCCCTCGTTGGCCAGCGCGACCGCGAGGTTGGCCGTGACCGAGGACTTGCCGACGCCGCCCTTGCCCGAGGCGATGGCCACGACCTTGGTGCGGCTGTCCGTCTCGGCGAAGGGGATGACGACCTGTCCGCCGGGGGCACGGCCCGCGCCGCCGCGGACCTTCTCCGCGACGCTGGCACGCTGCTGCTCGGTCATCGAACCCAGCCGCACCTCGACGGCGGTGACGCCCTCGACCTTCTGCACGGCGGCCGTGACCTCGCGGGTGATGGTGTCCTTCATCGGACAGCCGGGAACGGTCAGCAGCACGTCAACGGTGACCTTGCCGTCGTCGGCGACGTCAACGCCGTCGACCATGCCCAGGTCGGTGATCGGCTGGCCGATCTCGGGGTCGTTGACCGTGCCGAGGGCCTGCATCACCTGGTCGGTCGTGGGCATGGCAACAACACTCTCCTTGAGGGATTGCGGGGGACCGTCATGGTATCGGCGGCCCGAGATCCCGCCCAAGGCGACGCAGGAGGGGTGGCTGGTCAGGCGGTCAGGCGGTCCACCGGCATCGTCTGCGCGTCCTCCGCGTCGCCGTCCGTGCGTCCGTCGGCGACGACGAGGAGTCGCTTCCCGTCGAGGCCGACCGGCGTGGCGGTGTCCGGTTCGGGTTCGGCTGGGTTGCGGTCGTACCACTCGCCGAACCGCCAGTAGCCGAAGGCGAGGGTCGCCCACACGGTGACCGCGAAGATCATCGTGCCGATCAGCAGCAGCACCTGGTCGCTCATCGGGTGCGCTCCCCGGTGAGGACCAACGTGCCGAGCGAGTGGATGCTGGGCACCCACAGGCCGACGAAGATGGCCTGGGTCTGGTTGCCGAGCGCCCAGAGCGTCACGCTCAGCGCGAGGGACAGGAAGCTTGCGACCATGAAGGCGACCTTGGTCGCCCAGAAACGCCGGTCGGCGTCGGTGCGGGGTGACGTGGCTGACGTCGCCTCGCTCGTGCGGTCCATGACTGATGGCATCGGGTCGTCTCCTCGGTGGGGGGTGTGGCGTCACCCTGCCCATCCGAGGAGTTGTTCGAACGATCGATCAAGTCTGGTTCGGCGCCTTCGGCGACAGTTGCGTCGCCAGGACGTTGCGCAACGGCTTGCCCGAGGCGGTGCGCGGCAGGTCGTCCAGCACGAGGACGGCCTTGGGGGTCTGGAACCCGGCGAGGCGAGCCCTGAGGAACGCCCTGATCTCCTCACCGTCCGGTGAGGTCCCGCGGCGACCGACGACTGCCGCCGTGACTCGCTGCCCCCACTCCTCGTCGGCGACGCCGAACACCACGCCCTCGGCGACGGCGGGGTGGGCGAGGAGGACCCGCTCGACCTCCGCGGGGTAGACGTTGACGCCGCCGGTGACGATCAGGTCGGTGCGGCGGCCCGAGAGCGTCAGGTAGCCGTCGGCGTCCAGCGAGCCGAGGTCCCCGACGGTGAACCGGTCGCCCCGCCAGGCGCGGGCCGTCGCGTCGGGGCTGCGCCAGTAGGCGAACCGGGCGTGTGGGGGCGAGGAGACCCAGACGGTGCCGACCTCGTCCACGTCGGCGGTGCTGCCGTCCTCCCTGGTGACCTCCAGCGTCCGGCCGGTCCGGGCCCGGCCGACCGAGCCGGGCCGCTCGAGCCACTCCGCGGGGGTGATGTCGGTGAACTGACCCTCCGTCGATCCGTAGAACTCGTGCAGCACCCCGTCGGGGAACGCCTCGAGGGCCCGACGCTTGAGGGGTTCGGGGCAGGCGGCGCCGGCGTGGTGGATCCACCGCAGGCTCGACAGGTCGGTGGTCGCGAGGTCCGGGTGGTCCAGCAGCCGTGACAGGTGGGTGGGGACCATGAACGCGGTGGTGACCCGGTGGCGCTCGATGGCGGCGAGGGTCTCCCCGGCATCGAAGTGCGGCTGCACCACGACGTGGCCGCCGCGGTTCAGCGTGTTGAGCGCGTACCGATGCGGGCCGGAGTGGAACAGGTGGGAGCACACCAGGTGCACGTCGTCGGGACCGGTTGGGTTGGCCGTGGTCTCGTCGTCGGCCCACGCTGCCGCCAGGTCGGGGGACAGGACACCGGTCCACACCCCCTTCGGCGTGCCGCTCGTGCCCGAGGTGTAGTGCATCGCGCGTGCGAGGGGCACGGGGTGCAGGTCGTCGGCGGGGCGGGCCGCAAGCAGGGTTGCCTCGTCGAGCAGCAGGTCGGGGTCCAGGCGGCCGACGTTGGCCCGGTCCGTCACCACCAGCGTGGCGTCGGCGTCTGTGGCCAGCTCGGCGACCTGCCGGTCCGACAGCGCCGTGTTCAGCGGAACCGGGACGATGCCCGCGCGCAGGGCACCCCACGTGAAGGCCAGGAACGCCGGGCTGTTGTCGGCGAGCAGGACCACCCGGTCGCCGGTGTCGGCACCGTGGGACCGCAGGGCCCCGACGGCATGGCAGGCCAGTGTCTCCCAGGACGTCGTCATCGGCCGGTCACCCTACCCGCTGGGTCCGATGGGGCCTGCGGCGGGCAGGGACTGTGGCGGAAGGGCGATCCGGGTCAGGCGGCGTGGATGGCGCGGCGCCGCAGGAGGCGGGTCAGCCGGGCGATGAGGACCTCGAGGTCCACCGGCTTGGCCAGCCAGTCGTCGGCACCGGCGCGGAGCCCCTCCATCTCGGTCTCCGGGTCGTCGTAGCCGGTGATGATCATGATCGGCAGGTCGCGGACCGTGGGACGGGCACGGATCTCGCGGGTGACCGCGTAGCCGTCGAGGTCGGGCAGGCCCTTGTCGATCACCGCCGCGTCGAAGCGGTTGGCGTGGACCGCGGCCAGGGCGGCCTCGCCGCAGTCGGCCTCGACCACCTCGAAGTCGCCGGCGAGCATCGCCTGCAGGGCGCCTCGGACGCTCGGGTCGTCGTCGACGACGAGGATCCGCGGCAGGGTCGAGGGATCACCTTCGCCGTCGACGGCCACCGGGCCGGTGACCATGCCGGTGGCCGTTCCGCACGACGGGCAGGCCAGCCAGGCCGGGTCGAGCGCACGCTCGCACTCCGCGCACTGGTTGGGTCGCAGGTCCGCGGTGCACCACGGGCAGGTGCGGAAGTCGACCTCCACCTGCTGCGCGCAGACCGGGCAGTGGTTGGCCGCGTGTTCGGTGCGCGGGGTGACGCGCAGGACCTCGTCCAGGGTCGTCATGCCCTGACCGGCCTTGTGGATGGCGTCCTCGCGAAGGCCGCGAAGCCCGCCGGCCCGGGCGGCCTGGGCGATCGCGTCGGTGCTGGCGTTGTCGGCGATCAGCTCCCGGACGGGACCGTCGACGGTCAGGATCTCGAACACCCCGGCGCGTCCGCGGTACCCGGAGTGCATGCAGGCGTTGCAGCCCGCGCCCTCGACGAAGCGGGCGTCCGGCGGAAGGGACAGGCGCTGGCGGTGCCGGTCGTTGGGCGGCACCTCGCGGGTGCAGTCGGGACACACGGTCCGGACCAGCCGCTGCGCCATCACCATCGTCAGGGCCGAGGCGATCAGGTAGCCGGGCATCCCCAGCTCCGCCAAGCGCACGACGGCGCTCGGGGCGTCGTTGGTGTGCAGCGTCGACAGCACGAGGTGACCGGTCAGCGACGCGTGCAGTGCGAGCTCCGCCGTTTCGGGGTCGCGGATCTCTCCGACCATGACGATGTCGGGGTCCTGGCGCAGCATCGTGCGCAGCGCCCGGTTGAGGGTGTAGCCGGCCCGCTCGTTGACCTGGGACTGCACGACGCCCTCGAGCTCGTACTCGACGGGATCCTCGACGGTGATGAGCTTGCGCTCCTCCGTCGCGAGGTGCTGCAGGAAGGTGTAGAGGGTCGAGGTCTTGCCGGACCCCGTCGGGCCGGTGACGAGGACGAGGCCCTGGGGGCGCTCGACGGCGGAGAGGACCTGGGCGGCCTGCGCGGAGGACATGCCGATGTCCTCGGGGGTCAGGCGGGCGTTGTCGCGCCGGAGCAGGCGGATGACGACGGACTCGCCGAACATCGTCGGGAGCGTCGACAGGCGAAGGTCGACGGCATCCTCGGGCCGGTCGCTGCCGCGGAAGTGGGCGCGGCCGTCCTGCGGCTTGCGCTTCTCGGCGATGTCGAGGCCGGCGATGAGCTTGATGCGGGAGATCAAGGGGCCCGAGATCTGGCGCGGCAGGTTCATCGTCTCGTGCAGCACGCCGTCGATGCGGTTGCGGACGACGATGGAGTCGGGACGCGGCTCGACGTGGATGTCGGAGGCGCCGCCGGTCAGGGCACGGAGGATGATCTCGTCGGCCAGCTTGATGATCGGGCCGTCGTTCTCGCTCGTGGCCGTGATCTCGAGCTCTTCAGGTTCCTCCTCCTCCTTGCGGTACGCGGAGAAGAAGTCGTCCTGCTGGGCCCGGGCCTCGACGCCGTAGGCCTCCTGGACGGTCTGGCGCAGCGTCTTGGTGGGGACGACGACGATGCGCAGCCGGCGGGCGCCGATGGCCACGCGCACGTCGTCGAGGCCGACGATGTTGGTCGGGTCGACGCAGGCGACCGCCACGACGTCGCCGTCCTCGGCCCACAGGGGCATGACGAGGTGGCGCTCGGCCAGGCTCCGCGAGATCCGCGAGGCCAGCTCGGCGTCGACGGGAAGGACGTGCTCGTCGCGGTACTCGAGGTCCATCTGCTGGGCCAGGACCATGCCGATCTCGTCCTGGGTGCAGAACCCGAGCCGGACCGCAGCCTCGCCGAGGCGTTCGAGTCGACCGTCGATCTCGATACGAGACGACAGCAGCTCGTCGACCTGCTGCAGCGTGAGGACGCCCTCGTCGACCAGCAGGTCGCCGAGGCGCTTCCTCGTGTTCACTCCGTCCATCCGATCCAACCGATCCGGTTCAGTCCACGTGTTCCAGCAGCTCTTCCAGCCGGTTCAACGCGTTCTTCGGGGTAGTCCTGGTGCTGACGGCATCAGTGGCACCTGCCCTGACCGCGTCGAGCCTTGCATCCTCATCGGCAGGATTCATCACGAACACAGGAGTGTCGACCGTGACCTGTCGACCACGCAGCTCGTGGGTCAGCGCATACCCGTCGACGTCCTCGAGTTCGGCGGACACGAACACCGCGTCGGCGCGCGTCCTTGCGACGGCGTCGAGGGCGTCCTCACCGGACCCGACCTCGACGACCTCGTAGTCCTTGTCGCGGAGTGCCCGAGCGACGCCGACGCGGTGTTCCTCGTCGGGATCGGCGACGACCACCCGCTTGGGTTCCTCGCGGACGGGAGCCAGCACGGCAGGCTGCACGGGGGCGGGCGCCGGCTGGGCCGGCACCATCGGGGCCCGCGCGGCGAGCGCGGCTGCGGCGACGGCGGCGACGTGCTCGTCGTGCTCCTCCACCGCGTCGGTCGGGGTGGTCCGCAGGACCTCCTCGAGGGTCGTGATGCCGTCGCGAGCCTTCACGAGGCCGTCCTCGCGAAGCGACACGAGGCCCGCCCGGCGTGCAGCACGCCGGATCTCGGCTTCCTCGGCCTTGGCCATCATGGCGTTCTTGACGCCCTTGTCGACGGTCAGGATCTCCATGAACGCGATGCGACCGCGATAGCCGGTGTGGCCGCAGGCGGCACAGCCGTGCCCGGTCACCCAGCCGTCGTAGGCGATGTCCTCGGGGGTCAGCCGCAGCCGGTCGATCTCGCGCTGGGTCGGGGTGTGTGGGCCGATGCAGCTGGGGCACACACGGCGGCCGAGGCGCTGGGCAACCACCATCGTCAGCGACGAGGCGATGAGGTAGTCGGGGATGCCGAGGTCGGCGAGGCGGGTCACGGCGCCGGGGGCGTCGTTGGTGTGGAGGGTGGAGAACACCATGTGACCGGTCAGCGAGGCCTGCAGGGCGAGCTCGGCGGTCTCGAGGTCGCGGATCTCACCGACCATGACGACGTCGGGGTCCTGGCGCAGCACGGTCTTCAGTGCCGAGGAGAACGTGAAGCCGATCCGGGCGTTGACCTGGGTCTGGTTGACCCCGGGCAGTTCGTACTCGACCGGGTCCTCGATGGTGATGAGGTTGTGCTCGTCGTCGGAGAGGTGGGACAGGAAGGCGTAGAGGGTCGAGGTCTTTCCGGCACCGGTCGGGCCGGTCAGGAGGCACAGGCCCTGCGGTCGCTCGATGTGGGCCAGGACGTTGGCGTGCTGCTCGGGGGACAGGCCGACCTCGTCCAGCTGCAGCTGCTCCGCGCCCTTGCGGAGCAGACGCATGACCATCTTCTCGCCGTACAGCAGCGGAAGGGTCGAGACACGGAGGTCGACCTCGGAGTCCTTGCTGCGGTAGGTCGACCGACCGTCCTGGGGACGGCGGCGCTCGGCGATGTCCAGGGACGCGATCAGCTTCAGCCGGCTGATGAGCGGACCGTGGACGTTCTTCGGGATCTGCATGACCTCCTGCAGCACACCGTCGATGCGGTAGCGGACGCGGGAGGAGTTCTTGCCGGGCTCGACGTGGATGTCGCTGGCGTTGCCGTGCAGGGCGTCGTGGATGATCTGCTCGGCCAGGCGGATGACCGGCGCACGTTCCTCGACGGAGTCGACGATGTCGTCGGCCTCGTCGGCGATGGACTCGGAGTCGGTGGAGATCTGGTCGAGCAGCGCGCCGGTGCGGGAGCCGTCGGAGAGGTAGACCCGCTTGAGCGCGTCGCCGATGCGGTCGGGGGAGGTGACGATCGGCCGGAGGCGGCGGGCACCTGCGGACAGCCGTACGTCGTCCATCGCGACGATGTCGGTCGGGTCGGCGGTCAGCACCACGAGGGTGCCGTCCTGCTCGGTCCACATCGGCACGATGCCGTGGCGGCGGGCCAGGGACTCGGGAACGGCCTCGCGGGCGCTGGCGTGGGGCTCGGGCAGGGTCGTGCCGGCGAACTCCAGGCCGAACTGCTTGGCGACGATGCGGGAGACGTCCTGCATCTCGACGAAGCCGAGCCGGGCGATGGTCTCGCCCAACCGCTCGCGCTTGCCGTCGATGACCATCCGGCTCGCCAGGGCCTCGAGCAGCTCTCCTTGGGAGATCAGCTCTTCGGCGACCAGCCATTCGCCGATCGGCTTCTTGCTTCGTCGTTCCTGAGTCATGGTTCTTGTCTTCAGTCGGTAGTGTTGCCCCCGATCTTGAGCACCTTTCGCCATGCAGTCCTGATTGTTCTCCTGCTCGTGCTGGCCACGGGATGCGAGCTGCGCCTGGAAACGCGGGTCGATCTGGACGACGAGGGAGGTGGGCAGCTGCTGTTGACCATCTCACCGGATGCCGAGCTCGTCGAGATGGCTGGCTCGGCCGGTGTGGACCCGCTGGGTCGCCTGGTCGAGCGTGTCGAGGTCCTCGACGGCTGGGACCTGATGACCGCCGAGGCGGAGGACGGCACCCTCCTCGAGGTCACCGTCAGCAGCGGCTTCGACGGTCCCGAGGAGTTCGGTGTCCGCTACGAGGAGCTGCGTGGCGCGCTGGACGCCCCCGAGGCGTCGTTGCTCGGCCCCATGACGCTGTCGCTGGACCCCGAGACCGACGTGGTCAGCCTGAGCGGGAGCGTGCCGTTCCAGCTGACCGAGGTGGCAGCGGCGGATGCCGGCATGCCACTGGAGGCGCTGGCACCACAGGTCGACGCGGTCGTTCCCTACACGTTCGTGGTCACGACGCCGGTACCGCTGGTCGAGGGATCGACGACGGTCACGACCCCGGTCGACCCCGAGGACCCCGAGGGCGCGCAGCAGGTCGTGCTGGACCTCTCTCCGGGTCAGGAGCAGGTGGTCGAGGTGGCCTACGTCCGCCCCGGCTTCGACCTGACCGCCTGGTTGCTGCAGGGCGGCGTTGCCCTCCTGGCGATCCTGGCGATCGCCGGCGGCGTCATGGCCCAGCGGCGTCGCATTCGCTGACCGCGATCCGCATCCGGGGCTGTCCGCCCCCGAAAGGGGTGGGTCGCGGCTGCGTGGCCGGTGCCTTCATGTCGGTAGCGGTGGCAGCGGCGCGGAGGCGGTGAACGAGTGCCTTGGGTCGCACCTTGCAGCGACAGGCGGGGTGCCGATCGGGATCGGGCCGACCGTGGGTACAGCGCTCGGGGTGTCAGCCTCGGCCGCGCAGTGCCCCGATGGTCCTGCTGGGACTCCGTCGCGTGCCGTCCGCCTCGTCAGGCGGCGAGGGGTGGGTCGCGGCTGATCTCCACGCCGCCCTCGGTGGTCCAGATGCGTTGTCCGGGTGGGCCGTGGAGCTGGTGGTTGCGTCTGGTCTTGTCCCGATGATGGGCGGCGCAGAGCCAGGCGAGGTCGTCCAGTCGTGTGGTGCGGGTGATGGCCCATCCGGTGACGTGGTCGATCTCAAGGAGGTGGTCGGCGGTGCAGCCGGGTACCTCGCATTGGTAGCCGCGGGCGTGGAGTGCGGTGCGTTGTTTGGCGGTGACCTGTCGGCCGAGGTGGGCGACGGTGACGTCGGTGGCGTTGGTGATGACGTAGGCGATGTGGGCATCCAGCATCTGCTCGCGGACTGCGGAGAGGGCGACGGGGCCGATGCCGGCGATCTCGCAGATCTCGCCGTCGGCGAGTTCGCCGCGGACGAGGGCGGAGCCGTCGACGCGGATGATCACCTTGGTCTGTCTGCCGGAGGGTCGATGTCGCTGCGACGGCGGATGGCCACCCGGTCCGGCGACTGGATCGCTCGTGGTCGGATCCGAGCCCTGGTGCCTGTCCGGGTCGTCGCTGGGCGGGTCGTTGTCGGTCCGGTCGGTCCGGCCGGACCCGTCGTGGATCGTGTCCGGGTCCTGGACATGGGCGCCGGGGTCCGGCCCGCCGGCCTGGCGGCCGGGTGGGCTGTCCCTGGTGGTGCGGTTCCGATCCGTGCCGCCTGGAGCATCTCGGCCCGGCTCGACGCCGCCAGTGATGCTGCTGCTCGCGTCGGTGCTGCTGGGGGTGTGTGAGTCGGGGCCATCGTCCTCGGTGGTCCCCAGGAGCATCGACTGGGCCGGCGTGCTGGTGCCCTTCTGGGAGTCCGTGGCGGTCGGGGGAGTCGTGGTGCCGGTCGGGTCATGGGTGGGGTGGTCGAGCAGGTTGAGGAGGGCATCGAAGCGGTAGCAGGCATCGTCCTCCCGAGAGGGTGTCAGATCCTCTGTGTAAGTGCGTGGTCCTGATACGACGCCGTTGAGTCGGCGTTGGGAGGTACCACGATGAACGAGAAGATCGACAGTGACAGGCCGGCGGTGGCGCCGGTGGAACCGTCCTCGGTGACGGAGCGGTTGGTTGATGGTGCGGGGGCGATTGACCCCGGGTTGATCGATCGGCTGCTGCGGCAGTCCCAGGGCCGTGATCTGCTTGGGGAGGGCGGGCTGGTCCAGCAGTTCACCAAGCAGCTGCTGGAGACTGCGCTGGACACCGAGCTGACTGACCACCTGGGCTATGACCGCGGCGATCCCGTGGGCAGGGGCAGCGGCAACTCCCGCAACGGCACGACCCCCAAGCGGGTCCACACCGACGTGGGCACCGTGGACATCGAGGTGCCCCGCGACCGCAACGGCACGTTCGAACCGGCGATCGTGGCCAAGGGCCAGCGACGACTCGAGGGGTTCAACGACCGGATCATTGCCCTGTACGGCCGCGGCATGACCGTCCGCGACATCCAGGCCCACCTCGCGGAGATCTATGACGTTGAGGTGAGCCCTGACCTGATCTCCAAGGTCACTGCCGCGGTCCTGGATGACGCCAAGGCCTGGCAGACCCGACCCTTGGAGCCGGTGTATGCCGCGATCTACCTCGACGCCATCAGCTGCAAGGTGCGCGACAACGGGGTGGTGGCCCGCAAGTCGGCCTACATCGCCATCGGCGTGGACCGAGACGGCTACCGCGACATCCTCGGGGTGTGGATCGGACAGGCCGAGGGCGCGAAGTTCTGGCTCAAGATCGTCAACGAGCTGGCCAACCGTGGCGTGGCCGACGTGCTGTTCGTCTGCGTCGACGGGCTCAAGGGGCTGCCGGAGGCCATCGAGTCGGTGTGGCCACAGGCGATCGTGCAGACCTGTGTGGTCCACCTGGTGCGCGCGTCCTCCCGCTACGCCAACTGGAAGGAACGCAAGACCATCAGCTCGATGATGGCCGAGATCTACCGGGCCCCCAACGAGGCCGCCGCGGCCGACGCGCTGGACCGACTCGACCAGCGCTACGGCACCCGGTTCCCCGCCATGATCAAGGTGTGGCGAGATGCGTGGGACCGGTTCGTCCCGATGCTGGACTACCCGCCGGAGATCCGCCGGGTGCTCTACACCACCAACATGGTGGAGAGCGTCAACTTCCAGCTCCGCAAGATCACCCGCAACCGCGGGCACTTCCCCCACGACGACGCCCTGTTCAAGCTCCTCTATCTCGGGGTGCGCAACATCACCGGCAAGTGGCGCAGCAAGGGCAAGCCCGGACCCGGCACCCACGGATGGAAGGAGGCCATCAACCAATTCGAACTGTTCTTCCCCGGCCGACTCGACCAGGGCTGAACCCCATGACCACACCACGCACCTACACAGAAACGCGGACACCCCCCCTCCCGACGGCCGGCGGCGTGGGCGGCACGAAACACCGCATCGTGCTCGCCTCGTAGTGCCGCCTCGATCCGGGCACCCAGGTCACCGGGGGCCTGCAGGAACGCCTTCCACTCGCCATCGGTCTCCGTCCACGACCGAAACGCCCGCCGCGCCAGATGCCTGCGGCGGGTCGCTTCCCGGTCCGGATCAGCAGCGGTGCGGATGTCACGCGCCTTCTTCCGCAGCTCCGGCAACGTCTGCGAGGCCGCATCCACGATCAGCTCACCCGCCCTCTCGGGCGCATCGGCCACGGTTTCGGACACCACCACCGCCTGGTCGGTGGAGAGGGTCCCGTCGGTCACGGCCCGGTCCACCTCGGGCTGGTCGACCAGCTGTGCGGAGGTGCGCAGCATCTTCCTGGCCGCGGCAGGGGTGGTGCCGGTGGCGGTGGCGATCAACGTCGCCGCGTCCCTGGCCCCTGCTGTGTGGTGGGCGTCGGCCTCGGTGGTCCGTCGGGCAGCCCTGGTGAGCATCCCGTCGACGATCCGGCCGGCACGACCCAGGTCGGCGACCAGCCCGGCGATGTCGGGGTCGGGGATGGCATCGGGGTCGAACCGGGTGGCAAGGGCATGCAGGTGGGTGACCAGCTCGGTCACCTCACCCGCCTCCACCACCCCTGACCCCATACCCCGAACCCCGCCTCTCACCTGTCTCGATCGTGTGTTCGAGTATACCGCCTCGGACGGTCTCGGATCGAGTGTTTCCCCAGCTCAAACGGCATTTCTGACGGTTCGTCAGTGGTGATCGTCTCCGCTTCGTGGCTGCTGATGGACCGTGTCATCCAAGGCGGTCTGGAGTGGGCAGGATCCTGACCGCACCCCGATCAGCCACGATCGGCCCCCTCGTGGACAACCGACTCCCAGCGGCGCTCCGGACCGGGTCCGTGGTCCTCGGGCTCCGCGCCTGGGAGCAACGGTCGAGGCCGTATCCCCGCTCGATCGCGGGTGCGCAACTCCGCGAGTCAGGGTGAGTCACGTCTGGCCGGCCGGCGGCCAAGACTGCCCGACGCGTTGCTCCCCGAACCTGGCATCCGGCGACGATTGTGGTCACCGGTGCACCGGTGCACCCGCCGCCACAATCGTCGGGCGACGCCATTCGTGGGCACCGCCTCGATGCCGATCGCACCGACGCTCCTGTCGCCACGAGGTGCGACCGAAGGCGGTGGTGTCAGCCCGAAGGGGCCGATGCCGGCCAGGCCGCTGCGCGGCAGCTCGGGTCCTCAGCCGCCCTGCTGCTCCGCGGTGTTGGTCTGGCGGCGCAGCGGTCGGGCGGTTTCCGGGCCTCGCCAGGCCGCTGCGCGGCAGCTCGGGTCCTCAGCCGCCCTGCTGCTCCGCGAGGATCCGCTTCTTCTCTGCTCGCACGTACGCGGCCTTGGCCTTCGCGCGGGCGACGCGCTCGGACTTGCCCTCTGCGACCAGCTTGTCGAAGACGGCCTGGTCGATCTGCGCCTCGACGTGGATGTCGTCCTCCGGGCGCTTCTTGACCTCCTTCTTCTCCTCCGCTGCGGCAGGCGCCGCGGCAGCCGCAACGGCCTCGCCGGCGGTCTTGCTGGGGGCACCCGCGAACACGGGGGTCAGGGCGTACAGCGTGCACTTCTCGCGCCAGCGGTCGATGGCGCCCTCGCCATCGGGCAGGTTCAGCCGCTTGCCCACACCCGCCTCGGCAGCCTTGGCCCAGCGGGGGTCATCGGACGACACGACCTCGACGGTGGCCTTGGTCCGCACGACGGCCGAACGCATGTCCTTGGATCGGGCCACGATCTCGACCTCGTCGGTCGACGGCTCGAGGCCCTCGATCTGCTGCTCCGTCGGACCGGAGAAGACGAAGATCGTCCCCTTGTCCAGCACGAACCAGGCCGGCGTCTGGTGCTTCTCGTAGACCAGCCCGCGGGGACGGTTCTTGCGCAGCTTCTTGCTGCCCGGCACCACCGGCTCCTTGCGGTCGACCACGATCCACATGATCGACCCCTTGCCCAGGGCCTTGGCCAGGGTCTCCTCGGCCATGACCGAGGGGTCACCGCCGCCGCCGACCTCGAGGAACATCGGGACGGTGCTGACCTCGTCCCCGTCGACGAAGAAGGTCAGCTCGTGCTCGTCGCCACGGTCCACGAGCAGCCGCGGGACGGTGGTGGTCAGCCGGTCCTCGAACTGCTCACCGCGCAGGTTGACCTTGCGCTCGACCGAGCGGAACACCTCCGCCCCGGTCGGGTCGGTGATCGTGAAGTACTCCAGGTACAGCCCCTGGGGGCCCTGGTAGTCACGGACCACCACGAACGGGTGGGTCGTTCCGGGCACGGCGTCGGTACGGACCACCGGGTCGAGCAGGGTCGGGTCGACCTTCGACGCCTCCCAGATCTCGGTGTCGATCGCGAGGGCGTAGTGCACGTCGGCGCGGGTCATCGCGGCTTCGAGCTCCTTGGAGTGGTCATGTCGGCGCCAGCATCGGCGCAAGGCAGGGCCGCCGGAACCGGCGGTGAACGTCTGGGGGAGTATACGGCCTCGACGCCCACCCCCCTGATCGGGCCTGTCGGCCCTGACGGCCACGCGACGTTTTGGTCGACGGAGCCCGGGGCTGACAACGTGGTCGCCGTGACCGCCGCCACCTCCTCGGGACCCGCCACCACGACGCACACGCCCGCTCGTGTCCGCGTGCTGCTGGCGGTCGGCATGCTGGCGGTGTCCTTCGCCGCGGTGCTCATCCGGACGGCCTCGGCCCCTGCCCTGGCGCTGGCCTTCTGGCGGTCCTTCGGTGGTTCCGTGGCGCTGATCCCCTTCGCCCTGCGCGACACGGTCCGTCCGAGTGCCCCCGAGATCCGTGCCATGCTGCTCAGCGGCGTCTTCCTGGCGGTCCACTTCGCGTTGTTCATCGGCGCGTTCGCCTACACCTCGGTCGCCTCGGCGGTCGTGTTCGCCGCGACCGCGCCGGTGTTCGTCGGGCTCGGTTCGTGGGTGTTCCTCGGCCAGCCACCGAGCCGGCGGACCTGGTTGGGCATCGGCGTGGCGATGGCCGGCGCGGCGGTCGTGGCGATCGCCGACGGCGGAGAGGGGGCCACCGGCGCCAACCCGCTCCTCGGTGACCTGATGTCCCTCGGCGGTTCGATCGCGGTCAGCGGCTACCTCGTGATCGGCCAGCGGACCCGGCAGCGCCTGTCGGTGGCCACCTACGGCGCATGGGTGTACGGCACGTCGGCGATCGTGCTGTTGGTCGTGTCGCTGGCCACCGGCAGCGCGCTCGTGGGCTTCGACGGCATCACCTGGCTGGCCATCCTCGGACTGCTCCTCGGCCCGCAGCTGCTGGGCCACACGATCTTCAACCAGGTGCTCAACCAGGTCCCGGCCACGACCGTCGCCGTCGTCGTCCTCAGCGAGCCGATCGGTGCCGGGCTGCTGGCCTTCCTGCTGCTCGGCGAGGTGCCCCCGGCGCTGCTCGCCCTCGGTGGACCGTTGATGCTGGCCGGCGTGTTCCTGGCCGCCACCGGTGAACGGCGACCTGCTGAGTCAGTCGCCCCCACGGGGTGAGCCCGGTGAATTCCTGACCTCGGTCGGTCAGTGGTCCTCGCGTGCCGCCGGGGCGTGCGCTCGCACCAGCTCCAGCGCCTCCTGGGCGTTGAGTGGCACCCCGAGGTGAAAGCACTGCGCGTGGGTGCACCCGAGCTCGGCAAGGGCGGCCAGATGGCTGTCGTCGCGAGCCCCCTCCGCGACGACACGGGCGGCCCTCCACGCCCCGACCCTGGTGATGGCCCTGATCAGCTCACGTCCTGCGGGGCCGTCGGTCAGCCGGTGGACCACCTCGCGGTCGATCTTGATCTCGGCCAAGGGGAGCTCGGCCAGCCTGAGGAAGGACGAGTACCCGGTGCCGAAGTCGTCAAGGGACAGCTGGACCCCACGGTCTGCAAGCGCGAGCAGGGCGTTCCACGCGGGGGTGCCCGGTGTCAGCACGCCGTCCTCGGTCACCTCCACGACCAGCCGTTCGGGTGGGAGCCCGTGGGTCTCCAGCGCCGCCTCGACCGTGGCCACGACGCCGCGGTCCAGCCAGCGAGGCGACAGGTTGATGGCGAAGTCGAGGGTGGCGTCGACCTCGAGGCGACGTGCCGCCTGCCGGCAGGCCTCGTCGATGACCCAGTCGTTGATGGTGTGCATCAGCAGCGACTGGTCGGCCACGTCGAGGAACTGGGACGGCAGCCAGACCGTTCCGCCGGTCCGTCTCCAGCGCAGGAGCGCCTCGAAGCCGCCGAGCCGACGGTCCGGCAGCGACCAGGACGGCTGGTGGAACAGCTCCAGCTGACCCGCGTGCAGCCCGACCCGCAGCTGCGTGGCCAGCTCCTGGCGGCGGATCGCCTCGGTTCGGGTCGCGCGGTCGAAGCGCTGGACCCGCCCTGCCCCGCCTGACTTCGCCACGTACATGGCGGCGTCGGCGTCGCGCAGGACATCGGCCGGGTCAGCACCACGAGCGGCGGACGCAAGGCCGATGCTGGCGCTTGCCGACCCTCCACCCGACGCCTTGCTCAGGGGACGTTCGAGCACGGTGCGGACGCGAGCCACGACCTGGTCGGGATCCTCGTCCCGCACCACCACGACGAACTCGTCACCGCCGAACCGGGCCACGAAGTGCGGAGTCGTGGCGTTCAGCAGCCGGTCGGCGATCTCACGGAGCGCGGAGTCACCGGCGTCGTGGCCGAGGCTGTCGTTGATGATCTTGAAGCTGTCGAGGTCAAGGGCCAGCACGGTCATGGCGCTCGTGGGGAGGTGTTCGGCCAGGAACGCCACGAGGTGGTGACGGTTCGGCAGGTTCGTCACGTCGTCGGTCAGCGCCATCTGACGCATGCGGTCGGCCGCGTCCATCCGGCCGAGCAACGCCGAGAGGTGGCCCGCGACCAGCGCAACCCCGCTGCTCGCGACCTCGGGGTCTCCCAGCACCAGCGCTTCGATCGCCAGCACGTCGCCCTCGACCGGGACCCTGACGATCCGAGCTGCGGTGTCGGCCACCTCGTTGACGGCATCGCCGACGGGCACCCCTGCCGCCGCGACGACACGTCCCACCTCGTCGTCGGTGACGATCCGTGCCCCGGATGCGAACCCTCCGTTCGCCAGCAGCTCGACCACACGCGTCAGGACCGACGGGCGGCCGCTGTTGTCGACGGCGTCGGCCCCCACTCGGAGCAAGCCCTCGACCAGCTGCACCCGGGCGCGGGCCTGTCGCCGGTGCGCACGTTCGGTGCGCCGCATGAGCTCCGTCTGCACCACCGGTCCGGCGACACGGGCGATCGCCAGCACGTGCCGGGCCGCGCTGTCGTCGGGCCGCTCGTCCGGACCCGCGTAGTCGACGCTGATGAACCCCACCGCACGTGGGGCGTCGTGGTCGTGCGACACGAGTGCGGCAAGGATCAAGGCGTGGACACCGGTGCGGGCGACCCATGGACCGAGGAGACCGGACTCGCCCAGGTCATCGATGATCACGGCTTCGTCGCTGTCGACGGCCCGTCGCACGAGCGGATGGCGGGGGGAGAACGACGTGTTCTCGAGCAGTGGAAGCAGGTCCTCGGGCACGCCGTGCTGTGCCCACGGCCTGAAGCGACCGTCCTCGAGCACGTAGACCGACGCACGGTCGCAGCCCACCATGACCGTTGCGAGGCGGCACAGCTCCTCGAGTCGACGGGTGATGGAATGTCGGCCGGCCAGCACTTCGGCGAGTTCGAGCAGCGCCTCGGTGTCCGTCGAGGGCTGGGTCATTGAGTCGATCTTCCTTCCCGTCCCCCTCGGCGATGGCCAATCATTACCCAGTCAGCTCGTCGAGTAGTCCTTGGTCGTCCAGGAACGCCACCGTTCCGGGCACCGTCGGGAGGGCCTCCAGCGCCGACCTGGTCACGAACCTGACCGCTGCGGCATCGTCGCCGGCCCGCAGCGTGGAGATGTCGGCGACGTCGACTCGGTAGTCGAGGATCACGAAGTTGTGTGTCGGACCCATCCGGTGCGCAACCCCGCACAACGCCACGACGCGCCCCCGCAGACCGGTCTCCTCCTCGAGCTCTCGGAGCACACCCGCGTCGATGGTCTCGCCCGGCTCGAGCCGTCCGCCGGGGAGGGTCCACGAGCCGCGGGCGGGCTCGTTGCCCCGCTGGACGACCAGCAGGCGGCCATCGTGGACGACCACGGCGCCGACGCCGACGACGGGAGGGGGAGGACCAGCAGGCACGTGCGGCAGCCTACGCCCGACAACGCGAACGCCCGGACCACGAGGGCCCGGGCGTCCGTCTGTTCAGCGACCTGGCTACGCCGAGGTCGTCTCCTCGACGAGGATGGCGCAGGACCAGCCGAAGAGCGGGTCGGCGACCCAGGTTCCGGCGTCGGTCGCGGCCGAACCAGTGGCCTGTCGCTGCGCGAAGGTGGCGCCCGGCAACACCGGGGCGAGCACCTCCTCGTCACCGGCGAGTGCGGCCATGGCATCGTCGTTGAGCTGCAGGACCTCCACACCGCGACGGCTGTCGGCGACGATCACGTAGTCGCCGTGGAAGTACGGCGCGTAGCTGCTTCCGCCGGTGGGGCGGGAGTAGGCGATCTGGCGAGGGTTCGCCGGGTCGGACACGTCCAGGAAGCGGGTGCCCTGGGCGTACCAGGAGTAGGCCACGATGCCGTCCTGCACGTCGAAGTAGTGGGCGCTGCAGAACAGGTCGGGGGACTGGCCCTCGACCATCGTCGGCGACCAGATCCCCACCGTCTCCAGGCGGTACGGGTCATCGGGAGTGGACACGAAGCCGGCCCCGGACTCGCTGCCCGACAGGCTCGCGATGACGAACCGACCGTCGGTCTCGCACCGGGTGGAGAACGCCTCTTCGGTGTTGTAGATCAGCTCGCCCTCGGCGAAGCCGCTGGCGTCGAGGTCCGCGGCCTGGTCGGCCGTGTCGCCCACGGCGCGGAAGGAGTTGTGCACGAGGCGGCTGGGTGCGGCCTCGTCGGCGAGCGTGCCGCCGGCGTAGGGGATCGGGTCGACGGGGGTGGCCACGCGCTCCTCGCCCGTCACCGGGTCGGTGTGGGTGCCCATGGTGTGGTAGCCGTAGATGCCACCGCGGGAGGAGACCCAGGCGATGCCCTCGGCGTCGACCTGGACGTCGTGGGCGTAGTCGGTCACGCCGTCGTTCTGGTTGGTGACCAGCGGCTGGGGATACGTGAACGGCTTGGCGGGATCGGTGATGTCGGTGACGAAGATCGGGCGGCCGGCCCAGTCCTCGGGCTGGTGCTCACCGGTTGCCGGACCGCCGGACCACAGGTAGTCACACGGGCCGGAGTCGGACAGGACACACGTGGCGGTGTGGCCGGTCGGCAGCTCGTGGAAGGCCAGCTCGACGATGTCGGTTGGGTCGGACACGTCGAAGATGTACACGCCGGCCACGCCGTCGTCGGTCGAACCGCCGTAGGCCCGTGGGTCGCGGGAGAGGAAGACCAGGTCGCGGCTGTCGTCGACGTCCATGTCCTCGTTCTGCCAGAAGCCCGGCATGTCCGCCGACCCGAGTGCGACGGGAGCCGCGGGGTCGCCGATGTCGAACAGCTGCAGGCCGTACCGTCCGCTCGTCGCCATGACCTCCACGCCGTCGACTTCGAGGAAGTTGATCGATGTCGAGCCGCTGGTGCCGGGCACGGTGACGATGTGGTCGATACCGCTCGTGGTCGACTCGTTGACGTCGTACGGCGGTGCCTCCGTGGTCTCGAACTCGCTGTAGTCGCTGCCGATGGCCGCGAAGCCCTCGGCCGCCGCGCCGTTGATGGCCAGCGTCCAGCTGTCGATGTCGGCGTCGACGTCACGGGCGGTCAGCCCGTCGGCGGGCAGGCAGCCTTCCGACCCGTCGACGGCGAAGGTCGTCGTGCCATCGCTGATGCGGAGGCGGGTGACGGAGTCGGCGGGCGAGCCGGCGAGGCACACCTCGTCGTCGATGACGTTGACGTGGGCCGCCATGTTGTCGAGGGAGGCGGCGTACCGGGCGGCGAAGCGCACCGCGGAGGTGTCGCAGGTCTCCTCACCGTCGGGGCCGGCAGCGCAGACGTTGACCACGACCAGGCCCGGGGTGTTGGAGGTGAAGGTCGCCGCAGCGGTGCCATCGGCGGCCGCCGGGACGGTCTCCATCCCCATGGTGGGGACGGCCATGCCGATGCTGTTGGTGTCGGGGGTGACGGTGAACGTCGCCTCGACGCCGTCGAGGTCGACCGACGCGAAGCTGGCGTCACGGTCGATCAGGTCCGCGGTGACGGTGAAGGCCTTGCCGACGGGCACGACGGCCACGTCCGGGAACGCGGTGACGGCGAGGTCGCAGACATCACCGGTCGCTGCCGCGTCCAGCACGGACTGGGCGTCGGCGTCGCTGACGGCGTTCTCGCCACCCGCGACGTAGAGGGTCGAGACGGTGCAGCCCAGGGCCGAGGCCAGGGCGTCGGACGCGATGTCGCCGCCGGCCAGCAGGACCGGCGCAGACAGGTCACCCGCCAGCGGCGCGGCGGCGAGGGCGTCGGGGAAGTCATCGCCGGTGGCAAGGACGGCAGCGGTCGGACGCCAGTCGAGGGCGGTCATGGCCCACGTTGCGACCTCGGCCGCGGTGGCCTGACGGCCGTCGCCGGCCAGCCGGGTGACGTCGACGTCCAGGGCCTCGAGGTCAGCGACGGTGTTTTCGCTGATCACGGCAGTGCCGCCCAGGACGACGAGGCGCTCGATGGCCAGCTCGTCCACGAGGGCCGAGGTCTGCTCGGGCACGCCGTCGGCGTCGACGAGCAGGAGGGGCAGGCCTGCGCCTGCCGCGACCGCACCACCGACGAGGGCGTCGGCGAACCCGCCGGCGCTGGCGACCAAGGCGGTGCGCTGGCCGCCCACCTGGCCGGGGATGGTCGGGTCGGCGGCGACGGCGGCACGGACGATGGCCGCAGCGGTCTCGTGGCGGCCGTCACCGGCAAGGCGGTCGACGTCCAGGCCCAGGTCGGCCAGCGCCGTCTCGACGGCTTCGCCGAGCGCAGCGGTCCCGCCGAGCAGCGTGGCCGAGGATGCACCCAAGTCAGCGATCGCATCGACGGTTGCCTCGGGCAGGCCGTCGGTGGCGGCCAGCAGGATCGGCGCGTCCAGCGCACCGGCCAGCACGGACCCCACGAGGGCGTCCGGGAAGGAGTCCTGGCGGGCGATCAGCACGTGGTCGGCCACGTCACGCTGGCCGGCGATGGCGGCCGCGGTGGCAGCACGGCCGTCACCGGCGAGGCGGACGAGGGCGGACTCGGGCGGGCTCTCGTCCTGTGCGAGCGATGGGGCGACGGCGGTCAGGGATGCGACCAGCAGCAGCACCATCACGGGGATGGTTCGACGGATCATCGAGGGATATTCCTTGTTCTCGGCGGGAGTGTTGCCGAACGTTGTTCATCCTGGTGGAACGATGTTCCGCCAGCGTCCGGTGGCGGCAACCTACGCGACGGCGACAGCGGAACCAAGATCCACCATCCGTTTGGTCACGCGCGGTGAACGGGGTCGGCCCACGGGGAGGGCGTCGTTCCCCTGCGGGGACTGCGGGTTGGCTACGCTGACGCGACATGGACTTCGATCTCAACGACGAGCAGGCTGGCATCCGCCAGCTGGCGAAGGATTTCTGCGATCGCGAGCTCGCGCCCAACGCTCGCGAGCTGGACCGCACCGAGGCGTTTCCCGAGGAGCTGGTACCCAAGCTGTTCGACGTCGGGTTCCTCGGCGCGACGATCCCGACCGAGTACGGCGGGATGGGCCTGGACTACCTCTCCTACGGGTTGATCGTGGAGGAGACCGGCCGCACCGACGCGTCGATCCGTTCGATGATCTCCGTCAACCTCGGCCTGGTCGGTTCCTCGCTGCTGAACTACGGGACGGAGGAGCAGAAGCAGGAGTGGCTGCCACGCCTGGCGACCGAGGGACTGGGGGCGTTCGGCCTGACCGAACCCGACCACGGCTCGAACCCCAACGGCATGACGACCTTCGCCCGTCGGGACGGCGACGACTGGGTCATCAACGGCTCGAAGATGTGGATCACCAACGGGTCGCGCGGGATCCTCACCGTCGTCTACGCCCAGACCGATGACGGCATCACCGCCTTCCTCGTCCCGCAGGACACGCCGGGGTACTCGGGCACACCGCTGCACGGCAAGCTCGGCCTGCGGGCCGGTGACACGGCGGAGCTGTCGCTGACCGACGTCCGGGTGCCGAAGGAGAACGTGCTGGGTGAGGTCGGCAAGGGCCTGCGCATCGCGCTGCACTCGCTGGACAACGGCCGGTTCTCCCTGGCCGCTGGCTGCACCGGCATCTCGCAGGCCTGCCTGGACGCGTCGCTGGCGTACGCGCTGGAGCGGGAGCAGTTCGGCAAGAAGATCGGCGGGTTCCAGCTGGTGCAGGAGCTGCTCAGCGAGATCTACCTCGACCTCGAGGCCAGCCGTGCGCTGACCTGGAAGGTCGCGTGGAAGCACGACAAGGGCGAGCGGCACACCGTGGAGTCCAGCGTCGCCAAGACCTTCGCGTCGGAGGCTGCGGTCAGGAACGCCAACCGGGCCGTGCAGGTGCACGGCGGCTACGGCTACTCCGACGAGTACCCCGTCGGCCGGTACCTGCGTGACGCCCGCGTGACGACCCTCTACGAGGGCACCAGCCAGATCCAGCGCCTGCTGCTGGGACGCCACCTCACCGGGATCTCCGCGTTCACCTGAGCCGCGCGAGGACACCACTGGACCGGAGTGCGGCGTCTCGCAGGTGAACGCCAGCAAGCACCGCGTTCACCTGAGCCGCGCGAGGACACCACTGGACCGGAGTGCGGCGTCTCGCAGGTGAACGCCAGCAAGCACCGCGTTCACCTGAGCCGCGCGAGGACACCCGGGATCGGACAGCAGACGACGACGACCCGCGCCACGGGCGCGGGTCGTCGTCGGTTGCTGGCCGGTGCTACGGGCGGTCGAGCTGGAAGGCGTAGCTTCCCGAGCCGCTGTAGCTGTACATCTCCGGGTGGCCCGGGTGCCGGTGTCGACGACGTAGACGTGCACGCCCTGGCCCGACGCGGTGCAGGTGTAGTCACCGTCGAGGGGCAGGTTGCGCTGGTCGATCCGGTCCAGGCCCCAGGTCGCGCCGGACTGCGTGGCGTCGAGGGTGACCGTCCGGTCGGCCTCGATGTACTCCACGTTCGGGTCGCTGCGAAGGGCGTCGACCGCCGCGTCGGACAGCGTCGCGGAGAATCCGCGGAGGGCCGAGGAGTAGCGGTGGTGCACCGTGCCGCCGAGCACGCCCACGAGGGCTTCGGTCCCTCGAATGTCGAGCAGCGAGGCCCGCTTGCGATGCACGACGATGTACTGCCCGTCGATCGCCGAGGCGTCGTCGGCGTGCAGCAGCGGTGCCTGCACGTTGGCCTCCGCCGCGGGAGCAGCAGGGGTGGGCAGGAAGGGTTCGGTCTCGGCCGCCTGGGCTGCGACCGACGCGAACAGCAGCACGATCGCTGCGAGCGGTGCGATGAGTGATCCTGGCAAGGAACGTCTCCCCGTTCGGTGTCCGCCGGAGGTCCGCGGCAGGAGTGAACCACCGCGTGCATTGCCTTGCTGCACGGCCGGTCCGGTGCGAGGCTGCCGCACCATGTCGGACCCCTGGTACCGCAGCTTCTTCGACCGGACCTACACCGACGTGTGGGATGCGGCGGGGGCCTTCGCCGGCACCGACGAGGAGCTCGCGGGACTGCGGTCAGTGCTGCCCGCCGACACGGGGCTGCGCATCCTCGACGTCCCGTGCGGCTTCGGCCGCCACGCCGGTCCGCTGCACGCCGACGGCCACCGGGTGACCGGACTGGACATCTCCGCCGACCAGCTGGCGCTGGCCGAGGAGCGCAACCCCGGGCCGACCTACCAGCGGGGCGACATGCGCACCCCGCCGCCGGGTCCGTTCGACGTGGTGCTCAACCTCTACAGCGCAATCGGGTACTTCGACGACGACGCCGAGGACCAAGCGGCGTTGTCGGCGTGGTGCGACGTGCTGGTACCCGGGGGCCTCCTGGTCATGACCGGCAACCATCGTGATCGGGTCGCGCGGATCCACCAGCCCGGCCAGCGGTTCCCGATGGGCGACACCGGCGCCAGCGAGGAGCCCTCGATCGACTGGGTCACGGGGGTGAACCACTCGACGCTCCGCATGCCCGATGGCACCACGAGGCGGTTCGACGTCCGCCTCTACACGCCGACGGAGCTCGTGGCCATGGCTCGCGCCGCCGGGTTCGCCGACGTCGAGGTCATGGGGGACTGGGACCAGCGGCCGATCAGTCCCGAGACCCGCATGGTGCTGCTGGCCCGGCGGTGATCAGGCGTTGGTCAGGTCCCGTCGAAGAGGTTGGCCACCTCGTCCAGGGCGTTGGTCACCACGTGTCGCGGGGTGCCGGCAAGGATGCCGGTGATGTCGCGGAACGGCGCACCGACGTGCATGCCCGTCCCGTCGATCCTGAACTCCCGGATGCGCTTGTCGTGGGTGGAACCCCGTAGCTTCAGCACGGTGAGCCCGCGACGGATCTCCCCGCCGGTCTCGACGTACCGCAGCAGGATGATCATGTCGGTCAGCGTCGAGATGTGGGCCTCGGTGGTGGACTCGCCGCCCAGCAACGATCGGGCCGTGGCGGTCAGCAACGCCGCGATCTGACGATGCTTGATGAACGAGGTCAGCCCGATGAGGAACTCGCGGAAGCTGCGTTCGGGGGCGATGCGCTCCAGCGCTGACAGGCTGTCGACCGCCATGCGGGTGGGGTTGAACTCCTCCACGGCCTGCTTGATCGCCACGAGGTGGTCCTCCAGGGACATGACCTCCGGGTACGCGCACTCCACCCGCAGCGACCCCTCCGCCTCCATGCTGGCGAAGTCGCGGCCCCAGCCCGCGGCGTTGCGGTACAGCTGGGCCCTGCTCTCCTCGAAGGCCAGGATCAACGATCGTTCGCCCCGCGAGGCGCCGCCGTCGATGAACTCGGTCACGAGGAGGGTCTTGCCCGTTCCCGTGGCCCCCGAGACGAGGGTGACGGAGTCGCGGAACATCCCCCCGCTGCACATCTCGTCGAGCTCCTCCAGCCCCGACGTGATCCGTTCGGTGGTCGACCCGGCGGTCAGGTCCGTCCCGGCGAGGGTGATGACGACGATCCCCTGCCCCGGGAGGATGGTGAACGGGAACTCACCGGTCAGGTGATCGATGCCCCGCATCTTCAGGACCTCGATGGTGCGGCGGCGCGACTCCTCCTGCAGCACGTTGCGGAGCACGAGGACGTTGTCGCAGACGAACTCCTCGACGCCGAATCGGGCGATCTCGCCGTACTCCTGCGTGCGTTCGCTGGTCAGGACGGCCGTGACCCCCAACGACCTGAGGCCGTCGGCCACCCGCGCCAGCTCCCGCCGAACGCCGTGTGGTTCGGCGAAGCGGGTGAACACGGCCCCGACGGAGTCGATCGCCACCCGCTTCGCACCGGTGGTCCGGACCGCGTGCTCGATGCGCGCGAGCAACGCCACGAAGTCGTAGCGTCCGATGACCTCCTCGTCCTCCGAGGGGTCATAGGAGACATCGATGAACGCCCACTTCCCGGCCTCCTCGAGGGCGGCGATGTCGAAGCCGAGCGCTGCGGCGTTCATGCGGATCAGGTGCGGGCGTTCCTCGAACGTCACGAAGACCGCCGGCTCGTCGTACTTGCGGACGCCGTCGATGAGGAACTGCAGGGCGAACACGGTCTTGCCGCTGCCCGCCGATCCGCTGACGAGGGTCGTACGGCCGGCAGGCATGCCACCGTGGAGGATGTGGTCCAGGCCCGAGTTGCCGGTCGGCACGCGGTCGATGCTGGGAATGGGCGTCACAGGTTGGAGATCTCCTCGTCGCTCGGGACCCCGAGGTCAAGTGCGGCGGCAAGCCGCTGGATGTCGCTCAGGTCGCCGATGGCGCGTCGAATGGGGGCGGGGGTGAGCTTCACGACGGTCGGCGTCGCGAAGATCCGGGCGTCTTCGGCCAGGTCGGGGCGATCGACGACGTCGATCACCTCCAGCTCCCAGTCGTCGCCCAGCAGCTGGTTGCACAGCCGTCGGAGGTTGGATGCGGCGCGGATCGCCCGAGGACTCTCCCCGCCGATGTAGAGGCGTAGCCGGACGGCCTTCACGAGGGCCTGCCTTCGTCGGGTGGCGGTGGCTGTTCGAGGGGCGTGAGCAAGCCGACGGCGCGCCCGACGGCCTGTGCACGGTAGTAGGACGCAAGGTGGCCGAGCACCTGGACCAAGAGGATCTGGCCGGCGTCCATCAGGGCCCGGACCCGACCCCGTCCCACGCCGTCGGTGAGGTCCCGGAGGGCGGCAACGTGCACGTCGACGACGTCGCGTGGGGTGACCCGGAGGAGGGCGACGTCGCCGGCCAGCGCCTTCGCACGGCTGGCCACGTTGTAGTCGACCTCGAGTCCGCGTTCCTCCACGTACTGCGCCACGAGCTCGCCGTACTGCGTTCGTGCCGTCTCGAAGACGTCCGGAAAGGTCTCCGACAGCGACGATCGGCCGGCCGATCGGGCGGCAACGCTCGTGCCGCCGGCGCCGAGGGACTCGAGGACGGCGATCTGCTCCTCGGCAGTCCGCCGTCGGGCGAGCACGTCGATGATCGACAGGAAGTACCGGTGGCGTGCCAGCGCGTGCCGGATGCTCCGCAGCAGCGTGTCGCGGTCGTAGTCGCCCTTGCGGAGGAACTCGTTGGCCCCCGCGGCCAGCGCCATCTCGCCGAACTCCTCGTCCACGGTGCCGGTGACCACGATCACCGGCACGGCCGGGGCCGTCTGGACGATCCGCAGCAAGGTGTCCAGGCCTTGGGAGTCGGGGAGCTCCAGGTCGAGCAGCACGAGGTCCACGTCGTCCACGTGCTCCAGGGCGGCCTCGAGGCTGGCGGCCGCGACGACCTCGGTGCTGAACCCGTCGGCCAACGGTCGAGCGCCCACCTCGATGGACAGGTAGTCGCTGAGGTGGGGGTCGTCCTCGACGACGAGGACCCGGACCGTTCGGTCGGGTCCTCGGTCCGATGACTGCGGATTGCTGGGCACCACGATGAGGATGACCCGTCGTGCGCGGGCCCGCCATCGTCCGATCTGATCAGTTTCGCCGTACGTACGGATGTCGTGGGTGCGGTGGCGGTCCTGCGTACGTACGTGGTCGCGGTTCAGGGGGTCAGGGCGAGGGGGGCGGCGTGGACGTCACACCCCCTCCGTACGGTGCGTGCATGGCCTTCGACCTCCACAGCCACACCACCTACTCCGACGGGCATGCCGGCCCCTTCGACCTCGCACGCATGGCCTGGGCCGGGGGACTCGACGGGCTGGCTGTCTCCGACCACGACACGACGGCACACTTCGAGGAAGCCGCCGAGGCCTGCGCCACGTTCGGGTTGTGCTGGGTGCCGGCGGTCGAGCTGTCCGCAGAGGTCGCTGCCGCGCCCGGCACCGGGGACAGCCCACGATCGGTCCACCTGCTCGCCTACTTCGTCGACGCCGAGGGGCCCCTCTCCACCGAGCTCGAGCGCCTGAGGACCGCCAGGCGTGACCGGGCGCTGGCCATGGTGGACGCGCTCAACGCCCACGGCGCCGACATCGATCCCTCTCCCTTGCTCCAGATGGGGGACACGGTGTCGCTGGGGCGTCCCCACGTCGCCCGTCTCATGGTGCGATCCGGGTTGGTCCCGACGACCGGTCAGGCGTTCGCGCAGTGGCTGGGGGAGGGATGCCCCGCCTACGTCCCCAAGGGCGCGCTGGATCCGGTCCGATGTGTCGAGCTCGTCCGCGCCTCGGGCGGTGCAGCGGTCCTCGCCCATCCCACGTGGGGTGGGGTGGATCGGGGACTGCTGGATGCCATGTGCACCGCCGGACTGGCCGGCATAGAGTCACCTCGCGATCAGTACGAGCCGGACGCAGCCCGCGCCTGGCGCCGGATCGCCGCACAACGTGGTTTGGTCGTGACACACGGCAGTGACTTCCACGGTGAGGCACAATCAGCCAGCATGGGATCCATCAGTACTCCCGTCCCCATGGTCGAGGCGCTCCGAACGCGGGCCGAAGGAGAGGTCAGAACGTGGTAGGACCAGCGAAACGGCTACAGCCGCTGCCCATGTTCGTCGTGACGAGCGACGGGCCACTGAAGGGTCGTGTCCTCGTGATCGAGGCCGACGAACAGATCCTCGGCCGTCGGTCGACGTCGGACCTCGTCATCGACGACCCGCATGTCTCCCGCGCTCACGCGACCATCAGGAAGACGGCCGGGGCGGTCCTCATCGAGGACCTCAAGTCCACGGGTGGCACGTGGGTCAACGACGAGCAGGTCTCGGGTTCGGCGGCCCTCAAGCACGGTGATGTCGTGA
Source organism: Euzebya rosea (assembly GCF_003073135.1). NCBI lineage: Bacteria > Bacillati > Actinomycetota > Nitriliruptoria > Euzebyales > Euzebyaceae > Euzebya > Euzebya rosea. The sequence goes on from NZ_PGDQ01000001.1 coordinate 213,046, forward strand.
AGTTCGGCAACATCGAGACCCGCTTCGAGGACCGTGGCGCCAACATGCAGGGCGACGACGACACCGAGGTGCTCGAGATCGAGCCGTCGGAGGCCAAGCCGATCCTGTCCCCGCGGCAGGGCGAGGTGCTGGAGTTCCTCAAGGAGGGACTGACCAACCCCGAGATCGCGGAGAAGCTCGGCGTGACCGAGCGCACCGTCAAGGCCCACTGCCAGGAGGTCTTCGACCGCCTCGGCGCCCGCAACCGCACCGCCGCCGTGGCTGCCGCGATGCGCATGGGGCTGTTCGAGGACTGAGGTATTCCCGCTCGGGTGTCGTCCGGACGCCCGAGGTCCCGCCGTTGCAGCGGTGACGTCGCCGGTACAGTGTGCTGCGCCGGTCGGTAGTGGTGTTCACCCTCCACAAACCCGCTCGGAGACTTTCGTCTAATGATGTGGCTTGCACCATCGGTCTCGTCGAAGGGTCCTCGTGACCTCGGTAGGTGACATCGATGGGTGGGCCCGTACCAGCCTCTCGGCTCCCGCCGAGCTGGCCGGAGTGGGAAACCGCTCTGAGACGTTGCGTTACGGAGGGTGGACACCGGTACCGACCGGTGTCGTGTGCCGGCTGCGCACGTCGACCTGGGTCCCGTCAGATGGCCGCCGCGTGTCCGCTGACGCGGATGCCGCCCGTCCGCGGGATGTCGACCACCAGCGTGCTGGGACGTCCCATGTCCGCTCCCTGCCGGACGGTGACCGTCGCCGGGGGCTCGACGTGGCCGTGTGCGCGCAGGTAGCCACCGAGCGCTGCCGCGGCCGCACCGGTCGCCGGGTCCTCCACGACCCCGCCGACGGGAAACGGATCGCGGGCATCGAACCCGTCCGCGGTCGGGACCACCACCTGGATGGTGGTCCAGCCCTCATCGGTCATCAGCTGCTGCAGCGCATCGAAGTCGTAGGTCATCCCGGCCAGCACGGCGCGGTCTGCCAGGACGAGGACGGGATGCCACACACCGGCGAACGCCACCGCGGGCGTCCAGTCCGGATGGAGGACGTCGGTGGTCCATGCGAACGTGGCGAGCAGGGCATCCAGACGAGCTGCGGTCAGGGGTGTGGTACGGGGGTCGACGGACTCCAGCGTCGCGGTTGGACCGTCGCCGTCGGAGGACGTCTCCACGACCACCTCACCGACGTTGGTGACCAGCACGTAGGTGCCCTCACCGTGCGCGGCCGCCAGCGCCACACCCGAGGCGATGGTCGCGTGGCCGCAGAAGTCGACCTCCGCGAGCGGTGACCAGTACCGGGTCTGCCAGCGGTCGATCCGGCCGGGCGACGCCGGGGCCAGGAACGCGGTTTCGGAGTATCCGACGTCGGCTGCGATCGCCAGCATCGAGGCGTCGTCGGGCAGGGCCTCGGCGATGTGGACGCCGGCAGGGTTGCCACCGGCAGGGTCGGTGGTGAACGCGGCGAGCCGCTGCAGGGAGTCCATACGGCGATGCTGCACCCGCGGCGGGGGCCACGTCGAGGGCCACGTCGGGCGGTTCCGACGGTGGGGATCCCTCGAGGGCGCACTCAGGGGAGGCTGACGAAGTCCTGGTGGTGGCGCACCGCGGCCGGCAGGCCGCCGACGGTCAGCAGGTGGCGCACGTCGATGGCGTCGTGCAGCAGCGGGGCGAGCCGACCGGTCAGCGGGTCGGTCAGGGGAACCGGTCCGACCTGGGCGACCGCCTGGCCGTCCCCGAGCGGGAGGACCCAGCCGATGTGGCGCAGCCGTCCGGCCCTGGGCCGGACGCCCTCGGCGATGCGAGCGGCGTTGGCGCCGGCGAGGCGTCCGGCACGCACCGCGACCTGCGCGGTCTGTGGCAGGACCCGACCGCCCGGTCCCCGGTGCGCAGCGATGTCCCCGGCCGCCAGGACGCGGTCGTGGCCGCTGACGCGGGCGCAGCGGTCGACGACGAGGCGCCCGTCGGTGGTCGGTGCGTCGGGCAGCAGGGCGTTGCCGTTGCTGGCGTAGCCGCCGGTCCAGACCACGAGGCCCGGCACGGTGGTCCCGTCGTCGAGGTCGGCGCCCTCGGGACCGACACGTTCCAGCGACACCCCCGTCCGGATCCGTACCCGTCGGTCCCGGAGGACGTCGCGGGCCCGGTCGGCCATGCCCACGGGCAGGGAGGGGAGGATCCGATCAGCCATCTCCAGCAGGTGCACGCGGAGGTGGGGATGGGCGGCGGCTGCTTCGCCGGCCAGCTGGGTACCGGTGGATCCGGCCCCGACGATCACGAGGGACTCGGCGGTCGGGACCAGCTCGCGGAGGCGCTTGGCGTCGTCGGGGTTGCGCAGCGTCCAGGCATGGTCCGTCAGCCCCGGGACGGGCGGTGCCGATGCCTGTGCACCGGCCGCGAGGACGAGGGCGTCCCACTCGATGCCCCGACCGTCGGCGGTCGCCAGGGCCCGCGCCCGGTGGTCGATGCCCTCGACCAGCTCGGTGACCAGCGTGACGCCGGGCAGCAGGTCGGCCAGGGGTGCGTCGGCGTCGCCGATCGGGCCGACCCCGGCGGCGACCGTGGCCAGGCGGGGCAGGAACCCGTGGCGGCCGTCGGCGTCGACGAGCGTCACGTGCGCGCGGCGTTCCAGGGCGGCACGCGCAGCCATCACGCCCGCATAGCCACCCCCGACCACGACGATGCGAGGGGGTGTGTGCATGTGTCCAGTGTCCCCCACGTGGGCCGACGGGATGCCGGCCAGCCGGTCAGTCCTGCGTCGACCCGGTGCCGGGTGGCAGCAGCTTGCTGAGGTTGGCCATGGCCGCCTTCGACGGCGACGCAGCCGCCTGGTTGGCTTCCTGCAGCTCCGCGTACACCTCTTCGCGGTGCACCGCGACCGAGCGCGGAGCCTTGATCCCGAGTCGGATCTGGTCGCCGCGGACGTCGAGCACCGTGATCACGATGTCGTCGCCGATCATGATGCTTTCGTTGGCGCGGCGGGTGAGCACCAGCATTGCAGGCCCTTCCGTGGAGGCAATCGTTCCCGAGAGCCTACTGCCGGTCGCCGACGAGGGTGGGGCGCCGCCACCACTCGGGCGCCCGGAGTCCTAGCTGGCCACGGCTGCGTCCACCGGCTCGACGTGCGGCGGCATGGTGCCCATGGGGCCGCCGTCGGACATGCGGCCGCTGGCTGTGGCGGCCATCTCGCGTTCGCGGATCTCCAGCAGCTCCCGCTCGACCTCGGCAGCGTCGTCGCGGTGCTGGGCGAGGGCGTTGCTGTGGGCGTAGTGCTCCACGAGCCGGGTCACGCCGGTGACGCCGGCCCAGGCCAGCGCGAACGCGGCGGCGTAGGCGACGCCGGACTCGAAGAGGGTTTCGGGCCGCGCCATCATGTCGCGCAGCGCGGGCATCCCGAAGACGACGGAGAGGGCAAGGATCGCGGGGAAACGCATCGCGTTGGTCATCTGTGCTGTCCGTTCGAGCGGGCCCGCACCTGGGCGGTGAACACGTGCTTGCGGATCATCGTGGCGGCTGACGCGGGGATGGGGCCGAACTCCAGTCCCACCTCCGCACCGGTGTGGTTGGGGGTGTGACGCACCACACGGCACGGGACCCGGTAGCGGGTCGTGCCGACGGTGATGGTGGTGGTCACGTGGGTGGACGGGAGCAACGTCTCGTGGCCGATGGAGGCGCGTGTGCCACCCTCGCTGAGGTCGATCGTCTCCCCGTGGACGGTGCGCTGGCCGTCGTGGATGGTCAGGTCGACGGTCACCGGCGCACGGAAGAACCGGCGACGCTGGTGGGTGACCGAAGGCCCGTCGGGCGCGAGGTGCAGCAACCCGCTGCTGAGGCCCAGCACGACGCAGTGGCGTTCGTGGAGTCCGTCGACGTCGGACCACCGGAGCTGCAGCCGGCCCCCCTTCGGTGGGAGGGGTCGGGAACCCCGTGGCAGCACGGCAGCCAGCACGAGCACGTCCTCGCTGGCCCGCAGGACACGGGCCTGCGCACGGCTGAAGGCCCACTGGAGCGTGGCGACGTCGCCGCGGGCGGGCCGGCGGTCGTCCTCGACCGCGTCCTCGACGGCGTCGTGGGGCGGGGCGCTGGTCGCGGGGTCGGTGGTCACGTGCTGGTCCCCTCGAGCAGGACGTGTGCCCATGACCCAGCGGTCGCCGGCACGTCGTCGAGGTAGACGACGGGCACCTCGAGGGCGAGGACCTCGTAGGGGGTCGTGGTCTCCTCGAGGTTGCGGAGCGCCAGGCCGTCGACCCCGCCGATGCGCTCGGCCCAGGCGGCGACGTCGGCGGTCTTGCGGCCGGCATCGACCACGCCGATGACCTGGTGCGCCTCGAGCTGGTCGACCATCTCGCGCGTCCAGCGCAACGACTCGGGGCTGATGCTGGTCGGGGCCTCGACGGCGACGAACGTCGGGGTGGGCCGACGTCGCCACGACAGGCGGTCGCGTTCGGCGTCGGTCAGGTCGATGATCCGTCGCTCCGTCGGGATCGCCGAGCCCTTGTAGGAGGCGGAGGCCAGGACGACGTCGTCGCTGGAGCCCGTGACCGCCTTCGCCATGGCCCGGCACAGCTTCAGCGCCTGCTGGCGCTGCCCGACGACCACGACGACCACACCGGTGGTGTCGGGCAGGGCGGGGATGCTGGGCAGGCCACGCAGGGCGGTCATCAGGGTCGATCGAGGCAGGTTGTCCCGCTCGAGCCACGACAGCAGGCGGGCGGTCCGGTCGAGGGTGTCGCTGCCGGGGTCGGCTGGCTGCACCAGGTCGCTGATCGGGGCGACGGCCGGGCTGGAGCCCGTTGCCACGACCGGCAGCTCGTCCGTGGCGTCCGCGGCGCTGGCGTGCGCATCGACGATGTGGCCGGCGTGGCCGGTGTCGACGGGCGTCGTGGGGATCGGCGCCGTGGGTGCGGGCACGGCAGCGCTCGCGGCGTCGCTGGCGGCGAACATCTCCGCGGCCGTGGTGGCCCTGGTCCGTGCCTGGGGGCCGACGGGCATCAGCGGACGGGCCATCGGGTCCATCAGCGGTGCGGTCCCCAGCCGGCGGTCGACGGCCTCGGCGATCTCCGGGCCGGCGTCGGTGGCGATGCGGTGCAGCACGTCGTTGAAGGCGCCGCCCTCGGTGGACAGCCGTGGCATCTCCTCCGGCGCGAACGGCTCGAACGCGTGTCGGGTGTCGGGCCGCCCGTCGTGATCGCCCGACATGCCGGGGTTCCGGGGGGCGTCAGCAGCCACCGCGTGTCGGATATCGGGCCGCGGGTGGGGATCGCCCGTCACGCGGGGGGAGGGGGGAGCGGCCTGGGCGGCCTCGGCGGAGGACACCGCGTCGGCCAGACCGAGCAGGTCGGTGGGGGCGGCGGGGGACACGGCAGGCGCGGACGGCGCGATGCCGGCCCGGGCGGCGGCGACGTGAGCGGCAGCCCGGTCGAACGCGGCCTCGTCGATCCCGGGCGGCAAGCCGGTGGCGCCCGTCGCCGCACGCGGGCGGGCGAGGACCTCGAAGCGCTCCTTGGCGAAGAAGCCACCGATGCCGCCGGAGCGGATCTTGTTGGCCTCCACGATCTCGGCGTCGGCGCCGAGGTCGGCGCGGACACGACCGAGGATCTCCTCGACGGAGTCCCCCTCGAATCGCTGCGTGTCAGTGCGGTTCTCTTCAGACCGTTGCTGGGTTGCCAACGTTCACCACCCCTACGGTTTCGACCACGAGCTGTGGTCCGATCTCGGCATAGGACAGGACTGGAAGACGGGGGATCACCTGGGCGACCAGGCGGCGCAGCCCGGGGCGGGCCTGCGGGGAGCAGACGACGACGGCGCTGTCGCCACGCTGCTCGGCCTGCTCGGCCATGCGGGCGATCTCCATCGCGAGCTGCTCCGACACGGCGGGATCGAGCGCCAGGAAGGTGCCGGCGCTCCCGGGACGGATGGCCTCGAGGATGCGGTGCTCGGTCATCGGGTCGAGCACGATCACCGGCAGCCGGCTGTCCAGGGCGAGGGCGCCGGAGATGGCCGGGCCGAGCATCGCCCGGACCGACTCCACCAGGGGTTCGGTCTCCTTGGTGGCCTGCCCCTTCTCGCTGAGCACCTCGAAGATCCGGACCAGGTCGGTGATCGGCACCTGCTCCTCCAGCAGCTCGGCCAGGACGGTCTGCACGTCGCCGAGGGTCAGCTGGCTTGCGTCCAGCTCCTCACCGACGGTGGGTGCCTGGGCCTTGACCAGCTCCGACAGCGTCTTGGTGTCCGAGCGGCTGAGCAGGCGTGAGGCGTTGGTGCGCACGACCTCTGCGAGGTGGGTCGTGATGACCGACGAACGGTCGACGACGGTGGCGCCGAGCACCTCGGCCTGCTGGCGGTACTCCATCGGCACCCAGCGGGCGGGCAGCCCGAAGACCGGTTCGGTGGTCGCCTGGCCCGGCAGGGCGGCGATGCCGTTGGCGGGCTGGACGGCCCCACCGGCGCCGAGCGCCGGCTGGTCGTCGCCGATGACGAGGACATGGCCGACGGGCGCCTGCCCGCGGCCGAGCTCCACGCCGTGCAGGCGGATGGAGTACGTCGACGGGGGCAGCTCGATGTTGTCGCGGGTCCGGACCAGCGGGATGATGATCCCCAGGTCCTGGGCGACCTTGCGACGCAGCGCCTTGACCCGGTCCAGCAGGTCGCCACCGCGGTTGGCGTCGACGAGGTCCATCAGGTCGTAGGCGATCTCCAGCTGCAGGCTCTCGACCTGCACCTCCTGCAGGATCGCCTCGGGGGAGTCGGGGTTGGGCATGTGCTCCCGCGCCTCGGCCTCCTTGCGTTCGCGCTCGGCCTCCTCGGCCCGGCGAACGGCTTCCTCGGGGTCGGGCAGGCGGGAGGCGGCGAACAGCAGCGCCCCACCGACGGCCAGGAACGGCACCATCGGCAGGCCGGGCAGCAGCGACATCAACGCCACCGCCGCGCCACCGAGGCGCATGGAGTTGCGCTGGCGGCTGAACTGCACGACGACGTCGGAGCCCATGTCCCCGGCGGTCGCCGCGCGGGTCACGATGATGCCCGAGGCGATGGAGATCAGGAGGGCGGGGAGCTGGCTGACCAGCCCGTCGCCGACGGTCAGCAGCGAGAAGGTGCTGACGGCCTCGGCGACGTCCATGCCCTGCTGCAGGACGCCGATGACCAGGCCCCCCAGCAGGTTGATGACGGTGATGATGACCGAGGCCATCGCGTCGCCCTTGACGAACTTCGACGCACCGTCCATCGCGCCGTAGAAGTCCGCCTCGGCCGCGACGTCCTCGCGGCGCTTGCGGGCCCCGGCCTCGTCGATGAGCCCGGCGTTGAGGTCGGCGTCGATCGCCATCTGCTTGCCGGGCATGGCGTCGAGGGTGAACCGTGCTCCGACCTCGGCCACGCGTCCCGCGCCGTTGGTGATGACCAGGAACTGCACGATGACGAGGATCAGGAAGACGATCAGGCCGACGACGAGCGACCCGCCGATGACGAAGCTGCCGAACGCCTCGATCACCTTGCCGGCGTAGCCGTTCAGCATGATCAGCCGCGTCGTGGAGATGTTCAGCGCCAGGCGGAACAACGTCAGGATCAGCAGGAGGGAGGGGAAGACGGCGAAGTCCAGCGGACGGCTGACCTGCATGGATGCGAGGATCACGAGGACGGCGCCGGCGATGTTGATGGCCAGCAGCAGGTCCAGCAGCGCGGTCGGCAACGGCACGACCATCATGACCACGATCATGATGACCGCGGCCGGCACGACGATCGGAGCCCAGGCGCGCTTGCCCAACGTGTTGTCCTCGCGAAAGGTCAACCGTCCATGGTGGTGGATGTCTTCACGGCCGCCGATCCCTGGTGGCCGTCAACCTCCGATCGGCGGGTCCGACGTCGCCTTGAGTCATCCACGGATGTCGTTGTGTGATCGGCGCTCCCGGTCGTCGGACGGGACCACCCGGTCCGTTGGGGAGGGGAGGCAGGTCGACGCCGCGTTCTCGCGATGCGAGCATGGCGGCTCCGCTGACCCCGGTGGAGACGCGGGAGCACGCCGCCGTGGGCACGCCCCGAAGGTCCAAGCCCCGAAGGACAACAATGGCACCCGAGCAGCCCAGCGAGGACGTCGACCTCGCCGAAGCCATCAGCCAGAACCGTCAGGCCACGAAGATCCTCATCGAGATCTCCGAGCAGCTGCTGGACGAGCTGGAGGCGATCGGCGAACGCGTCAACCGCGCCGCGCAGTCCAGCGTGTCGGCGCTGGAGGGCGCGCCCGACCGCACCGCGGAGCGGATCCGGGTCGACCTGGAGTCCTCCCAGCAGGCCTACGCCGAAGCGCTGGACCGCAGCTCGGCGGCGACGACGGCAGAGGTCCGCCAGCTGCTCGGGGCCCAGGTCGAGCGCCTGCAGGACATGGTGGCGGAGGCCGCCCGGGGTGTCGACGCGGCTGCCGCCGCGCTGAGCAGCCGGTTGGACAGCATCACCAGCGACGACCTGGGACGCCTGCGTGCCCTGGTCGAGGGCACGGGCGAGCGCATCACCACCGCAGGGGAGGGGTTCGTCGAGCAGCTTCGGTCCTCCGCGGCCGAGCACCGGGAGGCGGTGGTGGCCTCCACCGCCGAGGCCAACCGGGCCGTCGGGCAGGCGGCCGAGCGTGCCGCCACGGTCATGGCCGACGCCGGCGAGCAGACCAGCCGCGGTGCGTGGGCGGCTGCCGAGGCCGTGCAGGACGTCACCGACCGCATGGCGGCTGCCGTCACGTCGTTGGAGGACGCCGCAACCCGTGCGGAGTCCCACACCAACGGCGCCGTGGACGCTGCCGGTGACCTGACCGAGCGTGCCCGGACGGCGATGGCCGAGGCGACCGATCGTGTGGCGGCGCGGATCGCGGCAGCCACCGAGGACTCCCGTGCAGGCGTCGCTGCGGCGGCGTCCCAGGCAAGCTCGACCATCGCGGAATCCGTCCGCGAGGCGCGGCAGGGTTTCACGGAGGCGGCGGAGGCAAGCGGCCGAACCGTGGCCGACCGGGCCGTCGAGGCGGTCTCCGGTGCCGGTGACCGCCTGGCCACCGATGTGGCGGGCGTGATCGACGGGCTGGCCGAGCGGGCGGACGCCGTCGGCGGCCGCATCGACGGTGTCGGCGCACAGGTGCTGGAGGTGCGCAGCGGGATCGACCGCATCGGCGACCGGCTGGATGGTGTCGCCGAGCGTGTCGGCGGGGTCGGTGGCCATGTCGAGGTGGTCGTCGACCGGCTCGACGGTGTCGGCGAGCAGGTGGGTGCCGTCGGGGCGCGAGTCGACGGGGTCGTCGACCGGCTGGATGGCGTCGGCGAGCGGGTCGACGAGGTCAGGGCGCAGGTGGAGGGCTTGCGGCCCGACATCGATGGCGTCGCTGGCAGGCTGGAGGTCGTCACCGAACGCGTGGGCGGGCTGGCCGGGCACCTGGAGTCCGTCGACGTTCGTGTGGTCTCGGCCACCGACACCCTGACGGCCGCCATGGGCCGCACCGTCAGCAGCCTCGACACCCGCACCTCCGAGGCGGTCGAGCAGATCACCGACGTCGTGGACGGCGTCGTCGACCGGGTGGCGGCGGCGCAGGCCGAGTCGTTGACCCTCTTCGGCCAGGTCGCCGACGAACGGCTGGTCGAGCGGATCCAGCGGATGGAGCACGGCCTGGCGACGGTCGTCGACGACACCGCCGCGAGGCTTCGCGAACGGCTCGAGTCCTCCTGGACCGTCCAGGAGGAACGACTCCTCGCCACCGGGCAGGCGTCCACCGAGCAGGCCCTCGCCTCGGTCGAGGACGCCACAGCCCGTACCGCACGTGCCGTCGACGGAGCCGCCGAACGCACGGCCGCCGCAGCTGACGAGGCCGCGACACGGGTTGCCGACCGGGTCGGCCAGCACGTCGACGCCGCCGCAGAGCGCATCGACGAGCAGCTCGAGGCGGCGGTCGTCCGGGTCGACGACCTGGTGGACAGCGCGGTGGACCGGGTCCACGCGGGCAGCGAGCGCGCAGCCGACCGCGTGGCGGTCGGGACCGAGTCGGCCGTCGAGCGGATCGTGGCGGGCGGCGACACCGCCGCCGAGCGCATGACCGAGGTGGCCGACCGGGTCGGTGACCAGCTGCTCGCGGCAACGTCGAGCGCCGCGGAGCGCGTGGCGCAGGCCGGTGCCGCGGCCACGGAGGGCATCCAGGCCGCCGGCGGCGAGGCCGTCGCCAGCATCGACCGCAGCGTCGGCGGTGTCCGGGACGAGCTGTCGGCGTCGGTGGAGGAGACCCGGGTGCGCCTGGTCGGTGTCGTCGACGCCGTCCGCCTGGGGCTGGAGGAGACCAGGGCAGGTGTTCGTGACGCAGCGGCAGACGCTGCCGCCGCCATCGAAGGGGCCTCGACCGCGGCCGGCGAGACGATCGCCGACCGCGTGGCGGCCACCGAGCAGCACCTCACCGGGACCGTCGCGTCGGTCCGGGATCGCCTGGCCGATGCGGTGGCGGCAGCCGCCGACCGGGTGACCCGATCCACCGACGACGCCACGGCGTCGCTGGAGCTGGCGGTCACCGACGCGGCCCAGCGGAGCACCGATGCCGCCGACACGCTGCAGTCACGGGTCGGCGATGCCGAGGCCGTGATCGCCACCAACCTGGCCGACGCCGGCCGGACGATCACGGAGGGGGTCGAGCGGTCCAGCAGCGAGCTGGCCTCGCGCGTCCGGGACCTGACCGACCAGCTCGGGGACCGCGTCGACGCCAGCGCGACCCAGCTCCTCCAGCAGTCCGAGGCCGCCGCCGCGACGGTGACCACACGCACCGACGCTGCCGCCGACGCCATCGACGAGGTCGTGGACCGGGCGCGAACCGCGGTGGTCGAGGCGACCGGGGCCACCACCCGGTCCGTCGAGGAGGTGGCCGCGCGGCTCAGCACCGCCACCGACCAGGCGTCGGGGCGTATCGAGCACGCGGCGGAGGCCGCCTCGACCCGGATCGCCCAGGACGAGCAGCGGCACCTCGACTCCCTCCACACGACGCTGGAAGCCGCCGCGCTGACCGTGGGGGACCGGACCGATCGCGCCGCCCAGGCCGCGACGTCCGCCATCGAAGCCGCCGCCGCGGACGCCGCCGCCTCGGTCATCGAGCGCACCCGCGGCCTGACCGACCAGATCGCCGCGGCCGTGGCCCGCGAGTCCGAACGCCTGGCCACGGCCGTCGCCTCGGCCGACACCGCCCTCGACGGGCGCTTCGTCGACCTCGACGAGGGGACCCGTGCCGCTGCCGAGCGGATCGAGCGCAGCAGCCACGAGGCCGGCACCCGCATCGTCGACCGCGTCACGGTGGCCGAGGCCAGCGTCGTGGACGCCGGCAGCCGCGCAGCCGACCGGATCGAGGAGGCGCTGGAGCGCACCTCGGGGCGGGTCGAGGGCGTGCACGCCCGCACCGAGGCGGCGCTCGACCGCACCAGGGCAGGACTCGACGACGTGGTCGAGGCACAAGCCTCCCGGCTGCGGTCGATGCTCGACGACCTGGCCGTCACCCACACCGAACGCATCGAGGGGGCCGCAACCCACGTCGAGGAGCAGCTCCACGCCACCGCCGAGGGACAGGTGACCCGCCTCGCCGACGCGGCCGGTCGCGCCGCATCCTTGGTGCTGGACGGCGCCCGGCAGGCCACCGACGACCTGCGGACGGAGATGGGCCGCGCCGGCGGTGAGGTTGCTGGCGCAGGCCAGGAGGCGAGCGCCGAGGTACGTCGGGTCGCCACCGAGCTGACGAGCGCCATGGCCGACCACGCCGAACGACACCGGACCCAGCTCGACGACGTCGCCGGTCGCCTCGACGGGCAGGTCACGACCCTGACCGAGGCCAGCACGCTGGCCGGCGATCGGGTGGCCCGGTCCATGGACGACCTGCGCACGGCCACCGGCCGGATCGAGGCGGCCACCGCCGCGGTCGACGGTGCGGTCAGCGTCGCCACCCAACGCATCGAGCAGGCGGGTGCCAACGCCGTCCGCGCGGCGGCCGAGGACATCCGCGAGGCCGGGTCGACCGCCGCCACGCAGCTCGCCGACGTCGGCGATCGGCTGGACTCGGCGGTCACCCGGGCCGCTGATCGGTTGCAGGCGGCCGCCGGGTCGCAGGCGGAGCAGCAGATGGCCCTGGCCGAACAGCTCCGCGTCGAGGTCCAGGACACCGTCGGGGCACAGGTGCGCCAGCTCGCCGACGCCGGCGGACGGCTCGACGGCGCCGTCGGTGACGCCGAGGCCCGCCTGCTCGCCGCGGCGACCGCCCAGGCCGACACCCAGCTCGCGGCGGCCGAACGGCTGAGGACCGAGGTCGAGCAGACCGTCGCCACCACCCTCGAACGGCTCGTGGAGTCGGGCGAGTCGGCGAGCAGCCGGATGCAGGAGCGGGTCAGCGATGCCGCGGCGTCGGTGTCGGTCGCCGTCGACGGACTCCCCCCGCGGATCGAGGCCCTCGTCGACCGGCTTGCCTCTGCGACCGCACGGGCGGGCGACGTCATCACCGAACGCGCCGACCAGCACCGCGACGAGGTCCTGTCCTCCACCGCGGGGCTGCAGCGCGAGATGGACCAGCGCCTCGGCGAGACCGAACGCCGGCTGGCCGAGGCGGCGGAGGCCCAGCACCTGCGGCTGGCCGACGGCGTCGACCTGACGCTGACGCGGGTCGAGGCGGTTGCCGGCGAGACCAACACCCGCCTGCGGAGCGACATGGAACGGGTCGAGCGGTTGATCGAGGAGTCACTGCGCCGGGCCGACCGGATCGGGACGACGGGCGCCGACGCGGCGACTCGCCTGGAGGTGCTGACCGAACGGCTGGAAACCACGGTGGCCCGGGCCATCCAGGCCGGCACCGCCGCCAGCGACCGGTCGGTGGAAGGCATCGGCAACGCGGTGGAGGGCATCGGCGCCGCTGTCGACGCGGCCACCCAGGTCGTGGCCAGCCGGACCGACCGCAGCACCGAACAGCTGGTGACCACGGTGACGTGGGCCACCCGTGAGCTCGAACGCGTCGTGGCCGAGGGACGGGCGGCGCTGGCCACCGACCTCGACAGCGCCCGGGACGAGATCGGCCGCGCGGTCGCGGTCCTGGAGCAGGCTGCCGTTCGCGGCGGCTACCGTCCGCCCTCGGCGCCGCCGCCCCGGTGAGCCACCGACCCCAGGTCCGCGGTCCCGTTGAGGGGATCCTCGACGAGGGGCCGATCGGCGAGGGACGGTTCGCCCGGGTCAGGGCGGGCCGGGAGCCCCACCTCGGACGGGCCGTTGCCGTGTCGCTCCTGCGTCCGGTGGACGACGCCACGGCGGCCCGTCTCGACCGGCAGGTTGCGGCGCTGTCGGGGCTGCGGGACCACCCGGGCCTGGTCGGCGTCCTCTCCAGCGGCAGGACCGATCGGGGTGCGCCGTTCGTCGTCCAGCAGCGCATGGCCGGCAGCCTCGAGCCGGGGGCCCGACCGGTGGCGACGGTCCTGGATGTCGTGCAGGTCGGCCGCCGGATCGGTGCGGGCCTGCAGGCGCTGCACGAGGCGGGGCTCCGCCACCTCGACGTGCGGCCGGCCAACGTCCTCGTGGACCGGTGGGGCGGCGTGCGGCTGAGTGATGCCGGGATCGCCCACCTGTGGTGCGGGGCCATGGGGATCAGCCGGTCGCAGTCCCAGCCCGGCGTGCTGGCCCACCTTGCCCCCGAGGTCATGGCCCCCGAGGTAGTGGCCCCCGAGGTCATCGCTCCCGACGTGGTCGACAGGGGCCCCCTCGGGGTGGCCGCCGACGTCTACGGCCTGGCCTCGACGCTGTACACGATCCTCTCCGGGCGGCCCCCGTTCTGCCACGGCATCGCCGATCCCGCCACCGTGGTGCAGCGCAAGGTCGACGGCGACCTCGTCGACCTGCGGGACCGGGGGCTGCCCGAACCGGTCTGGGCCGTCCTCGAGCGAGGGCTGGCCGTCGACGCCGACGCCCGGTACCCCTCGGTCGCGACATTCGTGACGGCGCTGCAGCGTGCGGGGGCGTCGGCGCGCCTTGCTGCCCGAGGTGGCCCGCTGGCGCCGCCTGCCGCCACGGATCCGCCCGTCGCCACGCGACACAACCCTGCGCTCCCACCCCTCCCGCCGCAGCCCTGGCCGCCGACCGTCCGCGCCGCCGAGGACGCCCGCGCCGCCGAGGACGCCCGCGCTGCCGAGGAGATGGCGCGGGTTGCCGAGGAGGCCGGGGCCGCGCAGGAAGCGGCGCGGGTTGCCGAGGAGGCCGGGGCCGCGCAGGAAGCGGCGCGGGTTGCCGAGGAGGCTCGGGCTGCGGAGGAAGCGGCGGGGGTTGCCGAGAAGGCGGAGGCGGCCATCAGGGCGCGACGGTCGGCGACCGTGCGGATCCCGGCGCCCCCGGTCGAGCTCGCCGGGCACGTCGATCCACCTCGCGACACCGGCGAGTCCGACGCTCCGGCGCCGAACGGGACCTCACCGCGCCGGCGGCCGCTGGCGTTCGTCGCCCTCGGGCTGCTGGTCGTCCTGCTCACAGCCCTCGTCGTCCCGTCAGTGGACGAGGTCAGCCGGTCGCTCATCCGCGCCCCCGTCGTGCTCGGTCGAGTCCCGGAAACCGCCGGGGCCCCCGAGCCGGCGGTCGCCGACGCGGACTCGCAGGACACGACCGCGAACGCCGTACCGTCAGCGGACGCCGTACCGTCAGCGGACGCCGTACCGTCAGCGGTCACCCCGCCCCCGGTCGGCGCCGAGCCTGCGGTCGAGCTGCCCATCCCGCTGTCGGGTCCCGCGGTGATCCCCGCTGATGTGACGGTCGCCGCTGGGCGCGGACTGGCGGTCGGCGGACCCGCGACCGACCTTCGCCTGGGTCGGGGCGAAGGCATGGCCTGGGGCGACGACGGCGAGCTGTACCTGGCGGACCGGGCCGCCCACCGGGTCATGCGCATCGACGCCGACGGCACCGTCACCGTGCTCGCCGGCACCGGGCACCCCGGGTACAGCGGCGACGGCGGCCCAGCGGTGCTCGCCAGCCTCGACGACCCGTACGGGGTGGCGGTCAACGGGGGCGTGGTCCACGTCACCGACCGTGGGAACGGAGTCGTCCGCCGGATCGACGTCGACGGGACCATCTCGACCGTGGCCGGTGGCCCCGGCTCGGTGCTGACGACGGGGACCCCGCCCCACGGGCTGGCCGTGCGGGCCGACGGCACGCTGTTCACCACGCTGCTCGCGAACGGGCTCGTGGTGCGGGTGGAGCCCGACGGCACGGAGTCCGTCATCGCTGGCTCGGGTATCCGCGGGTCCAGCGGCGACGGCGGGCCGGCCCTGGAGGCAACCATGGACGCACCCACCGCCATCGCCGTGGACGGCGACACGCTGGTGGTGGCCGAGCTCGGGCGGCGTGCCACCGGCGGCAACCCCCCGACGGGCAGGCTTCGACGACTGGTCCCCGACGGGGAGGCCTGGCGCATCGAGGGCATCGCCGGGGGAACCGGGCTGAACCGGCCCGAGGGCGTCGCGGTGGCGGCTGATGGGGCCATCCTCGCCACGAGCACCTTCGACAACACGGTGGTCGCCGTCGTCGACGGGGTGCGGTCGGTCCTCGCCGGACGGGGTGAGCAGGGCAGCGATGGCGACGGCGGACCGGCCGTGCTGGCCAGCCTCGATCGGCCGAAAGGCGTCGCCGTGGCCCCCGACGGGACGCTGGCGGTGTCGGAGGGGTCGTCGCCGGTGGTCCGGGCCGTGGGCGCCGACGGCACGATCTCCACCATCGCCGGCACCGCTGCAGAACCCGCCGTCACACCCGCCGATGCCCTTGCCCTGGTCCTGCCGACGTCGATCGCCGTGGATCCGGCAGGCGGGTTCGTCGTCGATGACGCCGCGACCGGTGAGGTCGTGGCGATCCGCGACGGCGAGGCGCGCAGCCGGACCGAAGGGGATGCGCAGCTGTCGGCACCCGGTGGGGTTGCCGTCGACGACGTCGGCAACGTCTACGTGGCAGACCCGCTCCGGCATGTCGTCTGGCGGCTCGGTCGCGACGGGGTCCTGGCGATCGTGGCCGGACAGCCCGAACGACGGCCCGCCGACATCTCCGCTGTCGGCATCGGTGACGGACAGCTGGCCACCGACGCGCTGCTGAGCTTCCCCCGCGGTCTCGACTGGCACGACGAAACCCTCTACATCGCCGACAGCCTGGCCCACCGGATCCGGGCCGTCGGGCCGGACGGACGCATCACCACCGTCGCCGGTTCGGGCAGCGAGGCCGGGACGGCCGACGGCCCCGTGGACAGCGCGCGCCTCTCCGTGCCCCACGACGTCGCCGTCACGGGCTCCGCGCTGGTGATCGCCGACACCGGGAACCATGCCGTCCGACGGGTGGACATGGCCGCAGGGTCGGTGTCCACCCTTGCCGGCGTCCCCGGCACCCGTGGATCCTCCGGCGGAGACGGATCGACGGACACGGTCACGCTCGACCTCCCCCAGGCCGTCGACGTGCTGGCCGACGGACGGATCGTCGTGGCCGACACCGGCAACCGTCGAGTCCTTCTGCTCGACGGCGATCGAGGCGACACGTTGTTCGGCGGGGTCACCAGCGACCTGCCGCTCCTCCGCCCCGTCGACCTGGCCGTCGAACCCTCCGGCGCGGTCCTGGTGGTCGACCAGGTCGCCCGCCGCGTCTGGTCACGCGTGCCCTGACGGGGTCGGGCTCGTCCGGCGCGGGGTGTCGAGGGCGAAGCCATCGGCGACGGTGGCCGCGAGCTCCAGGAACGCGTGCCGGGTCGGGGCGGCCAGCCGCAGGGGGTCCACGACGGCCCCGTCCGCGAGGTGTGCGTCGAACGGCAGCCGGACGACGGCACGGGTGCGTGTCGCGAAGTGGGCGGCGACGGGATCGAGGTCCACCCCGTCCAGCGGCCAGGTGGTGTTGAGGACGGTGACGGCGCCCTCCACGAGGTGGCCCGCTGCCTGCTCCTCCAGCCAGTCCAGCGTCTGGTCGGCCGCACGGGACTCGTCGCTGCCGGGGCCGGCGACCAGCACCAGCTGGTCTGCGGCGTCGAGGATGCCGGCGGTCACGTTGTCCAGCACGCCCGTTCCCGTGTCGAGCACGATCAGCCCGTAGCTGCCGTTGAGCTTGGCGAGGATCCGCAGGTACTCCGCGGTGTGGTAGGTCCGGGAGGCGTCGGGATCGGCGGGGGTGGCGAGGACTTCCAGGCCCGAGGGGGTGCCGACGGTGAAACGTCGGATCGAGGTGTAGCCGTGCACGTCGCGCATCGCCTCGAGCAGGTCGCCGATGTGCAGGGCGTCCGCTCGGGCGACGCGGTGGGCCAGGGTGCCGCCATCGGGGTCACCGTCGACGGCGATCACCCGGTCGAGCCGCCGGGCGGCGAAGGCGTGACCGAGCATCAGCGCCACGCTGGTCTTGCCGACGCCCCCCTTGCGGGACGCCACGACGATCCGTCGGGAGCGTGTCAGGGGGGCCCTGGCCCGGGCGATGAGCGCGGCGTCGGGATCCTCGTGCCGTCGACGCCACCAGCGACGACGTGGTGCGGAGGTCGCGGGCCGGGGGCCGTGGACGCGGTCGGCGTCGAATGGGCTGTCCGGAGGTGGTGGCATGGAGGTGATCAGACGTGGGTCGGGACGACGATCCGGCGACCGTCGAGTGCGGTGACCGCATGCTACGGTCCACCGGCGCGCGGCCCCACGAGCGGGGGTCGACCGAGTCGAGGTGGGATGTGGCAGAGGACTTCGAGGCGTACCGGGGCTCGGTCACATCGACGGAGCACGACGGGGAGGGCAGCCGGCCACGTCCCGAGCGCCCCGACCCCGCCGACACGGCCGCGGTCGACGGCCCGCTCTCGTTGGTCGAGGACGAACGGTTGACGCGCCTGCTGGGTGCCGAACGTCCCTCCGAGGAGGCGGCCAAGCGGCTCGCCGACGCAACCGCCCTCGTCCGTGCCGAACCGGCAGCACCACACCGCCGCCGTCCGTGGCGTCGGTCGCATCGCCGGCAGCAGGCGCTGCTCGCCGCCGCCGAGCAGGACGCACGGGCGCTGGTCGGACGGATCGTCCGCCCCTTCGACGGCGCACGACGGGTGGCGGTTGCGTCGACCAAGGGTGGCGTCGGCAAGACGACCGTGACGGTCCTGCTCGGCCACACCCTGGCCAGCCTGCGCGACGACCGGGTGGTGGCCCTGGACGCCAACCCCGACGCGGGGACCCTGGCCCGACGGATCGAGCGCGAGTCCGGCGCCAACGCCGTGGACCTGCTGGACCTCGTGGGGTCGGTACGGGACTACTACGACCTTCGCCACTTCACGTCGCAGGCAGCCAGCCGGCTGGAGGTCATCGCCGCCCCCGAGGACCCGCGCGACACCCGCGGCATCACGCGCGCCGACATGCACGAGCTGCTGGACCGGCTGTCGCTGGACTACACCCTCCTCCTGGCCGACTGCGGCACCGGCGTCACGACGGCCGCCACCCGCGCCATCGTCGAGGCCGTCGACCAGCTCGTGGTCGTGACCGCACCGCGCGTGGACTCCGTGCACTCCGTCACCTACATGCTGCGCTGGCTGGAGGGCGCGGGTCATCCCGACCTCGTGGCCGACGCGGTGGTCGTGGTCAACGGCCTGCGCGAGGACACCGGTGTGGACGTTCATGCGGTGGTCGCCCACTTCGAGCCGATCGTCCGGGCAGTCATCGGCGTACCGTGGGATTCCGACCTCGCGCGTGGGGGAACAACGGATCTCGGTTATCTTCGAGCCTCCACACGGCACGCGATCGCCCAGCTCGCCGCGGCCGTGGCGGATGGATTCGCAGCACCGAGACGACAGGGGCCAGGCGCATGACGGCGTACGAGGACGCGATTCGTCGCGTGATCGACGACGCACGGACGGTCCGCGCCCAGAACCGGGGGGACGAGCCGGTCCGGGCTGCCGCCGCGCGGGGCGCCGCCGCAGCCGCAACCGCGGGCATGCTGACCGTGGCCCCGGCGGTGCCGGCCATCGCCGCCACCCAGCCGGTGGACGCCCCAGCCCAGGACGTCGCCGACGTGCTGGTCCAGGACCTCCTTGGGTCGGCACCCACGACGCTCGTCCCCGAACCGGCCACCGCGACCGCGCCGATCGGCGTCCCACCGTCGACGGGGCCGGTCGTCGTGGCGATCGACGACGTCGGCGAGGTCATCGAGGACACGGTTGGTGACGGCCCGGCTGGTGACGTGGCCGATCAGGTCGGGGAGGTCGTCGATCAGGTCGTGGACGCGATCGAGGACGACGTCGTCGAGGAGGTCGTGGAGGACGTGCTGCCGGGGATCCGCCCGCCCGTCATCGTCCCCCTCGATGGCCGCGACACCGAGCCGCCGCCCCGGCAGACCGACGCCCCCGTCGTCGTCGTGCCGCCGGTGCGCCCCGACACCCCTGCCGGCGGACGGTTCCCGGCACCACCTCCCACCCTGCCCGACCCGGAACCCGATCCGGACGACGGCGTGGACGTGCCGGGACGACCCGCTCCGCCGGTTGTACCGGTGATCGTCGGGTCGGCACCTCCGCCGGCGATCCAGGGCGCCGGGACGACCGACATCACCGAGGACTTCTCCGACCTCGACGACACCGTGACGACCACACCGATCCCGCTCGGTGGGGTGACCACCTACGTCGTCCGGGCCGGCGACAGCCTGTGGTCGATCGCGACCGACCTGCTGGCCGACGCCGAGGACGAGATCACCGTGCTCGACATCGGCCGCGCCGTTGAGGTCATCTACGAGGTCAACCGCGAGCGCATCGGTCCCGACCCCGACCACCTGGCCATCGGGATCGAGCTGGAGATCCCCGAGGACATCGTCGAGCAGGTCGAGTCCGGCGACCCCGGCTCGGACGGCGACGACGCGTCCACCGATGGCCCCACCACAGAGGCCGCCAGCGACGGGTGAGGGAGACCGGCGTCGCTGTCCACAGGTCCGACGGAGGGGGCCCCGGTGATGGCGTATCCTCCGATGACGGGATGAACGGTTGTGTCGCAACGCAGCACTGCGGACGGTCGTCGGGGACGACGGGTACGTCCCGTCGTGGGGTGGGTCGGTGACGACGACGAGCGACGCCGCCGACTGGACGCTGCTCGGCGGGGATCCCGCCCCGGGTGATCCGGCGGCGGTCCGGGCCACGGCCGAACGGCTGCTCCACGCGGCGCTGCAGGCCGTTGCCGCGGAACGGTCGACGGCGATGTTGGCCACCGCCGTCCGGGATGGCTCGTGGCGTGGTGCGGCAGCCACGTCCGTCGCGACGGCGGTGACATCGGTCGGCCCCGAGGTGGCCCTGTTCGTGGATGCCGGACAGGCCGCCGGCCGTGCCCTGCAGGGTTGGGCCAACGTGCTGGAGTCGGTGCAGGCGTCGGCGCTCGACCTGCTGGCCACCGCGACGGCCGCCGAGGCGAACCGGGTCGCTGCAGAGGAGCACCTCGAGGTCCTGCAGGCCGACCGGACGGCACGTGCCAGCGAGCACGACGCGCGGCGGTCGGCCTGGCGGGTCGTCCAGTCGGAGGCCGACACCGCGGTTGCGCTCGGATCCCCCACCGCCGTCGCGTTGCAGGCGGAGGCCGATCGCCTGGCCATCGCCGTGAACGACGCCCTTGCCGCGCTCGCCGTGCTGGACGCCGACATCACCGCCACGACCATCGCCCGGGACGATGCCCGGGCGCGGCTCGACAGCGCCCGCGCCGACGCGGCGGGACTGGCGTTGCGGTTGCGCACCGACGCGACGGCGACGGCAGCGGAGCTCGATCCCGTGCCGCCGTTCACCGGCGGCGCGTTCGGGACCGCCGCAGGCAACGGTGGGGCAGGCGTGGCACCGCCCGGCCGCGCCCCCGCGACGGGTGCCGTTCGTGGTGTCGCCGTCGCCGCGTCCCCGGCCGCGCATCGCCCCGACACACCGGCTGCGTCCCCTTCGCCCCCGGGTGCCCCACAACCGGCTGCCGCGGCACACCCCGACCCGCGCCGTGACGGACCGCCGCCCGTCGCCGCGGAGGACATGGTTCGCGTCGCCTCGGCGCTGGACGCCGTCCGGACGACCGGGGCACCCATCGCCGTGGCGATGCTCTCGCCGACGCTGCAGGAGTTCCAGCGCTTCCGACGCATCGGCCTCCAGGCGGTCACCGCCCGCGGCGCGGCGCTGGCTCGGGCGTTCGGGTTCGAGGGGACCATCGGTGGGCTGGGGTGGCGACCGACGCCGACCGACCACTCCAAGGGCCTCGCGATCGACCTCATGACCTACGACGACGTCGCCACGGGACAGGCGCTGGCGGACTTCTACCGGGCGCACCACGAGGAGCTCGGGGTGACCTACGTCATCTGGAACGGCCAGATCTGCAGCCCCGTGGGGGACTGGGCCTGGCGCCCCTACACCCATCCCGCGGGACGGACCGACCCGACGGCCATGCACCTCGACCACGTCCACGTCTCGTTCGACGGCGACGAGAACGCCTACGCCTGTGCGTGCTTCGGGGTCACCGCCTGATGACGACGGAGCAGACCCCTCCCCTGGGGCTTCCCCTGCCCGAACGGGAGGAGATCGTGCCGCTCGTCATCGAACGGGGGAGCGGCTGGAAGTGGGTGGCCATCGGCGCGTTGGCCATCGCGCTGGGCCTGGGAGTGGCGTTCGCCCTGGCGACGTTCGGCGGCGACGAGGAACCCGCGGAGCTCGTCCTCGTGCCGCAGGTGACGGACTTCGGCTGGCAGGACGCGCGCAGCATCCTCGAGGACGCCGGCTTCGTCCCCGTCCACGAGGGGGTCGTCCGTTCCGAAGGGGTGGACGGGACCGTGTTCGAGCAGGACCCCCCGGCCAACAGCCGCGCCGAGTCCGGCGGGTTCGTGGAGATCTACTACACCATTCGCCCTCCGACCGACGAGGACGGTGCAGCCGCAGCCGGGCCACCGGAGACCACCACCGCAGCTGTCGAGTCGCCCGTTCCGGATCCCGGTGACGCCTCGGCCACGGAGACGACACCGTCGCCCGCGCCGTCGGTGGCCCCGTCCGGTGGCCGGGCGCTGGACCCGCCGTGGATCGCGATCGTGCAGAGTCCCGACAACGAGGACGACGCACGTCGGCTGTACGAGGAACGGTACGCCGCGGACTACCCCGACGGTGGCTACCTGTACTCCTCCGACTTCGGCCAGATGCGCGACGGCTTCTGGGTGGTCTACGTGGGACAGTTCGACAGCCAGGCCGACGCACAGGCGTTCTGCAGCAGCGAGTTCGGCGCACCGTCGCCAGGTCGACAACCCGACTGCTACGTGCGCACCACCGCCGGCTGACCGGCAGCCCACCGGTTCAGGCGACGAGCTCCGCCGAGGCCGCCACCAGGTGGAACAGCCGGACGAACTCGTCGGCCAGGGTCACGTTGGGGGTGCGGCCGACCAGCACGAGGTGGTGACCCATGGAGAGGTCGAGGCGATGGGTCACCACCAGGATCGGATGGCCGTCGCGCATGGCCACGACCACCGACATCGTTCCCCGACAGTACGGGAGCACGACGTCCTGATCGGGTGAGACCGCGTGCGCATCGGCGGGGATGCCGGGGTCGGCCAGCAGCACGCTGTGGGTGGCGAGGATCCCGTGCTCGGCCAGCGGGGCCGGCGACCACGTCGTCGAGGCAGCACCGGCCGCTCGGTCGTCCTCGAGCAGCCGGGCGAGGGGTGGGGCTGTCGCTCGCAGGAGGGTGCGGTCCGTCCATGCTGGCGGGTCGGGTTCGCGGGCAGGCAGCCATCCATCGGGGAGCTCCACGACCCAGTCCGACCCGGTGGCCGCGGATCGGGACGCCGATGTCATGCCGCTCACGACGACACCGGATCGGGGGCCGGCGGCGCGTCGGGCACGCCGTCGATCGCCAGTGTGGCGGCGATCGCGGCGAACACCGGGCCGAGCTGTTCGTGGTCGCCGACGTGGGGGGAGCGGAAGTCCGCGATCAGCAGCGCCCCGTCCACGGGGACGACGAACCGGTCGACCAGCAGCTGGACAACCAGGCCGTCCCGACCCCGGAACGTCGCCACACCCCGCTGGCGAACACCGGTCCCGACGGGCAGCTCCACGACGGAGGGCGACCCGATGGGACGCACGAACTCGGCGTGTCCTCCTCCGGTGTCCAGCATGGCCGCGCGCAGCATCGTCGGACTCGGCCGCGGGGCCTGTACCCCGGTCCGACGCAAGGACACGGACAGGTCGACGACGAGGGTGGTTCCGTCGGGCAGCTGCTGGCGGCACGACGCCGCGAGCACGACGCCGGCCCTGACGGCTCGATCGTGCCCACGCTGTCGCAGCACTGCTCGGACTGCGTCCGTGCCCCGTGACCACGCGATCGGGTCGGTCGGGTCCACGGTCGTCCAGCCGTCGGGCAGCGCCACCGTCACCGTGCGCACGGATCCGGTGGTCGATCCGGTCATCGCTGTGCCTCCGTGTCGAAGGTCCCGACCACCGTGACGCCCCCGCTCAGCTCGAGGGCCGTGGCGACCCGCGTGACGACTGGGCCGGCCAGCGCCTGCAGGTCCAGCAAGTCCAGCCAGGCGGGGGCGAGGGCCGCAGGACCTGCCTCGACGGCAGCGAACCAGTCGACGTACCGCAGCGGACGGGGGATCTCGACGGTCGTGACCTGCAGCCCTGCCACGAGGTCCACCGGCACCGTCGCCACCGCTGGCACGGTCGGGATCAGGTCGACCACCCCCGCCAGCACGGGCAGGGCTGCAGGCGGAGTCGCTGCCGGTCCGTCGGCGGTGACCAGGTGCAGGACGTCGCCGAGGGTCGTCGTCCCTGCGGCACGGTCGAGGGCGGCGTCGGTCCGTGCCGGTCCGATGACCGCAGCGCCCATGACGTCCTCCAGGGCGCCATGCAGGCCGAGCACCACATCCGACCAGCTGTCGGCCACGATCCCCGCGATCTCGGTGCCGGGGTCGAGCGTGTCGGCGTCGCCGTCGGCGTCGGTCCCCATGACGGCTGCCACCAGTCCGGGGCCGCCGAGGTGGGCCAGCATGGCCGTCAGCAGGTCATCGCCGGGGCCGGGCTGTTGCGGTGTGCGGTCGTCGAGGACGCGTGTCGCCGACGTGGCCAGCTCGGCGTGCTCGGTTCGCAGCTCGGCCGCTCGGGCACGGGCCGCCTTCAGATCGCGCAACGCCTCACCGACTGCGGCGTCGTGGTGCAGCTCGAGCTGGCCCTGCTGGTAGGCCTCGGCACGGGCCTCGTTGGCCGCAGCCCACGCGGCGTGGGCCGCCTCGGCGTCGACGAGCGTCCGGAGCCCCTCCCTCCTGAGCTCGCGAAGCGACTCGCCCCACCTGGTGAGCGCCTTGCTCGCCGCGTCCAGCGCCATCCGTGCGGTCAGGACCCGGGCGGGCAGCGCGGAGAACCGCTCCGCGAACGCGGCGGCGGTCGGGCCGCCCCATCCGCTGTCCCCGACGTCGAGGCCGAGCTGCTGCAGCTGGTCGTAGAGGTCCTCCGCCGTGTCTGCCCGCACGCCCATCGCGGACGCAACGTCGACGATCGCCTCCGGGGAGCCGGGGGTCGGGCAGCCACCGATCAGGTCCCAGCGGCTGTCGACGTCGCTGATCCCGGGGCGGTGGAGGGGAGGGGGCATGGGTGGTGTGATCCCGGGGACGGGCGGTGTGCCGCCCGGATTCAGCGGGGGAGTTGGCTAGGAAAGGACGCTGGCGGCGTTGCGGGCATCCCAGTCGGCGATCAGGTCGCCGCGCTCCTGGAGCCAGCGGCCGAGGGTGTCCAGGGCGGTCGTCAACTCCTCGGCAGCGCTGTTCCACTCCTCGTAGCGGGTCTGGAAGGCCGCGGCGGTCTCGCCGGTGAAGGAGTCGTTCAACGACGACAGCTGCGACCGGCAGGACGCGATCTCCTCCTGGGCGACGACGGCGGCCTGGCCGACACGGCCGGCCATGCGGGTGATCTCCTCGTGGTTCGCGCGGATGACGCTCATGGGTGGTCCCCTTCGATGTCGTGGGTCGAGGCCGAGGGATCGGCCGGTGACTGCATGTCCGTCCCTACCGATCACGGGCCCACGACTCCTCCCTCGCCGTGAACCTTTTTTGCGGGAGGAGGTTGTCCACACCGTCCGGTACCGCCGGTCCGGCAGCTCGTTTACGCTCTGTCGACATCGGGTGGACGGACGAGAGGGTGTGGGGTGCAGGGGGCACGGCGGGGCTCGGCGGCCGACGGCGGGTCGCCGGTCGAGGCTCGCGACGGCGCGCCGTCGGACCAGGCCCTCGTCAGGGCCGTCCGGGACGGCGACGAGGACGCGTTCGCCCTGCTGTACGCCCGCTACGAGCCGGTCGCCCGCCGGTCGGCTCGTCGCGCGGCCAGACGGCACCCGCAGCTCGACGTGGAGGAGGTCACCAACCTCGCGATCACCCGCCTGTGGCAGGTCCTGGACCGCTTCGACGACGAGCGGGACTTCGCACCGTGGGCCGCCGTGGTCCTCTCCCATGCCGTGCGCAGCGCGGCCGAACGCACCCGCTCGGCGACCTCGCGGATGAACTGGGGTGCGATGCTCGCCGGCGCGACGGAGGACGAGCGGGATCGCCTTTCGGAGCTGCCCGGGCGGGGTGGAGCGGGCAGCGACGGGCTGGAGTCGGTGTTGCTGGACGAGCAGGAACGTGTCGTGGCCGCCGTGCTGCAGGAGGTACTTTCCCCGCGTGAAGCGAAGGTGGTGCGACTGCGTCTGGCTGGGTGGACCTACTCCGAGATCGCCGATCGACTCGAGCTGGACACCAAGGCCGTGGACAACGCACTGCGTCGTGGGATGGCACGGCTGCGCGAGGCCTTCTCCGACGGCCGCGTCGAGGCGGTGATGTCGCCGTGAGCGCTCGGGACGACGAGGTCGTCAACCAGCTCGTCCGCGGCAGCGATGGTCGCTGGACGCTGGCCGAGGCCCCGTCCAGCGGAGCCCCTGCGGACCGGGACGCTGGAATCGCCGACGTCGAGGCGCCCACGTCGGCTGGCGCCGCCGAGCCGCCGACCCGGGGTGGTCCGTCCGAGGGTGGTCCGTCCGAGGATGGTCCGTCCGGTGCCGGCCCGCTCGACACCGGCCCGATGGTTCGTCGCCTGCTCGTCCGGGCCGGTGGAACCGATCGCCACGTCGTGGTGCTCGGCGACTCCGGCCAGTCGACCGATCAGCTGGTTGCCGAGCTCGAACGCATCGCGCCGGGCACCCCGTTGATCGACGGGGCAGCCCTCCCCAGCGGGACCATGGTCGAGTCCCTCGGCCTGCGCGACGGGCAGGTCGTCACCGTCGACACCGAGGACCAGGCGCGGGACGACCAGCGATCACCCCACGAACACCGCGCGCCCCTGGAGGGGCCGGTGCTGCGGATCGTCGGCGGCCCCGACGCCGGTCGCACCATCCCCATCCGCGTCGGGCAGATGACCATCGGCCGGGCCGCCGGCAACAGCATCGTCCTCGACGACCCCAACGCGTCGCGCAGTCACTGCGTGATCCACCGGGACCGCGACGGGGTCGTGGTCATCGACGTCGGCAGCGCCAACGGCACACGGGTCGAGGGGGTGCCCGAGCCGCAGTCGCGGCTGCACCCCGGCGACCTGCTGCGCCTCGGCGACAGCCTCCTCGAGCTCGGTGACGGCAGCGATGTCGAGACCGTCGTGCTCGAGCGCGGGCACGACAGCCTCGGCATCCACCGCCGTTTCCGGGCCGGCGTCGACGACCCGCCCAGCCGGATCAGGTACCCGCAGAAGCGCGACCCCGGCGAGCCGCAGCCGCTCAACCTCCTGATGGCGATCCTGCCCGCCGGCGGCATCGCGGCCATGGCGTTCCTGTTCGGGCGCCCCGAGATGCTGATCTTCGCGGCCATGTCGCCGATGCTGGCCATCGGCCGGAACATCTCCGCCAAGCGCAACCATCGCGACAAGGTGCTGCAGGCGGAGGTCGACCATCGCGAGGCGGTGGCGCGCTTCTCCGCCGACTTCGAGGCCATGCGTGCCGCCGAACGACGTCACCGTCGGCACGCCCTGCCCGACCCGGCTCGCATCGTGGAAGCCGCCACCCGGCCCACCACCGAGCTGTGGAACCGCCGCTGCACCGACGTCGACGCGCTCACCGTGCGCGTCGGGTCGGCCTTCGCACCCTCCGACATCGAGGTCGAGGGTGCACCCGAACGGGAGGCCAGCGAGCCGCAGCCATGGCTGCCCGTCGGCGTGTCCCTCGTGGAGTCCGGTGGGCTGGCGCTGGTGGGCGACCTCCCACGGGTGCGGGCGCTGGCCCGATCCCTCGTCCTGCAGGCCGCGGTCCTGCACGCGCCGTCGGAGCTGCGGATCGTGTTCCTCGGTGGCTACGACGCGTCGGGGGACTGGACCTGGCTGCGATGGCTGCCGCACGTCCGCAGGGGACCGCTCGAACCGTCCCTGCTGCTCGGCACCGACGCCAGCTCCCGCGCCGCCCGGGTTGAGGAGCTCCGGCGGATCCTGACCGAGCGGCGCGAAGCCGCGGAGGACCGTCGCAGCGTGTTCGCCCCACGCATCCTGCTGGTCTGCGACGACGCATCCGCGCGGCTGGGCGAAGGCATCGCCGAGCTCGTCCGTGACGGCGGTCCGCTGGGCATCCACGCCCTGTGCCTGGACACCCTGCAGGTGCCCGAGGGCTGCGACGCCTCCGTGGTACTGGGCGAACGCGTCGACGCCGCACGGGTGGAACGCAAGGGCCGAGCACCGGTGCGGGGGGTCATCACCGACGCCCTCGACGTCGACCGCTGCGAGGAGGTCAGCCGGGCACTCGCCCCCGTCCGGGTCATCGGCGAGGAGGACGACGACGGCCTGCCCACGTCGTGCCGGCTGCTGAGCACCCTCGGACTGCAACCCACCGCCGCCCACGTCCGTGCCCGCTGGCGAGCGGTGTCGCCGAGCAGCCGAGCCGTCATCGGCGTCGGTCCCGAACGGCCGATCGCGCTCGACCTGACCCGCGACGGTCCCCACGCGCTGGTGGCGGGCACGACCGGCGCGGGCAAGAGCGAGTTCATCAAGACCCTGGTCGCGTCGTTGGCGCTGGAGAACCACCCCGACCACCTGTCGTTCCTCTTCATCGACTTCAAGGGCGGGGGTGACTACCGGACACTCGTCCGGCTGCCGCATGCCGTTGCGCTGGCCACCAACCTCGACGACCCCGCGGCGTTCGACCGGACGCTGGCGTTGCTGGAGGCCGAGATGGGCCGCCGAGTCGGGCTCCTCCAGGCTGCCGGTACCACCTCCATGGAGGGCTACATGGCCGTCCCGGGTGGACCGCCGACGCCGATGCCGCGCCTCGTCGTGGTGGCCGACGAGTTCGCCGAGCTGAAGGACAAGGCCCCCCAGCAGCTGGACCGGTTGGTGTCGGTCGCCCGCACCGGTCGGTCGGTCGGCGTGCACCTGCTGCTGGCCACACAGCGTCCCGGCGGCGTCGTGACCAGCCAGATCGACGCCAACGTCGGCCTCCGCGTGTGCTTCCGGGTGACCGACGAGCAGGAGAGCAAGGAGGTCATCGGCTCGCCGTTGGCCGGCAGGATCGCCGAGCGGCACCGTGGGCGCTGTGTCTTCCGCTCCGCCGCCACGCCGTTGACGGAGGTGCAGACCGCCCGCGTCGCCGGTGCCAGGCCCGGGGCAGTGTCGGCAGCTCCAGTGCGGGCGGTGGAGCTGGACTGGGAGCGCCTCGGCCGGCCCTTCCCCAAGGGTCCGGAGGCCGGCGAGGTGCCCGACGCCGACACCGACCTGCACGACGTCGTCGAGGCGGTCCGTGCCGCGGCCACCGCGGAGGGCTGGACCCACAGCGCCATCCCGTGGCCCGCCGAGCTGCCCGACCAGCTGCCCCTGTCGGGCCTGCCCGATGACCCCGCCGCCCTGCCCGACGCCATCCCGGTCGGCCTGGTCGACGTTCCGTCGACGCAACGCCAGGAGGTGCAGCACATCCGGCTCGGCGGCGGCCACGTCGTCATCGCCGGCAGCGCCCGCACCGGCCGGAGCACGGCCCTGCGCACCTTCCTCGCCGGGGTCGTGGGTCGGTTCGGCCCCGACGACCTCCGGATCGCCGCGCTGGACTTCGGCGGGGGTGCACTGCTGCCGCTGCAGCAGCTGCCCCACTGCACGGGCTTGTCGATGGAGGACCTCGTCGAGGCCGAGGACATCGTGGCGTCCCTCGAACGGGAGCTGGCCCGGCGTCGCGACCTGTTCGCCGAGCACGGCTGGCCCGACCTGCCGGCGCAGCGAGCGCAGTCCGACACGCCGTTGCCGTGGCTGCTCCTGGCGATCGAGGGGTGGGACAACCTGGCCGAGGAGGGCATGCGCCAGTCGTTGCACACCCGGGTCGCACAGCTGCTGGCGCGCGGCACCCCGCAGGGCCTCCAGGTCGTCATGACCGGTGACCGCGGCACCACCCATTCCACCATCGCCCGCCACCTGACCCATCGCTTCAGCCTGCGGTTCAACCGCAGCGTCGACGCCGAGCTGCAGGGCATCATGGCGCGCGACCTCCCCCGCTACCAGCCGCCCGGTCGCGCGGTGGAGATCCGCACGACCCGCCTGCTGCAGTTCGCCGAGCTCGACGATCCCGACCGGGTCGGGCAGGCCGTGGCGTTCCAGCGAGCGCTCGCTGCCGTCGTGGCCGTCCTGGGCGCCGACACCGGACAGCGGCTGGGCCTGGGGACCGAACCACCGTCGACCATGCCCGACGCCATGGACATGGCGGCGACCGGTCCACCCGCCGGGCTGACGTTCCCGCTGCTGCTGGGCATGGGGGAGGACCCCCGGGAACCGGTGTGGGCGGACCTCGAGGACTCCGGCGGGCTCCTCTTCGTGGTCGGCCCGCCCGGGACCGGCCGCTCGACGACGCTGCACGCCATGGCGGTGGCCGCACACCATCTGGGCATCGACGTGGCGGTTGCCGGTCCCGACACCTCCCCGCTGACCACCGATCCGACGGTCCCCGGGCAACGCGTCTCCCTCGCCGACCACGAGACCCTGGTGCCGCGAGCCGGCCGACGCCTGCTCGTGCTGGTCGATGACCTCGACCTGCTGGAGGACTCACGGGTCCTGCAGCAGTCGCTGGGGTCGCCCGTGACCGGCCGCGGTGTCGTGGTGACGGCCGACAACGCCTGGATGAAGGCTCGCTTCTCCGGCCTGGCCGCAGCGGTCCGTCGACCGCGCCGGGGCATGATCCTCAGCCCGCCCTCGACGGCCAACGGCGTGGAGATGTTCGCCGCCTCCCTCGACCCGGCCCTGATCGCCCCGCCGACCCCCGGGCGGGCGGTCGCCAACCTCGGTGGCACCCACATCCTCCTGCGCGTTCCCCGACCCCCGGGAGAAAGTTCGGGTGAGGGGGAGGAACTCGGCGGCGCCGATCGGTAGAGGCCGGTACACGCCAGCCGCACCCCGCGGCCCCGACGCACACAGGAGATCCCGATGACGCAGTTCTTCGTCGCCCCGGACGAGCTTCGCGGCCACGCTGGCCAGCTCGACACCTACGCGGTGTCCACCCAGCAGGGCTTCGACTCCCTCCGCAGCGAGCTGGCCGACATCGAGGCCTACTTCACCGGCCTGGCCTCGACCGCCTTCCAGGGGCACATGGAGGAGTGGCAGACCTCCGCCCGTGCGCTGACCACCGCGTTGGCATCCCTCGGCGAGTTCCTCAACAGCGAGGCCGCGTCCGCCGAGGAGCTCGACGCCCAGCTCGCAGCCGGCTGACCGACCCATGTCCGAAACCGTCGTCGATCCGGCACACCTGCGTGCCCTGGCGGGTCGAGCCGAGGGCCTGTCCAGCGAGGTCGGCGGCCTGGGGTCGCTGGTCGAGGAGCTCCCACCCGCTGCCGCCGGCGACCCGGGCCTGGCTGCCGCGGTCGGGGCCTTCGTCCGGGCATGGCGTGCCCGGGCCGTCGAGATGGAGGCCGAGCTGACCGACGCGGGGGAGTTCCTGCGGACCTTCGCCGACGCGGCCGAGCAGATGGACGCCTCGCTGTCAGAATGACCCGATGACCACCAGCGGGCAGAACCTCCTGCCGTTCTACCTCGTCCTCGACGTGTCCTCCTCGATGGTGGGCGAGGGCATGCAGGCGATCAACACCGCCCTCCCCGGGCTGCTCGACGAGATCTCCACGAACCTCATCGTCGCCGACAAGACCCGGTTCTGCCTGATCACCTTCGCCAGCGAGGCCCAGGTGGCCCTGCCGTTGTGCGACCTGTCGGAGGTGCAGGCCATGCCGGTGCTCGTCCCCACGGGGCTGACGAACTACCACAAGGTCTTCCGGTTGCTCCGCAACACCATCGCGGCCGACGTCGAACGGCTGAAGGCGGCCGGGGCGGCCGTCTACCGTCCAACCGTCTTCTTCCTCACCGACGGAAATCCCAACAGCGACGACTGGGTCGACACGTACCGGGACCTGGTCTCCGACACGTTCCCCTACCGGCCCAACATCATGGCGTTCGGGGTCGGCAACGTCTCCACGACCATCCTCGGCCAGGTCGCCACCAGCAAGGCGTTCCTCGCCATCGACGATCCCGGTGCGGCCCTGACGGAGTTCGCCAGCACCCTGACCAAGAGCATCGTCAAGTCGGGCGAGGCCGCCGACGGTCGGGTGCAGGTCCCGGTCGAGCCCGGTCCGGGGTTCCGTGAGGTCGACGTCATCGACATCGACCAGATCTAGGACCGCCCCAGCCGTGACCGCGACCACCACTCCCCGACGCCTGCTGCTGCGGGACCTCGTCGTCGCCGACGAGATCGGCGACGGTGGAGAGGGCACCGTGCACGACCTCGTACCGACCCGTGGGGTGCCGGCCGGCGCGGTCCTCAAGCGGTACCAGCGGACCGTCCCGCCCGACCGGGCGGATCAGCTGGACGCACTCGTCGCGCTCCGGGCCCAGCTGCGGCTCGGCATGGCGCCCTACGCCTGGCCCGAGGCCACGGTCGTGGACGACGGCCAGCTCGTGGGCGTGCTGATGCCCCGGGCACCCAGCGAGTTCTGGGTCGAGGTCACCTTGCGCTCGGGCGGCCGGCAACGTCGCCTCCGGGAGGTCCAGTACCTGCTGTTCCCCGCAGAGAAGCTGGCCCGGCTGGGCATCGCGTTCCCCGCGCTGCCCGAGCGGTTGGAGCTGCTGGCGGCGCTGGCAGCCGCCGTCGGTCGGCTGCACGACCTCGGCCTGGTCTACGGCGACCTGTCGGCTCGCAACGTCCTGTACGCCACCGACGGACCGATCGGCGTGTTCCTGCTGGACTGCGACGGGATCGTGGAGGAGGGGGCGCGCTACGTCGTGGATTCCCCCGACTGGACCGACCCGGCCGGTCCCGAGGTCGCCATGCCCGCCACCGACGTCCACAAGCTCGGGCTGCTTGCCGCCCGGGTGCTCGCGGTCAACCCGACAACCCGGACGCTGCCTGGTGGCGGCGGCACGCCGGCCGCGATCGCTGACGTGCTGACGGCGGCGCTGGATCCCTCGCCCGCCGCCCGGCCCGACCTGATCGAGCTGCAGCAGGCGTTGGACCGGATTGCGCCCGGCCCAGCCGAACGGGCCGCCGACCTGCCTCGCTGGGCGCTGCGTCCGCCGACCGGTGAGCTGGTCCTGCTGTCGATCCCCGAACGACAGGACGAGGACCGGGGTCGTGCCGGGTGGGGCTCGCGTCCGCGCCGGTTCGGCCGTCGTGCCGGTGGCGCCGGTCGGGGGCGGTCGTGACGATCGTGGACCGCCCCGGCGAGCCGACCACGTTCGGGCAGCCCCAGCGGGCCGCCGGCGTCGAGGCGCAGCTGCTCCGTGGTGACGGGGTGCACGCGGCGGACACCATCATCGACCACGGTGCCTTCGGCAGCCTCGTCGTCCGTGCCGCCTCCGTGCGCGGGACGTACGCCCGCTACGAGTCCGGACCGCGGGAGGACGACTACACGATGGGTGCGGCGGCGAACGGGCGCTGGTTGGTCGTGGCCCTTGCCGACGGGGTGACGTCGGCGTCGGCCAGCCACCTCGCGGCCACGCTGGCGGTCCGCACGGCCGTGCAGCAGGTACAGCGGCAGCTCGACGAGTACGCCATGGGCGAGGTCGACCTGCACGGGGTCTTCCAGAGCGCCGCCTACCAGCTGCGTCGAAGCGCCGAACCGCTGCTGGACGCCGAGGGCCTCGACTGCACCGCCGACCACATCGCGGGACTGTTCGCGACAACCCTGCTGGTGGCGATCATCCCGGCTGACGGGACCGGCCGTCGGGTGCGGCTGGCCCGGGTCGGCGACTCCAACGCCTGGACCCTGGACGACGACGGGTGGACCCCGCTGCTGGCGCCCAAGGTCGGCGGTGCGCCGTTGGCCAGCAGCACCGTCCGAGCGCTGCCCCGGCTGCCCGACACCCTCGACGTGGTCGAGCGCGACATCGCCCCCGGGCAGACGATGGTCCTGGCCAGCGACGGTGTGACCGACCCGTTCGGCACGACCTTCGACGGCGACGTGGCCCGTTGCCTCGCACGGGCGTGGCATCCCGAGCTGCCTGCCCCGCTGGAGTTCGCCCGGCAGCTGTCGTTCCGCGGCCAGTCCTGGGACGACGACCGGACGGCCGTCGCCGTCACGGGCATCGGGTCGCCGTCCCGCTGACGCCCGCAGGGGAGTAGGGTCGCTGCGTGATCGGCCGCTCGCTGGGACGCATCGTCCCGCACATGATCCTGCCCGTCGCCGACATGGCCGAGGCGACGGCGTTCTACCGCGGACTCGGCTTCGAGGTCGAGGCGGACAGCGACACCTACGCCTGGGTGCGCCATCGGGACGAGGAGATCCTCCACCTCGACCTCGTGCCGGATCTCGACCCGGACGCCAACCCGGTGACGGGCTACCTGCACGTCCGCGACGCCGACCGGTGGCATCGCCTGTGGGCGGATCAGCCGACCCTGACGCCCGTCGTCGACCAGCCGTGGGACATGCGCGAGTTCACCCTGACCGACCCCTCCGGCAACACCCTCCGCATCGGCCACAACCGCTGAGGTGTGTCGCCGAACGACGGTGGGTGGCCGCTTCGACGACACGCCCGCCGTGGTCCAGCCGGCCTACCCAAGGGGTGTGTCGCCGAACGACGGTGGGTGGCCGCTTCGACGACACACCCGCGGCGCTGTCGATGGAGCCCCGTCAGGGGGTGAGGGCGGGGCGGCGGTCGGGACGCTGGAGGTCGACCAGCCCCTCGTGGGCGCTGGCGAAGGGGGAGGTGTGGACGCCCGCCGCCCGGCCCTTTCGACGGAGGGCGTAGACGAACGCCAGGACTCGGGCGACGGCCTCGTACAGCTCGACGGGGATGTGCTCGCCGACCTCGACCACCCGGTAGACCGTGCGGGCCAGCGGCACGTCGCGGACGACGGGGATCTCGTGCTCGCCGGCGAGGTCGCGGATGCGGGCGGCGATGGCGCCGGAGCCCTTGGCCAGCACCTTCGGGGCACCCGACGACGGGTCGTACTTCAGCGCCACGGCGATGTGGGTGGGGTTGACCAGCACGACGTCGGCGCTCGGGACCTCCGCCATCATCCGGTTGCGGCTCATCGCCATCTGCCGGGCGCGGATCTGCCCCTTCACCTGCGGGTCGCCCTCCTGCTGCTTGTGCTCCTGCTTCAGGTCCTGCTTGCTCATCTTGGTCTGCTTGTCGACCTGCTTCTTGGACTGCCAGTAGTCCGCCGCGGCGATCACGAGGCCGACGATGGCGGTGTTGCGCAGGAACGAGATCGCGACGTCGGCCACGACGCCGCCGATGGCCCCCACCGTCATGGCGTCCTGGGTGAAGACGGTCGTGTAGGCGTCACGGATCGGCCCGATGCCCATGATCACGATGATCGCCAGCTTGCTGAGGTTCTTGACGGAGTCCCAGACCAGCTTCATGCCGAAGAGGTTCTTGAAGCCCTTCAGCGGGTTGAGGCGCTTCACGTCGGGCTTCATCTTCTTCGGCGCCCAGCCGATCTGGCTGACCTGCCCGAGGACGCCGATGACCATCGCCATCAGCACCAGGGGGGCCAGGACCAGCGTGCCGCGGAACAACGCGTCGCCGAGGAAGCCGAGCATCGCCCCCTCGCCGCCGGCCAGGACGTCGCCCATGCCGGTGAACATGCGCTCGCCCTGCTCCATCCCGGCCCGCATCGTGTGGGGCACGAGGTAGGTGAAGGCGAGGATCGACAACCATGCCGGCAGGTCGTTGGTGCGGGCGATCTGGCCTTCCCGCCGCGCCTCCTTCTTGCGTTTCGGGGTCGGCTTCTCGGTCTTCTCACCGTTGGAGTCGTTGGCCATGCCTCACCTCCTCCTACGACCGCGCCAGGCGGACCATGTCGCTGACGCCGTTGTCGACCAGCGAGGACACCGCACCGGGCAGCAACGGCAGGGCGATGGCGATCAGGACGAGGGCCATCAGGATCTTCAGCGGCATGACCGCCAGGAAGACGTTCATCTGCGGGGCCGCACGGGCCACCAGCCCCTGTCCCAGCTCCAGCAGGAACGTGACGGCCAGCAGGGGGGCGGCGATCTCGACGGCGGCGACGACGAAGTGCAGGAAGTTGCCGATGACCAACGACTGCACCGACGCCATCTCGATCCCCCCGACGCCGACCGCCTCGAAGGACTCGAGGAAGCCGCGGACCAGCAGGACGTGCCCGCCGATGGCGAACAGCAGCGTGGTGGCGAACACCTGGTAGATCCGGCCGAAGCCGCTGGCCTGGGAGTTCGAGAGCGGGTCGAAGGACGGCTGGACGGCGATGCCGCCGAAGACGTCGATCATCTCGCCGGCGGACTGCACGGCGGCGAACAGCAGCTTGACCAGGAACCCCAGCGTCACGCCGAGGCCGATCTGAAACGCCCCGGCCGCGATCAGCGGGCCGACCTCGATCGGCACCCGGGACTCGGCCATGTGCGGCCCGGCGACCAGCCCCAGCGACATGGCCAGTCCGGCCTTGACCCGCTGGGGGATCAGCCGCGAGTCGAACGGCGGCGAGACCATCAGGAACGCCGCAGCCCGGATCGAGGCCAGCAGGAAGCCCGTCAGCAGGTACGGGGCGATCGAGAGGGTCATCGGGGAGAAGTGGCCCGGTCAGCCCAGCAACGACGGGATGGACTCGAAGAGCACCCGCGTGAAGGTCACGATCTCGTTGAGCATCCAGTTGCCGCCCACCGCAAAGACGAAGGCGATGCCGACGAACTTCGGCACGAAGGTCAGCGTGACCTCCTGGATCTGGGTGACCGACTGCATCAGGCCGACGAACAGCCCGATGGCGAGGGCCATGACCAGGATGGGGGCGGCGACCTTGGTGGCCACCCACATGGCCTGGATCCCGATCTCGAGTACGGCGACGTCGTTCATGTGGCGAAGGACTCCAGGAGCGAGCGGATGACCAGCGTCCAGCCGTCGACGAGGACGAACAGGAGCAGCTTGAAGGGCAGGGAGACCAGGACCGGCGGGAGCATCATCATGCCCATGCTCATCAGGGTGCTGGCGGTGATCAGGTCCACGATGAGGAACGGGACGAAGATGACGAACGCGATGATGAAGGCGGCCTTGAGCTCGGAGAGGATGAACGCCGGGATCAGCGTCGTCATCGGGATGTCCTCGGGCGTGTCGGGCCGCACGTCACCGGAGGCGTCGACGAACATCGCCAGCTCCTCCTCGCCGACCTGACCCATCATGAAGGTGCGGATCGGCTTCTGGGCCAGCTCCAGCGCCTCGGTGGTCTCCATCTCCTGGTTGAGCAGCGGCTGCAGCGCCGTCTCGTTGATCTCGGTGAACGTCGGGGTCATTGTGAAGATGGAGAGGAACAACGCCAGGCCGACGACCACCTGGGTGGGTGGGACCGACGGCAGGCCGATGGCGTTGCGCGTCACCGACAGCACGATCACGATCCGCGTGAAGCTGGTCAGCATGATCAGCAACGACGGGGCGAGCGCCATCACTGTCAGCAGGAGGATGACGACCAGGCTCTGGGAGGGCTCCTGGACGGCGTCGCCGAGGTCGAGCTCGAACGCCACACCCGTGTCGTCGCCGAGGGTCGGCGAGGACGGGACGTTGGCGGCCAGGCCGGTCACGGGGCTGACCGGGGCGATCCGGTCGGGGACCAGCGCGGGGTCGATGCCCTGGGCGGTGGCGGACGGGGCGAACAGCACCAGCAGGGTGCTGACCAAGAGCAACAGCAGAACTGCGTTGCGTAGTGTGAACTGGCGGGGGTGAACAGGGGTGTGCACAGCGGCGGCTCCAGCCGACGCCGGGAGAGGTCAGCGCCTGACGGTCTTCTCCCGAAGCGTCTCGAGGGCGTCCGTCCATGCGGTCAGGGCAGAGGACGCCGTGGCGTCCTCGGCAGGCACCGGCGCGATCCGTGCGCGGGTGCTGGTGACGTCGAGCGGGGTGATGCGCTCGTCGTCGGTGGTGGTCTCGGAGGTGTCGGCGGGGTCCAGGTCGAGGTCGACCAGGCTGTCGCGGGGTTCGATGCCGGAGTGCAGCAGGGTCACCTGATGGTCGGTGATGCCCAGCACGAGCTCACGGCCGGCTGCGCGGACGACCGCGACGTGCGCGGTCTTGGTCAGCGGCTGGAGGGTCTGCACGTCGATGGGGGTCCGGCGTTCCTTGCCGCGGCCGTTGATGCCCATGCCGCCCGCCGTCCGGCGGAGGATGCGCGCAGCCAGCAGCATCAGCGCGATCACGACCGTCATGGAGACGGCGAGTCGCACCAGCAGGCTGATCACGGAGACGTCGGTCATCGCGTCACTGCGCCATCGGAAAGGGAGAGGCCTGCTCGACGGCACCGAGGATCTCGGTGATGCGGATGCCGAACTCCTCGTCGATGACGACGACCTCGCCGCGGGCGATCAGGGTGCCGTTGACGACCACGTCGACGGGGCTGCCGGCGGCGCGGTCGAGCTCGACGATCGATCCGGGCGTCAGGTTGAGCACGTCGCGCACGGTCAGCTGGGTCCGGCCGAGCTCGGCGGTCACGCCCATCTCGACGTCGCCGAGCAGCGACATCGACGACTGGCCCTGCCCGGGGAGGGCGCTGAGCTGGTCGAAGGAGGAGAAGTCGGCAGGGTGTGCCTGACCGGTGGGGGCGTCCATGGGTCCTCGTCCGGGCACGCGGCCCTGTCCTCGGGCGGCCGCGGTCACGATTCCGGGAACGGGCTGCGGCTGGTCGTGGTGTGGGGCTGGCATCCGGCCGGACTGCAGGCCGGCAGCGGGCTGGGGGATCGCGGCGCCCTGACCGGTGATCGGTGCGGGCTGGTCGGTCGGCAGCGAGCCGCCGTCGACGTCGTCCTCGGTGTCCAGCACCGGGTCCTCGTCGCCGGGGTAGGGGGCGAGGTCACCCATCGGCAGGTCCTCGGGGACCGGGCCCATCAGGGTGTCGGTGAGCTCCAGGCGAAGGCCGATGGTCGCGCGATGGACCCCGGCGTCATCGAGGACGAGGCTGACCGGTTCGCCCGTCGGGCCCTCGAACGCGCCGGCCGCGTCGACCTCGACCCCTTCGCCGAGCATCGGCGGGATGCCACCGAAGGCCATGGCCAGGTCGATGGCGGCCGCTTCGACGCGGGCCGTCATGACGTCGACGAGCGGGCCCTCCGCCGATAGCATCGCCGCAGCGTCAGCGGAGATCGCCACGACCAGGTGGCCGTCGTCGGTGCCGAGCGTCCAGCGGAAGGCCGACCCACCGTCGGGGACGGTGTGCTCGGCGTCCTCGCCACCGATCCGCAGGTCCTGCGGGTCGAGGGTGTAGGCAGCGGGCAGGCGTCCGCCGATGCGACGGACGACGGCGTCGACGGTCGCCTCGAGCAGCGTCTCACTCATGGGTCTGGTCCTCGTGAAGGGTCGGGACGGTGTGGGCCGGAGGGTTGGTGTTCTGGGCGGCCGGGCCGGGTGCCAGGGTGCCGACGGCGGCCTCGATCCCGGTCGGCTGTCCGGCGGCGGCCTGCTCGGCGACCAGCTCCTCGGTGGGTGGCAGGACCATCGCGGCGAGGCGACGTCCCTGCTTTCCGGGGGTGGCCGAGAAGCACGGGACGCCACCGACGGCGATCGTCAGCGGGGCGTCCACGCGGTGGCGCAGCGGCAGGACGTCGCCGGTGCGCAGGCCGACGATCTCGCTGCCGCTCAGGCGCACGGTGTTGAAGTGGACGGCCACGTCGACCGGTGCATCGTGCAGGTGGTCGTGCAGCAGCGACTGGTTGCGCTGGCGTTCGGCCACGTCGCTGGCGGTCGACTTCTTGGACTCCGTGAAGGCCTCCAGCGCCGGCTGCAGCATCTGGAAGGGGAAGCAGAGGGTCGCCTCCCAGCTGGCGTCCCCGATGCCGACGGCGTAGGTGGCGACCACGACCATGTCGGACAGGCCGACCACCTGGGCGAACTGCGGGTTGGACTCCTGGCTGGCGATCCGGGTCTCGACGTCCATGAAGGACTCGAAGGCGTAGGTCAGCTCGCGGAGGATGCGGTCGAGCAGGCCGCGGAGCAGGCCGATCTCGATCTCCGACAGCGGCCGCTGGGGGTGCTCACCGCCGCCGGGGCCGCCGAGCAGGCGCTCGACGATCTCCATCGCGGCGGCCAGGGGCAGGTGGAAGATGCCCTGTCCCGGCAGCGGGTCGACCTCGAGGATCGCCAGGAACGTCGGGTTGGACATCGGCGAGATGTATTCGTCGTAGGTCCGCTGCTCGATGGACGTGACCTGGATGGGGGCCAGGGTGCGCAGGGTGCTCGACAGGATGGTCGAGAACTGCCGGGCGAACGTCTCGTGGACCAGCTGGAGGGCACGGACGTGGTCGCGGCTGACCTTGTTCGGGCGCCGGAAGTCGTAGGGGGCGACCTTGCGCTCCCTCGGCGTTCCAGTGCGGTCGACCTCGATGACGGTCGACACGTCTGCGGTTCCGGGCATGCTCACGCCTACCCGATCGGCAGCACCCCCTGGCACCTGAGGGGATCGCGCCACTCGATATCGCGGAGGGTGATCAGCTGGTCACCGACTCCTGTGGGACGCCGGAGGGCGTCACTGCATCACGAACTCGGTGTAGTAGACCCGGACGATCGACTCGCCGTAGATCTCCGACAGGCGGGTCAGCAGCTGCTCCTTGGTGACGTCCCGGGCGTCGGGCCCCAGCAGGTCGGCGTAGGTGTAGTCGCCGAACAGGTCGATGATGACGTCGTAGATCGGGGCGCTCGGGGGTTCCTCGACGGTGTCGGGGCCGAGCTCGACGGCAACCCCGAGCTTCAGGAAGTGCGAGCCCTCCCCGACGAGGTTCAGCGTGATGGGGTCCATCTCGATCACGGTGCCCAGGACCATCGGCGTCGGCGTCGGCTCCGGTGCGGGGCCCGCAGCCGCTGCGGCACCGCTGCCGCCCCCGATCACCCCGCCGGCCATCGCGCCGCCGGCCAGCACCGCCACGGCGACGATGATCGCCGGCAGCATGCCGCCCTTCTTCTTGCCGCCCCCTGCCTCGGGTGCGTCGGCGGTCGCCGCGGCCGTCGCCTCGGCGTCGTCCTTCTTCTTCTTGCGGGCCACGATCACTCACCTCCCGATCGGGTGACGAGCCGCAGGCCGGGGGCGGGTGCGCTGTCGAGTCCCGGACCGGCAGGAGCCGGCTGGACCTCCATCTGCTGGGCGAGCGCGACGACGCTGGCCCGGAAGTGACGCACGAGGGCCACGACCTGGTCCACGTCCTCGATGACGACGTGCTTGGTGCCGTCCACGAGTGACACGACCGTGTCCGGAGTCGCTTCGATGCGCTCCATGAGGTCGGGGTTCAACGCGAAGCGTTGCCCGCTGAGTCGGGTGAGAGTTATCACGGCACCGTCCCTGGTGGCCTTGGGCTGTCTACGGATGTCTGGACCACGGCAGCCCGATCCGTGGGCGCCGTGTACATACAGTGATCGGTCACGAGGGGGGTCGGTTTAGCAGAACGCCCCCAACGCTGTGCGAAGGGGGCGAACTGAGGGTGATGTCGCGCGTCTGCGCGGCGGTGGGGTCAACCGAGGGCGGATGCCGCGGTGGCCTCCACCGTGTAGCTCGTGGCGGCGACGCCGCCGTACATCACGACGCGGTCCACCGGGGTGACCTCGCTGAGGTACGTGGACGCGCTGTCGGGCAGGACGTCGGGCCAGCTGAGCAGCAGGGGGATGCCTGCGCGCCCGGCGTGGGCACCACCGGCCAGGCCGTCGGGGAAGTTGGTCCCGCTGGCGATGGCGATGCCGGAGGGATTGTCGTAGCGCTCGCGGGCGACGGCGACGGCGGTCTCGAAGGAGCTGGAGCCCGACAGCTGGACGTTGGCGTCGGGCACGGCCTGCACCGCGTTCTGGCCGACCGCGATGACCTCGGCGTCGGGGTGCTCGGCCAGGTAGTCGGTCGCGGTCTGGTCCAGCTGCGTGCCGTTGGACAGCACCTGGACGCCGTCTTCCTCCGCAGCCAGCGCGCCGCCCACCAGGGCGTCGGCGAAGCCGTTGCCGTCGGCCACGACGATCACCGACGGGTCCTCGACGGCCGCGCGCGCGACCTCGACGGACGTGGCGTAGCGCGTGTCACCGGCCGCACGGGTGACCTCGTAGCCCAGCTCGACCAGCCGGTCGGCCACGGTGTCGGCGATCGCCGCGGTGCCACCGGACAGCAGCACCCGGCCGCCGTCGGGCAGGACCCGCTGGATCTCGGCCTCCACGGACGTGGGCAGGGAGTCGCGTGCGGTCAGGAGCAGCGGACCGTTGACGGCCACGGCCAGCGGCGCACCGGCGAGGGCATCGGGCGAGGCGTCGGCGCGGGCCAGGACCACCGCGTCGGCGGTGCCCTCCTCGAAGTCGTCCTGGCTGATGACGATGGCCGTCTCGACGCGAGCCGGACCGGACAGGCGGTCAACGGGCGTCTCGGCGTCAGCGGCGGTGGTGACGGGGCCGTTGTAGTCGGGGAACGCGGGGACCTCGTCGTAGAACCCGGCGCTGGGGTCGTCGAGCTGGGCGTCGTGGAAGGCGTACATGGCCAGCTGGATGCTGGACACATTGTCGATGCACCGAGCCGGCAGGGTCAGCGTGTAGCGCAGCCCGTCGAACGCCCCTGGCTGGGCGCAGGGTGCCTGCGGACCGTCGCCGTCGGGATCGTAAGCGGTCCGGTCGTTGCCCTTGTAGACGCGAACCTCGGGGAAGGCCCCGGCGGGCTGGTCCTGGAAGCGGGCCATGTTGACGGTGTAGTCCCGGTCGGTGTTCTCCGGGTCCTCGCCCATGACGTCGATCTCGACCCCGAGCGACGTCGCGGTGTCGTCCCAGTCAACGTTGCCCGCTGGATCGTGGGGGGCGGCCACGCGGAAGGTCATCTGGAGACGGTCGGCGTTGAGGTCGGCGCAGACCGCGAGGATGTCGATCTCCGGCACGGTGTCGAGCCGCTCGTCGGCCTCGGTGTTGTTGGCGTCGACGTCGCCGGCGTCGTCGGCCCAGCAGCGGGACTCGGCGGCAGCGGGCGTCGCGACCAGCACGGTGGCCACCAGCGCGAGCAGCAGTGCGACCGCCAGTGCGGAGGGCGCGAGACGGATGGAGGGGGAGGGCATGGAGGATGGCTCCTGGTACGGCACGTGTCGGGGACCGGGACTGCGGGTTGTACCCACTTCGATCCGGCTTCCATCCTCAGACGTTCGCCGGACCCTGTTCATCGCGGCCGATGCTAGACCGATCCGCCGGCGTTGATGAAATAACGGTCTAGCTACTCGCGTCGTGCCGGACGGCACTCGGCGGTCCGCTGGTCGACCGGGTCCGTCCCGCAGCCCGACAGCTGGGCCGCCACGCCGTCCCGCAGGGCCGCCGGACCACCGATGACGAAGCCGGGATCGATGCGGTTCGGGAGCGCCCGGAGCCATGCCCGGGTCGGTCCGGGAAGGGAGTCGGGCCAGCTGAACAGCAGGGGCACCCCGTAGCGGCCGGCGAGGGCTGCACCGCCCAGGGCGTCGGGGAAGTCAACGCCGCTGGTGACCACCACGGAGGTCGGCACGGCCGGAGCGGCGATACCGGGCAGCGGCTCGGTGCCCTCGGCGGTCGCCACCGGGGTGGGTGTCGGCCTGCCGTCCACGTAGCGGTCGGCGACCAGCAGGGAGGTGGCGAACACGTCGTCGTCCGGCGCGACGAGCTGGTCCTCCGGGGCGACGGACAGTCCCGCGGCCTGTGCGGCCTGCGTGGCGGCGTGGCCGATGGTGACGATCTGTCGGCCCGGGCGGTCGGTCCGCACGTACCCCGGATGGGTGTGGTGCAACGACGGCTGGCCCTGCTCGTCGCGCGTCGTCAGCAGCAGCACGGCGTGCCCGGCCGGGCCACCGTCGGGGCCGGTCGGAAGGGCGTTGGCCTGGGCGGCGTAGGCGGCGCCGAGCAGCGCGTGCTCGAAGCGGCTGCCGTCGACGAGGACGATGCGCGTGGGGTCGCGGTCGATCTCCAGGGCCACGGCCAGTGACGTCGACTCGCGGGACAGGCCGGCCAGGCGTCGCGCCGTGTAGCCGGCGGCGGTCAGGTCGTCGGCCACGGAGCTGTGCAGGACGGCGTCCCCTCCCACCAGGTACACCGTCGACCCCGGGGCCAGCACGCGGTCGATCTCGGCCAGGACGTCCCCGGCCAGCTGACCCGGTCCGGGGCTGCCGACGAGCAGGACGGGCCCGCCGACGTGGGTTGCCAGCGGTGCGGCCGCCAGCGCATCGGGGCTGGACACGGGGGCGGTGCCGTCCGCGGTGGGCGGACGGCCGGTGGCGAGGACGACGGCTCCGGCGCTGTCCTCCGCGGGGAACGCCTGCTGGCTGACCGCGATGGCCGTCTCGATCCGTGTGCGCCCGTCGACGCGGATCACCCCGGCGTGCGGGACCTCGTCGGGGCGCGGTGCGGTGTCCACCGTGCCCCCGTAGAGCTCGGTCGCCGACGGCATCTCGTCCAGCGTGGAGTTGCTGCCTGCCTCGGCGAAGATCAGGAAGGTGCCGACACGGACCGCGGAGGGGGCGGCGCCGTCGGGGGTGGGCAGGCAGTCGGCGGTGGCGAGGGTCAGGTCGAACGTGGGCAGCCGGTCCGTGGGAAGGCCGTCGGCCGGGAACACGTCTCCGCACACGACCTCTCCGTCATCGGCGCGCTGCACGGTCCAGGCGGGTTCGCCCGCGGCGCGTCCGATGACGACGTCGTACTCGTGGGTGCCCTCCCCACCGGGCGCAGGCGGGTCCACGTCGACC
Source organism: Euzebya rosea (assembly GCF_003073135.1). Lineage (NCBI taxonomy): Bacteria > Bacillati > Actinomycetota > Nitriliruptoria > Euzebyales > Euzebyaceae > Euzebya > Euzebya rosea. The sequence continues at coordinate 257,108 of NZ_PGDQ01000001.1, forward strand.
TGGAAGACCAGCGCGGATCGTCCCGGTTCCCATGCCGGGTGGGTGGCCACGTCGGTGGCCCCGCCGAGCCGGGCATGCAGCACCAGCGTGCCGGGGGAATGGGTCACGCACATCGCGCGCAGGTCGCCGTTGGGGTTCGTGGCCGTGTTCCCGGTGACGAGGTCCACCAGGTCGCCGTCGGCGTCGGCCAGGCACTCCTCGCTGGCGGACGCCGGCAGCGCCGTCAGCACGGCCGCGACGAGGGCGACGGCGACGACGGTCACCCCCCGGACACGACGACGCGGTGACCGACTGCTGCACACGAACATCTGGCTGACCCCTTGGACCGGCGGACCCTCCCCCGGAAACGGACCATCCCCGCCCGGTGGGACCGAGCAGGGATGGTACGACAGCGTGCGCCGTGGGGGGCCGGTGGCGGCACCCCGGGTCCGGCTGGATCAGCGAGGTGCCCTCGGTGACCCGGGTACGTCACTAGCGCTTCATGTTGACGAGGTCCTGCAGGATCTCGTCGCTGGCGGTGATGACCCGTGAGTTGGCCTGGAAGCCACGCTGGGCGGAGATCATGTTGGTGAACTCCGCGGCGAGGTCCACGTTGGACATCTCCACGGTGCCCCCGGCGATGGCACCGAACGGCCCGGTCCCCGCGACGCCCATGGTGGCTTCGCCGGAGTTCCCGGTTGCGCGGAACGCGGTGTCGCCTGCGCGTTCCAGGCCGGTCGGGTTGTTGAACGCGGCCAGCGCGACCTGGCCGAGGTCGCGGCGCATGCCGTTGGAGAACACCCCGGAGATCAGCCCTGACGGATCGATGGAGAACGAACGCAGGAACCCGATCTCCGATCCGTCCTGGTCGAGCGCCGTCATGGTCTGCTCGCCGGAGAACTGCACCAGCCCGTCGGGGTCGCCGGGTTCGCCGAAGTCAACGGTGATGTCCGCCCCGGCCCACTCACCGGGCAGCCCGGCGGTGGCGATCGTGGCCGACGCGATGCTCGGCAGCCCGGTGGTGGCGTCGAACGTGACGGGCGTTGCCGGGCTGATCAGGTCCAGGGTGGCACCCGGGTTGGCCGGGTCGGGTGTGGTGGCGGACACCTCCCAGGCGTCGTCGCCGGTCTTGGTCCACGTGAGGGTCAGCGGCAGGGCCGTGCCCTGGGCATCGACGATGTCGATGGTCGTGACGATCGCCTCGCCGACGGCGGCGTCGGCCGGCAGGTTGCCGCCGAGCTGGACCGACGTGGACTCGCTGGGCTGCAGGATCTGCCCGATCGGCACCGTGAGGTCACGGACGGGCGAGTTGATGTCGACCACGCCGTCGGCGTTGGCCGTCCAGCCCTGGATGATCCCGCCGCTGGGGGTGACCAGCGCGCCGTTGGCGTCGAAGGACAGCGACCCGGCACGGGTGTAGAGGTTCTCGTTGCCCGCCCGGGCGACGAAGAACCCGTCGCCCTGGATGGCCATGTCGGTCGCCCGGCCGGTCAGCTGGGTGGCTCCCTGCACGAAGCTGGTCTGGATCCCGGCGATGCGGGTCCCGAGGCCGACCTGGGCGGGGTTGGTGCCACCGGCCAGCTCGCCCGGCGCGCCGGCGCCGGTCAGGACCTGGCTGAGCATGTCGGAGAAGATGACACCGGATGACTTGTAGCCGGTGGTGTTGACGTTGGCGATGTTGCTGCCGACGGTGTCCATGTAGATCTGGTGGCTGCGGAGTCCGGAGATTCCGGAGTACATCGAGCGAAGCATTGCGGGGTCCTTCCTTGCGGGGTCTGGGGGGAGTGGGAGGGGCGAGGGTCAGGCGGTGCGAGCGGAGACCGACGCGATGTCGGCCATGCCGATCTCGGTGCGGTCGGAGAGGACGAGGACGGGGCCGAACGGTTCGAAGCGGACCGAGGTCACGTCGCCGGCAGCGGCGCTGCCATCGGCACGGGTGTAGGACACCTGGCGGCCGATGAGGCCGGTGGCGGTGCCGAGGCGGTCGTTGGCGATCGACTCACCGATCCTCGTGGTCAGCTGCTCGAGCTTCTCCACGGTGGTGAACTGGGCGCTCTGGGCCATGAACTCGCTGGAGTCCATGGGGTCGAGGGGGTTCTGGTACTTCAGCTGGGCGACGAGCAGCTGCAGGAACATCTCCTGGTCGAAGCTGTCGGGGGTCTGCAGCAACGACGGGTCGAGGGTCGGCGTGTCGCTGGTGACCACCTGGGGGGTGGTCGTCGCGGCGCTGATGGCGTCGGGCACGGGCGCTCCTAGAGTCGGACGTCGATCCGGCCCGAGGGCAGGTCGACGAGGGTCGGGGAGGGGATGGGGGACAACGGTGAGGAGGCGATGCTGGTCGCCTCGGGGGGGCTGGACCGATCGGCGCCGCCATCGCCGTCGTCGCGGTCGTGGCCGAACCCGTGGGAGGCGACGTCGAGCTGTCCGGTGTCCATGCCGCCCTGCTCCAGCGCTGCGCGCAGGTCGGCCAGCTGGTCGTGCAGCAGTCCACGCGTGCCGGCCTGCTCCGCGGCGACCTGCACGTTGACGACGCCGGCGCGGATCTCGATCTCCACGCGGACCCGGCCGAGCTCGGCGGGGTGCAGGTCCAGGCTGGCCACGTACTCCCCGTCCCCACGACGCTGCATGGCGGCGACGGCGGATGCGAGCTGACCGGCCACGGGGACCTGCGGTGGCACCGTCCCCGCGGAGGGGGCAGTCGGGGCGGCGGTGGTCGTCACCGTCGTGGGGGCAACGGGCGCCGGGGTGGTCACGGCGGCCTGGCCGGTGCCGGTGGTCGGGCCGGTGCCGGTGGTCGAGGCCGTCGAGGCCGTCCCGAGTGGCTCGGCGACGGGTCCATCGGCTGCCGCCGTGGACGGGGCGTCCCCGTCCTCCAGCGAGGGGGCGTTGGCGGTTGCGATGTCGGCGTCCGCGTCGACGTCGGCGCCGGCGGTGACAGGCGCAGCACCCTCCGTCCCTGGGTGGGCGGTGGCGGCGACGACGGGGTCCGACACGACGGCGTCGCCCACGGTCGCACCCTCGCTGGTGGTGGACGTTCCGGCGGCCTGCAGCCGCGCGCGGAACCCCGCTGACATCGTGGCCTCGGCGGCGATCGTCGGGCCCCGGTCCGCGTCGACCGCTGCGTCGGGCGTGGCCTCCGGGCCTGCCGGGTCGGTGACCCCTGCGTCGTCGTCGGCCGGTTCCGTCGTGGGGAGGTCGACCTGCGGTGCCGGAGGATCGGTGGCGACCGGGGGGGTGGCATGGCCGGTGTCCCCGACGGGGACCTCGCCACCCGCGTCGCCGTCGGTCGCCTCGACCTCCTGATCGGCGTCCACGGGGTCGTCCCCGGCGATGCCGCTGCCCTCGTTCGTCCCGTCCTCCACGGACCGGTCGTCCACGGTGGTGTCATCGACGGCGCGCTCCTCGGCAGGGGCATCCCCTGCGGCGCCGATGTCGGCGTCGGGACGGTCGGGACCCTCCTGTGCGGCGACCGCGGTGTTGAGCATCGCGCCGAACCGCTCGTCGGGCTGGCTCGGCCGGCGGCCGTCCGCGATCGTGGGGATCGTCCGAGGCGCGGTGGGGGCCTGGATCGGCATGGCGGTCGGGGGTGTGTACATCAGATGGCTCCCATGAACCCGATGACCCGCTGCACGTAGGTCTGGGTCTCGGTGAAGGGCGGGATCCCGCCGTACCGGCGGACGTTGCCCGGCCCGGCGTTGTAGGCGGCCAGCGCCAGCTCGGTGGTGCCGAACGCCGACAGCTGCTGGGACAGGTAGCGGGCGGCGCCGTCGGCGGCCTGGGCGGGGTCGAACGGGTCGACCCCGAGCTCGGCAGCCGTGGCCGGCATGATCTGCATCAGCCCCTGGGCCCCGGCGGGGGACTGGGCGGTGGGGTCGTAGCCGGACTCGGCGCGGGCGACGGCGGCCAGGAGCCGCGGGTCGATGCCGTGGCGCTGGGCGGCGGCGTTGAGCTCGGCGGCGAACGGCACCCCGACCAGGGGACCCTCGCTGGCTGCCGTGGGGCCCGAGGTCGTGGTGGTCGTCGAGGTCGCCTCTGGCAGTGCCACGACGGTTCCCTCGGGCACGATCCGACGGATGGCCGTCGGTGTCCTGGTGATCCGCTGCATCTTCACGACGTCACCGGTGCGCGGCGCGACGACCATCATGCCGTCGCCGGCGTAGATGCCGATGTGGTCCACCGGGGAGCCGAAGGCCACGAGGTCGCCGGGGATGGCCTGGTCCAGCGACGGGACGGCCTCCCCGACCCGGGCCTGGTCACGGCTGACGCGGGGCAGCTCGATCCCCGCCTGGCGGTAGGCGTGCAGGACCAGTCCGGAGCAGTCGAACCCGCCCTCGGCATGGGACTCGCCACCCCAGACGTAGGGCGTGCCGAGCTCGCGCTGGGCCAGGGCCACGACGGCCTCGCCGAAGTCCGCACCCGGCTGCAGGGCGGCCTCTGCGCTGTCGCCCAGACGGCCGATGGGGCCACCGGTGACCACGCCCTCCTGTCGTCCGTAGTACGGCAGCGCGGTGGCGGACACCGCTGCACCCTGGCTGCTGCCGCCCGTGGCTCCCGCCATGGCGGGCAGCACCGACGTGGTCGGCAGCGTCGAGGTCGTGGGCAGCGTCGAGGTGGCCTGGGCTGGGGCCGATGGTGCCGCGGACACGGTCCTCGCGGTCGCGCCGTTCTGGCGGGCGAGCTGCTGGGCGAACAGCTCGTCGGAGCCCAGCACGGCGGAGCCGCTGGAGGTGATGCCGCGCAGTCCAGCGATCCTCGACTCGATCGAGGCGATCCGGCTGGCGACCGACAGGCTCGGCGTCGGGCTCATCGTCGTCCCTCGGGGACACGGGCCGACCGGGTGGTGGCGACGTCGTCGAGCACGGCTGCCTCGTGGCGTCGGGCGTCGGCCTCCCAGGTCTCCCGGTGTCGCTGCTCGAGCTTGTCGAGGGCGTCGACCGCGGTGTTGGCGGCCAGGAGCTCGGCGGCACGCGCCTCGGTCGCCTCCCGAGCCCGGGCCAGCTCCATGGTGGCCATCTCGGCGGCGCGGGCACGCAGGCTGGCACGGAAGGCCGCTGCGCGGACGTCGGCGGTGGTCATGACGGTGCCGGTGCCGAGGCCGTTGGCCTCTGCAGCGGCGTCCGCCCGGAGCGTCTGCAGCTGCTGCTCGGCAGCGGTCTGCTGGGCGCGGGCACGAGCCCATTCGCCGCGGGCACGGTCACGTTCGATCTCGCGCACGCGCTGGACACGGGACAGCCGGAAGGCGAAGCGCTTCATCGGGCAGCACCGCTCGCGGCGTCCGTGCGGCCGTGCCCGAGGATCTGGCGCAGGGTCCGCCACGACAGCTCGGGGTGCGTCAGCTCGTCCATCGGCTGCTGGAGGAACCGGGTGATGGCCGGGTCCAGGGCGAGGGCCCGGTCGACGTCGGCGTTGGAGCCGGGGACGTAGGCACCGATGTCGACCAGGTCGCGGGCGTCGCGCAGGGCGGCCATCATCCGTCGCAGCTCCGTGGCGGCGTCGCGCTGGTCGGCGTTGGTGACGCGGTTGGCGACACGCGACGCGGACTCGAGCACGTCGATCGTGGGGAAGTGGCCGGCGGTGGCCAGCCGGCGGGACAGGACGATGTGGCCGTCGAGGATCGAGCGGGCGGCGTCACCGACGGGGTCCTGCATGTCGTCGCCCTCGACCAGCACGGTGTACAGGCCGGTGATGGACCCGGTCTCGCCGCAGCCGGCCCGCTCCAGCAGCTTCGGCATCAGCGTGAAGACGCTGGGTGGGTAGCCGCGGGTGGCGGGCGGTTCGCCGGCGGCCAGGCCGATCTCGCGCTGCGCCATGGAGAACCTGGTGAGGGAGTCCATCATCAGCAGGACGTCGGAGCCCTGATCGCGGAAGTGCTCGGCGATCCGGGTGGCGACGAACGCGGCGCGCAGCCGGACCAGGGCCGGCTGGTCGGATGTCGCGACGACCACGACGGAACGGGCCAGTCCCTCGGGGCCCAGGTCGTGCTCGATGAACTCGCGGACCTCACGGCCACGCTCGCCGATCAGGGCGAGCACCGTGACGTCGGCGTCGCTGCCGCGGGCGATCATGCTGAGCAGCGAGGACTTGCCGACACCGGAGCCGGCGAAGATGCCCATGCGCTGGCCACGACCGCAGGGGATGAGGGTGTCGATGGCCCTGACGCCGACGCCGAGCGGCACCTCGACCCGCTGGCGGCGCAGCGGGTGCGGTGGCGTGCCGTCGAGGGTGACCTCCACGCAGTGGCCGTCGCCGCGGACCTCCAGCGGCGGGCCACCGTCGAGGGGCTGGCCGAGCCCGTCGACCACACGACCGAGCAGCTCGGCGCCGACGCGGATGGTCTGGGCGTTGCCCGTGGCGACGACCCGGTCGCCGATGCCGACGCCCATGAGGTCGCCGTAGGCCATGCAGATCAGCCCGTGATCGCTGAGCCCCACGACCTCGGCGGGCAGCAACCCGTTGCCGGTGTGGACGACCATCTCGTCACCGATCGCTGCGCGCAGGCCGTCGACCTCGAGGTTGAGGCCCACCACGCGCGTGACCCTGCCGCTGACGACGGGAGGGGCCGCCGCCGTCGCCCGCGCGAGGACGCGGTCGAGGGGAGAGGCAAGCGTTCCGAGGTCGCTGGGCACGCGAGGGTCCTTCGGGGATCGTGGCTCCGGCTGCGGGCAGCATGGAGCTGGCGGATGATCGCCGATCCCTGGCGATGTACTCGTGACACGGTCCCTCGCGTCAGGCTCTAGATCGGCTCGCAGTGACCGGGGATTAGCTGAGCGTCAATCTTTCCCACGCTGGTCAGCGCAGGACCTCGGCGACCCGACCGAGCGCGGTCGGGATCTGGGCGTCGATCCGCGTCGCGTCCACGTTGACGACGCACCCACCGGAGGTGACCGTCGGGTCGGCGATCAGCTCGACGCCACGGCCGGGCATCAGGTCCTCGACCTGGCCCATCGCCTGGATGTCGGCAGGGTTCATGCGGATGCGCACGTCCCCTTCCTCCGGCACGAGGTCGATCGCCCGGGCGATGGCATCGCGGCCGGGGTCGCTGGCCGAGGTGATCTCCCGTTCCAGCACGATCTCGGCGATGCGCAGGGCCAGCAGGGCGGTCTGGTCGGCCACGTGCTCGAGGGACGCGACCTCGCGATGGCGGAGGTCGGCGACCGCTCCCAGCAGGGCATCGAGGGCGGCGCGGTGGCGCTGCTCGGCCTCGGCTGCCCGATCGTGGGCGTCCTGCTGGCCAGCGGCGAGGCCGGCCTCGTAGCCGGCCTGCCATCCCTCCCGCTGGGCCTGTTCGTGCAGGGCCGCCAGCGCGGCGGCGTCGACCTGAGGCACACCCCGCGGACGGCGGGGATCCGACATGGCGGGTACCACGGCAGGACGGCCGGCGACCGCCCCGCGGAGGATGCCCACGCGGGGGGCACGGTCACTCGACGAACTCATCACCGCTCCTGCTCAGGACGATCTGGCCGGCTTCCTCCAGGGTGCGGATGACCCGCACGATGGATCCCTGCGCGGTCTCGACGTCCTTGAGTCGGACCGGACCCATCAGGTCGATCTCCTCCATCAGGGCCGCGCCCGCCCGCTCGGACATGTTCCGCTGGATCTTCTCCTTGACCGTCGCGGGCACGCCCTTGAGGGCGACAGCCAGGTCCTTGTTGTCGACCTGGCGCAGGATGAGCTGGACCGACCGGTCGTCGAGGGTGGTGATGTCCTCGAAGACGAACATCAGCTGACGCACCTCGTCGGCGAGCTCGGAGTTCGCCAGCTCGAGGCCTTCCAGGATCAGGCGTTCGGTTCCGCGGTCCGCGCGGTTGAGGATCTCCACGAGCGCGTCCACGCCGCCGGCTTCGGAGAAGTCGCTCTGGCTGAGCACCGAGGACAGCTTGCGTTCGAGGGTCCGCTCGACGCGTTCGATGACCTCGGGGGAGGTCCGGTCCATCAGCGCCACCCGAACCGCCACGTCACGCTGCAGCCCCTCGGGCAGGCTGCCCAGCACCATGGCGGCGGCGTCGGGCAGCATGTGTGCCAGGACCAGCGCGATGGTCTGCGGGTGCTCCTCGGAGATGAACGACAGGACCTGACGGGGATCGGTGTTGCGGAGGAACTCGAAGGGCGCCTCGTGGATCTGCGCGGCGAGCAGGTCCATGATCTCGTAGGCCTTCTCGTCCCCCAGGGACACCTCGAGCATGGCGCGGGCGAACTCCAGCCCGCCGGTGGCGATGTTGACCTTCGCCGAGGCCATGTCACGGAACTCCGTGAGCACGCTGTCCACGATTTCCGTGGGCACCGTGGGGAGGCGAGCGATCTCGGCAGCCACCTCGGCCACCTCCGACTCGCGCATGGTCTTGAGGATGCGTCCGGCACGGTCCTTGCCGATGGCCATCAACAGGATCGCGACCTTCTGCGTGCCGTTCAGCTCGCTGATCTCCGCGATCGCGCTCATGACGCCATCCAGCCGCGCAGCAGGCCGGCCATCTCGTCACCCTGACCATCGATGAGGCTGGCGACCTCCTCGGTCAGGTCCGGACCGGCTTCGAGCTCGTGGAGCTCCTCGTCGCTGAGCAGGTCGCCGGTCGCCGTGTCCTCCTCGGCCACGCCGGCCTCGAGGGAGGCCAGGTCCAGCGGGATGGTCTCGGCCTGTCGTTGGGGCAGGGACTTGCGGGCCGAGCGCCAGGCGAGGAAGAGGACGATCATCACGATCAGCACCGAACCGATCGTGCGGATCAGGTCGAACATGCGCTCCTGGCTGGCGGCTGCAGCAGCGGCCTCCGCGGCAGCCGCGGCCTCTTCGGCGGCGGTGGCGTCGAAGGGCAGGGCGGAGACCTCGATGACGTCGCCTCGGGCGGCGTCGAAGCCGACCGCGGCCTCGACCAGCGCCTGGACCTCGGCGGCGTCGGCACCCTCGCGGTTGGCGTCCAGGAGGACGGCCACGGAGAGTCGGTCGACCGACCCCGGGGCGCTGAGGATGTCCTGCACGGACCGGTCGACGGCGAAGCGCGTCGAGCCGTCGCTGAGGGTGTAGTTGGTCGTCTCGCCCTCGGCACCCACGAGCGGCTGGCCGTCCGGACCGAGGACACCGACCGACGGGGCGCCAACGCCCTCGTAGCTCTCGGTGGTCGTGGTGGACTCCAGAGGGATGCCGTTGACGCCTCCGGCGGCGTTGCCGAAGGTCTCGGTCGTCTGCTGGATGCGGTCGAAGTTCAGGTCGGCCGTGACGGTGACCACGGCGTTGTTGGGGCCGACGACCTGCTGGAGCATGGTCGTGACGTCAGCGGCGAGGCGGGACTCGAAGGTGCTGGTCTGGTACTGGCGCATGTCGCCTGCGGCGGCGCTGGTGCCGTCCTCGCCCGGCTGGTGCAGCAGGTTGCCGGCCGAGTCGGTGACGGTGACCTGGTCGGCCGTCAGTCCCTGGACGCTGCCGGAGACGAGGTTGACGATGGCCTGCACCTGCATCGGGGTCAGGTCGCCCATGGTGTTGAGCAGGACCGAGGCGGTTGCGCGCTCGTTGTCCTGGACGAAGAGGTCCTCCTCGGGGATGACCAGGTGCACCATGGCCGACTCGACGGCCTCCATCGCGGAGATGGTGCGTGACAGCTCACCCTCGACCGCGCGTTGGTAGTCCACGCGCATCTGGAACTCCGAGGTGGTGATGCCGTTCTCGTCCAGCAGGGAGTACCCGGCGGTGTTTGAGGGCACGAGGCCCGCGGAGGACATGTCCAGGCGCAGGCCCAGCTGGTCGGATCGGGGGACCATGACGGTCCGGCCGCCGTCGCTGAGCTCGTAGTCCACCCCGCGTGCGGTCAGCTCGTCGGTGATCGCGGCGGCGTCCTCGGCCTCGAGGTTGGTGAACAGCGGAGCCATGGACGGCTCGGAGACCCAGCGCATGAAGAACATGCCGGCGGCCAGCAGGGCGAGGATGGCCAGGGCCGTCGTCGTCTTCTGCCCGGTGGTGAACCCCGACAGGACGTCGTTGGCCTTGCCGCGGGCCTGCTCGGCGAGCTGCTGCGGCGAGCGCTCGCGGGTGATGGTGTCAGCCATTGGTGGTTCCTGCGCTCATCAGACCTGCATCCTCATGATCTCGTTGAACGACTCCAGCGCCTTGTTGCGCACGGCGACGGTGAGCTCGGTGGCGAGCTGCGCCTGCGTGGCGGCGATCATGTAGTCGTGGACGTTCTCCAGCTGTCCGGTCGCGGCCTGCTGGGCGAGTCCGTCGGCGACCTGGTGGGTCTCCTGGACCGACCCGAGGGCGTCGGCGATGGCCTTGCCGAAGCCTGCCTCGTCGGTCGCGCCGGCCTGGCCAGCCGCTGGCTGCCCACCGGTGGGGGCCATGGTGGGCCGGGCGATGGGTCCGGTGCCGCCCATGGGGCGTGCGCTGATCGGGGGGATCGCCATGGCCTAGGACCGCCCCAGCTGCAGGGCCGCGCGGTAGGCGTCGCGGGCGGTCTCGACGACGCTGAGGTTCGCCTGATAGCCGCGCTGGGCCAGCATGAGCGAGGTCATCTGGGACCCCATGTCCATGTCGGGCAGGCGCACCATCCCGTCGGCGTCGGCCAGGGGATGGTCGGGCTGGTGGGCCAGACGTCCCTCGGCGCTGCCGTACTCCACACCAGCGACGCGGGCCCCGGCACCCTCGACGGCCTGGGCCATCACGTAGCGTGCCTGGAACGCGGGCTCGTCGGTGCTGCGGACGGTGTTGAGGTTGGCGATGTTGTCCGACGTGGCGTCGAGCCACGTGCGGTGCACTCGCAGACCGGAGTGGGCGGTGCTGATCGCGCCGAACATGCTCATGCGCTACGCCCCCTGGCTGATCGCGGTGCGGAGCAGGCGGAACTTGCCGTTCATCGCCTCGAGGACCGTGGAGTAGGCCAGCTCGTTGGTGGTCTGGGACACGACCTCGTCGTCGAGGTTCACGTTGTTGCCGTTCAGGCGCGTGGCGGCGTCCGACGTCGTCCGGTCGGCGGCCACGGTCCCGACTGCTGCCGCGTCGACTCGCCCGGTGCGGGCGCCCTGGAGGGCGCGCTGGATGGAGTCCTCGAACGACACGCGACCAGCCAGGTAGTACGGCGTGTCGACGTTGGCGATGTTGTCGGCGATCACGCGGCGCCTCGTCGACAGGCCGCTGAGGGCCGAGTGCAACGCGGCCGAGGTGACGTCGTACACCACGGGTATGCCTCCAGGATCGGTCAGGTCAACGGGGTTGCCGCCGATCCATGGCGGTGGGTACGACACGATCCTTCGCGTCAGGTCCTCCGATCGGCCACCAGCCCAGCGCCCTTAGCAGAGCGTGACGAAAAGATCGCGGAGCGGGATGGGGTGAACGGTCGTGCCGTGTCTGTCTGCGAGGTGTCGTTCGTGCGCGGAATCGCGATCGCCGGTTATCGTTTCGATCGCGACGGACGGCCCTCGCCGCATGGTCGGTCGTCGTGCGGGGGACCCAGCAACGTCAGGACCACCATGCATCCCGCACCGCCGCCGTCGACGAGGTCGATCGATCCCGTGGTCCTGCTCGTGGAGGACGATCCGGCCCACCAGGTGCTGGTCGCCGCAGAGCTCGAACCGGCAGGGGTGCACGTGGCGCCGGTCGACACCATGTTCGGCGCCCTGGAGATGCTCGCCCTGCAACGAGGCGCCTTCGACGTCGTCGTCGTCGACCTCGGCCTGCCCGACATCGACGGCATCAACTCGCTGGAGACCATCCTGCAGGCCGTGGCGGTGCCCGTCATCGTGCACAGCGGCAGCATCGAACCCGGGCTGAGGGAGCGGGCCAAGCGGCTCGGGGCAGCCGCGGTCGTGCCGAAGGACGCTGGCCCCGACGCCCTGCGCGACGCGGTGGAGGATGTGCTGGGCGACCGGCCCGCGCCACTGCAGCCCGTCCCCCTCGGCATGGGCGGCCAGCCGGTCGCGGCGGACTTCGAGGACGCGGCCCGGCGGACGCTGGAGTTCCTGCAGGCCCACGTGCCGATGGGAACGTGGATGGTCACCCGCGTCGTCGGTGACGACTGGGTCGTCCTCGATGCGGTCGGCCAGGGGTACGACGTGGCACCCAACAGCGTGCTTCGCTGGTCCGACAGCTTCTGTTCGAGGATGGTGGAGGGCGAGGGACCGAACATCACTACCAAGGCGTCGGCCCTGCCCGTGTACCGCCAGGCCCCCGTCTTCGACCAGCTCGACATCGAGACCTACGTCGGCCTCCCGCTGGCGATCGAGGGCGAGGGGTTGTTCGGCACGCTGTGCGGCATCGACCCGGGACGGTCCACCGTGCCCCTGGACACCCTCGAGCCGTTCCTGCTGCAGATCGCGGACCTCCTGACCACCGCGCTCGCCCTGGACCTCGAACGAGACCGCCTTCAACGGCGGTTGGACCTGGCCAAGGTCGCCTCCCGCACCGACGCCCTGACCGGCCTGCCCAACCGGCGGGCGTTCGAGCTGATGCTGAAGCTGGAGGAGGCACGCTGCCGTCGCTTCGGCTCCTCCGCCTCGATCCTGGTCATGGACCTGGACGGGTTGAAGGTCCGCAACGACACCGAGGGCCATGCGGCGGGTGACCGCTACCTGCGGGCTGCAGGATCAGCGCTGTCCAGCATCGTCCGTGCCTCCGACATGGCCTTCCGCATCGGCGGCGACGAGTTCGCGATCATCGCGGCGCCCGCGCCCGCGGTGCCCGAGACGCTGATCAGTCGTGTGGACAAGGCGTTGGCCACCGGCGGCGTCGAGGCATCGGTGGGGATCGCCACGCGCCGACCCGACGAAACGCTGGACGACGTGCTGTCGCGTGCCGACGCCCGGATGTACGACCTGAAGCGACGCCGATCGGGCCGGTCGGCGTGAGGGGCAGGTTGCGTCAGACGGTGACGTCCAGACGGCTGGCCCGCCGGGGGGCTGGCTGGGTCGGACGTTGCTCGAGCTTGTCGGCGACGACCGACAGGGCCCGGTCCACGAGCCGTTCGAGCTCGCGGGAACGTTCGAGCAGCGCGACGGCACGTTCGACGGCGACCGACGGCATCGTGCCGAGCCCGTCGGGTGGCAGGAACGGCGGCACGCCGGCGAGGTCGCCGCTGGCGAGTGCATCGCGAACGGCGTTGAGGCGCGTTTCGTAGGCGTCCAGCGCGGCCGCCCAGGCCAGCGGGGTGGTCACGTCGTGACGGCCTGCATGGACTGGGTGTCCTGGTGCAGCTGCTGGGCGGTTGCCGCCCGAGAGGTCAGGCCCTCGGCAAGTCCGGACGCGGCCTGGCGCCACGCCGTTGCGAGGGGGTCGACCAGTCCTCGGCAGATCTCGATCCGCGCTGCGTCCTTGGTGACGTTGGCCGTGATCAGCTCGTTGTGGAGGAACCGGTACAGCGCCGCGAGCGTGGGGCCGCCCGACCACAGGTCGGGGTTCAGGCTGGACTCCAGCTCCAGGACGATGTCCTGCGCGTGGGTGAGCTGGGCGTTGACGGTCTCGAGGTCACGACGCTCCAGGGCCTCACCCGCACGGGTGATGTCCAGCAGCAGGCGGTCGTAGAGCATGACGACGAGCTGCTGGGGGCTGACGGTCTGGATGGCGTCGGTCACGTACCGGCGTCGGGCGCTGGCGAGCGTCATGGCGAGTCGGGACCCTTCCGGGTGTCGGTTGTGGGATGGACGTCCTCATATCGGCAGGAGGACGGGCTGTCGGAGTGCCGGACCCGGATTGGGTCGACGTCATCTACTTGGGCGAGTTGGCCTGCAGCTGGGGCAGCTGGCTGGCCAGCCAGTCACCTTGCGCCTGCATGCCCGAGAGTGCGACCTCCAGGGCGGAGAACTGACGCTGGAGGGCGGTGCGTCGCAGCTCGACACGGATGTCGATCGCGGCGATCTGGTCCTCCATCGTTCGGTTGGTCGACTCGCGTGCCTCGATGGCCGTGGCGAACACGCCGGTGTTGAGCGTGGTCGCCTGGGTGGCGAGCGTTTCCAGCCGCTGGGCCAGTCCCGGGTTGCCGGCGTCGTCGGAGCGGAACATGGCGACGACGTCGTCGGGTCGTTCGGTGAGGGCTTCGCGGAAGGCCGTCTCGTCGAACTCCAGCTTCCCGTCGCGGGTGGACTCGATGCCGATCAGCCCTGCGGACTGGAAGTAGGAGTTGCCGACGCTGTAGGTCACGGCGTTGAGCAGCTGGGTTCGCAACGACCGCATCGTGGGGTCGTTGGACAACGATCCCTTCTTGCCGTCGAGGCCGCTGTCGAGCGCCTGGTCCATGCCGGTGATCAAGGAGTTGATCGCGTCGACGAGCTCGCTGACCTGGTCGACGAGGGCGTCGGGGTCGGCGTCGACGGACAGGGTGATGGGGGAGGCGCTGGCCTCGGTGACGGTGAAGCTGACGCCGGAGATGACGTCGTTGAAGGTGTTGGTCGACGAGGTCACCGCGTAGGCGCCAGGCCCGTCGCCGATGGTGACCTGGGCGTCCCGGCCCTGCGTCAGCACCGGCATGCCGGCGGCGAACGTGGCGTCGAGGTTCGTCGTGTCGATCGTGAAGGTGCCGCCCGCGCCGCTGGACCCCGACGTGAGCTGCAGCTTGAAGCCGCTTCCGGTGTTGACCGCCTGTGCGGTGACGGGCAGGGCCGACCACGGCTGCGCCGGGTCGTTGATGTTGGCGATCAGGCTCGACAGCGTGCCGTCACCGGTGTCGACGTCGTAGTCGGTGCCGTCGACGGTGATGCGAACCGTCGAGTTCGGAGTGGCGACGACGTCGGTGGACGCCGCGGTCGTGCCGCCGGACACCAGCCGATGGGTGGCGGCGAGCTGGTCGACGGTGAAGGTGAAGGAGCCCTGCTCGGCGCCGGGCGACGCGGTCGCCACGACGCTGTCGGTGGACGTCGACGCCTGCACGGGCACGAAGGTCCTGGCCGAACCCGCCAGCGCCTTCGACAGGGTCTTGATGTTGTCGAAGGACGAGGAGAACTTCTGCAGCGACGCGATGGCCGCGTCGTTGTTGGAGATCCGCTGTTCGAGGCGGACCTGGGGCTGTCGTTCCAGCTGGATCAGCTGGTTGATGATGCCTGACGTGTCCAGACCGGACGCGAGGCCATCGATGCCGAACGTTGCCACGGGCTACTGCTCCTCCTGTATCTGTCTCATCAGATCGTCCACCATGTCCAGAACCTGAGCAGCCGGGAACTGCTGGAGCTGTCGTCCGCTGGCCGGATCGAGGATTCGGTGCACGTAGCCGAGGCTGGCCGCATGCCACTCGACCTCGACCCGCCGCCGTTGGGGGGCGGCGATCGCATGGGCGACGCGGCGCGCGGTGTCCTGTCGGGTCCGGTCGGCGGACTCGATCACCTCTGCAGCCGTGGGCAGGTCGGGCTGCCCGTCCGGGGGACGGGACATGGTGTTGGGAACCGACGTCAGCGGCGGTGTGCGCTGTGCGTCGGGGGCGACGGCGGGGGACGCCGTCCGGATCGGATCCATCGTCTGCACCTCCGTGTGCTGGTGTGGGGTTCGTCGGCGCCGGGATCACCGGGGCCCGGCAACGGCAGCGGGAGGACGACCGTGCGGTCGTCCTCCCATCACCGTCGTGGACGCGTCGCGCGGTCGGACCGCGTCCACTGTGTGTCCGTGCTGCTAGCCGAGGAGGCTGAGGACGCCCTGGGGGACGCTGTTGGCCTGGCTGAGCATGGCGGTTCCTGCCTGGGACAGGATCTGGTTGCGGGTGAAGTTGGTCATCTCCGCGGCCATGTCGACGTCGCGGATGCGGGATTCGGACGCCGACAGGTTCTCGGTGGCGACCTGGAGGTTGTTGATGGTGTGCTCGAGGCGGTTCTGGGTGGCACCCAGGGTTCCGCGGAAGCTCGAGACCTGGCTGATGGCGGCGTCGATGACCGCGATCGCGTCGCTGGCAGCCGAGGCACCGGAGGAGAACGAGGCGGCGGCGGACAGGTCCGTCAGCTTGTCACCGCCGCTGATGCCCAGCACGGCGGCGTTCATGTCGGACAGGGTGATGGAGACCGTCTCGCCGCCGTTGGCGCCGACCTGGAAGCTGAGCGTCGAGGTGCCGTCCAGCAGGCTGGTGCCGTTGAACTTGGTGTCGTTGGCGATGTCGTCGATGGCGCCGATGAGCTCGTCGAGCTCGGCCTGGGCAGCGGCGACGGACGCGCCGGTCTGGCCGCCGTTGGCGCCGGTGTTGGAGGCCTGGACGGCCAGGTCGCGAGCGCGCTGCAGCATGGAGTGGACCTCGGTGAGGGCCCCTTCTGCGGTCTGGACGACGCTGATGCCGTCCTGGGCGTTGCGGGTGGCGACCTTGAGGCCGCCGACCTGCGAGCGCAGCTTCTCGGAGATGACGAGGCCGGCGGCGTCGTCGCCGGCGCGGTTGATGCGGAAGCCCGACGAGAGCTTCTCGAGGGACTTGCCCAGCGAGTTCTGTGTGCCGGACAGGTTGCGATGGGCGTTCATCGCCATCGTGTTCTGGTTGATGCGCATGTGTGCTCCTCCTTGAGCGGGAAATGGCGTCGTGCGTCACCGACCGAGGAATCCGTCCCTCGGGTCGGTGGCCTGGATGTGCGGGGGTGGGCGGCGAGCGGCGCCGGAGCGGGCCGCCCGCCGTGGGGGTCCGTGACGCCTGGCGATCAGGCGTCGGGTACGCCTGACGGGTCAGGCGTCGAGTACGCCTAGCCGAGCAGGCTGAGGACGCCCTGGGGGACGCTGTTGGCCTGGCTGAGCATGGCGGTTCCTGCCTGGGACAGGATCTGGTTGCGGGTGAAGTTGGTCATCTCCGCGGCCATGTCGACGTCGCGGATGCGGGATTCGGACGCCGACAGGTTCTCGGTGGCGACCTGCAGGTTGTTGATGGTGTGCTCGAGGCGGTTCTGGGTGGCACCCAGGGTTCCGCGGAAGCTCGAGACCTGGCTGATGGCGGCGTCGATGACCGCGATCGCGGCGCTGGCGGCACCAGCGCTGGAGTCGAAGTCGTTGGCCTGGCCCGAGACCAGCGCGGAGATGAACGACGCACCGGTGCCGAGCACCGCGGCGTTCATGTCCGAGAGCGTCACCGAGATGGTCTCGCCGCCGTTGGCGCCGACCTGGAAGCTGAGCGTCGAGGTGCCGTTCAGCAGGTTGGTGCCGTTGAACTTGGTGTCGTTGGCGATGTCGTCGATGGCGCCGATCAGCTCGTCGAGCTCGGCCTGGGCAGCGGCCACGGACGCGCCCGTCTCGCCACCGTTGGCGCCGGTGTTGGAGGCCTGGACGGCCAGGTCGCGAGCGCGCTGCAGCATGGAGTGGACCTCGGTGAGGGCCCCTTCTGCGGTCTGCATCACGCTGATGCCGTCCTGGGCGTTGCGGGTGGCGACCTTGAGGCCGCCGACCTGCGAGCGCAGGTTCTCGCTGATGACGAGGCCGGCGGCGTCGTCGCCGGCGCGGTTGATGCGGAAGCCCGACGAGAGCTTCTCGAGGGACTTGCCCAGCGAGTTCTGCGTGCCGGACAGGTTGCGATGGGCGTTCATCGCCATCGTGTTCTGGTTGATGCGCATGTGGTGCTCCTCCTTGAGCGGGGTGAATGCGTGGTGATCCGAGGACAGTCCGTTGTCCGTTGGGGGTCACCGGATCGAGGCCCGTGGCCTCGAGGTCGTCGACGGCGTCGACGGGTCCCGGGCCGTCCGGTCAGGCCGGACGACCCGGGCCGTGATCAGCCCAGCAGGCTCAGGACGCCCTGGGGGACGCTGTTGGCCTGGCTGAGCATGGCGGTTCCTGCCTGGGACAGGATCTGGTTGCGGGTGAAGTTGGTCATCTCCGCGGCCATGTCGACGTCGCGGATGCGCGACTCCGACGCGGACAGGTTCTCCGCCGAGACCTGCAGGTTGTTGATGGTGTGCTCGAGGCGGTTCTGGGTGGCACCCAGGGTCCCGCGGTAGGTCGACACCTCAGCGATGGCGGAGTCGATTCCCGCGATCGCGCCGGAGGCATCGGCGGTCAGGTCGAGGGCCTGGATGGTCAGGCCGCTCGTGATGGTCATGTCAGCGGTCGCCAGGGTGAGGGTCTCGCCGCCGTTGGCCCCGACCTGGAAGGTCAGGTTCGCCGACGCGCCGCTCATCAGGCTGGTGCCGTTGAACTCGGTGGTGGATGCGACCTGCTGGATGGCGTCGCGCAGCTCGGTGAACTCGGCCTGGGCAGCGGCGACGGACGCGCCGCCGAGGCCACCGTTGGCGCCGGTGTTGGACGCCTGGACGGCCAGGTCACGCATGCGCTGCAGCATCGAGTGGACCTCGGTGAGGGCACCTTCCGCGGTCTGGACGACGGAGACGCCGTCCTGGGCGTTGCGCACGGCGGTCTTGATGCCGCTGACCTGCGAGCGCAGGGTCTCGGAGATGACGAGGCCGGCGGCGTCGTCACCCGCTCGGTTGATGCGGAAGCCCGAGGAGAGCTTCTCGAGGGACTTGCCCAGCGAGTTCTGTGTGCCGGACAGGTTGCGATGGGCGTTCATCGCCATCGTGTTCTGGTTGATACGCATACCCGTTGCTTCCTCCTTGAAGTGGGTCTACTGACGTCCCACACCCGGGTCGGGGGTGGGTGACGGTGACCAATCCGTTGGTCGCCGCCCCTTCTCAACGCCTACTCCAGCAACAAGAGGACTCGTTGCGGCATGGCGTTGGCCCGAGACAGCACCACGGTGCCGACTCGGGACAGGATCTTGGTGCGCGACACGGTGGACAGCTCCGCGGCCAGGTCGACGTCGCTGATGCGTGATGTCGAGGCCGTCAGGTTCGCTGACGCCACCTGCAGGTTGGCGAGATGCCGATGGGCACGATGTGCCATCGCGTTCGCATGGGTGCGCATGGGCCCGTTTCCTCCGTGAAACTGGGTGCGAGGTCGTTCTGTCGAGGGGATCAATCCGTTGATCGCTCGACACACTCATCGGTACGTCCCGCCACGACCTGAGGCAAACACGTCACGAGGCAAAACGGTCGACGCCCCGTCCGAGCGGGCTCGAACGGGGTATCGGTTCGCCGCCGCGGGGGAGCGGACGGCGATCGTGCTACTGCTGCAGGAGGCTGAGGACGCCCTGGGGGACCTGGTTGGCCTGGGCGAGCATGGCCGTGCCGGCCTGGGACAGGATCTGGTTCCGGGTGAACGTCGACATCTCCGCGGCCATGTCGGCATCGCGGATGCGCGACTCCGACGCGGACAGGTTCTCCGCGGCGACCTGGAGGTTGTTGATCTGGTGCTCGAGGCGGTTCTGGGTGGCCCCGAGCGTGCCGCGGTAGGTCGACACCGTGCCGATGGCCGCGTCGATCGTGGAGATCGCGGCGGCGGCAGCACCGGATCCGGACGTGAAGTCGATGCCGTTGATGCCGAGGCCGGTCGTGATGGTCATGTCGGCGGTCGCGACGTCGATGGTCTCGCCGGAGTTGGCGCCCACCTGGAACGTCAGTGTGGCTGACCCGCTCAGCAGGGAGGTGCCGTTGAACTTGGTGCTCTGGGCGATCTGGTCGACCGCGTCCACGAGCTGGGTGACCTCGGCCTGGGCGGCAGCCACGGACGCGCCACCGAAGCCGCCGTTGGCACCTTCGTTGGAGGCCTGGACGGCGAGGTCACGGATGCGCTGCAGCATCGCGTGGACCTCCGTCAGCGCACCCTCGGCGGTCTGCACCACGGAGATGCCGTCCTGGGCGTTGCGCACGGCGGTCTGGACGCCACCGATCTGCGAGCGCAGGTTCTCGGAGATGACCAGGCCGGCGGCGTCGTCGGCCGCACGGTTGATGCGGAAGCCCGACGAGAGCTTCTCCAGGCTCTTGCTCAGCGCGCCCTGGGTCTGCGACAGATTCCGGTGGGAATTCGTCGCCATGATGTTCTGATTGATCCTCAGGCCCATTTGGGTTGACCACCAGTCGATGACGTTGACGTAGCAGCGGCCGGGTCCTTCCGTGCCGCTGTCAGGTGCTCATCGGCTGGGGGTCGAGGCAGTTGAGGCAACGCACGAGGTTTTCGGGCAGGCGGACCGACCGGGGTTTGCCGGCTCGTCCATGAGATGTGTTGGTGCACGTCGCTGGAGGATCCGCGAGGCGTCGCGGTCGTCGTGGCGATGCACGGCCTGTGACACGTCCTCGGTCGGCCACCGTCCCTGGTGGCACGCGTGCGACGACGCGGGTGCCCGGGTCCGTACCCGGACGGGGTTGCCAGACTTCCTCCTTGAAGCTGATGGCGATCTCGTGGCTGCCGCGCCCTGGGGCCGGCGGCCGGTGACCAGTCCGTCGGTCACACCGTTGGTATCGGCCAGCCGAAGCCGGACCTGAGCGGTTTCGGGCCGGGCAGCTGACCGTCGGTGGTCGGGGCGACAACGCCGAAAATCCACGAGGGCGGGAGACCCGTGCGCCCAGAACCTGCGCACGTGCCTCCCGCCCAAGCGGGGAGAACTGTCGGTGTATGCGGTCAGGCGCGGTGGTCGGCGCCTGACGTTGGGTGGTGGTGGATGCCGCTAGCCCTGCAGCAGGCTGAGGACGCCCTGGGGGACGCTGTTGGCCTGGCTGAGCATGGCGGTTCCTGCCTGGGACAGGATCTGGTTGCGGGTGAAGCTGGTCATCTCCTGCGCCATGTCGGCGTCGCGGATGCGGGATTCGGACGCGGACAGGTTCTCGGTGGCGACCTGGAGGTTGTTGATGGTGTGCTCGAGGCGGTTCTGGGTGGCGCCCAGGGTTCCGCGGAAGGCAGACACCGTGCTGATGGCGGCGTCGATGGTGGCGATGGCCGCGCTTGCGGCACCCGCGCTGGAGTCGAAGTCGCCGGCCTGGCCCGAGACGAGGGTGTCGATGCCCAGCGCCGCGGTCTGCATGTCGGCCAGGGTGACGGCGACGGTTTCGCTGCCGTTGGCGCCGACCTGGAAGGTGAGGGTGTTGGTGCTGTTCAGCAGGCTGGTGCCGTTGAACTTGGTGGTGTCGGCGATCTGCTCGATGGCGCCGACCAGCTCGTCGAGCTCGGCCTGGGCAGCGGCGACGGACGATCCGGTGTGGCCGCCGTTGGCGCCGGTGTTGGAGGCCTGGACGGCCAGGTCGCGAGCGCGCTGCAGCATGGAGTGGACCTCGGTGAGGGCCCCTTCCGCGGTCTGCATCACGCTGATGCCGTCCTGGGCGTTGCGGGTGGCGACCTTGAGGCCGCCGACCTGCGAGCGCAGGTTCTCGCTGATGACGAGGCCGGCGGCGTCGTCGCCGGCGCGGTTGATGCGGAAGCCCGACGAGAGCTTCTCGAGGGACTTGCCCAGCGAGTTCTGCGTGCTGGACAGGTTGCGATGAGCGTTCATGCTCATGACGTTCTGGTTGATTCGCATTTCCTACTCCTCCTTGAGCTGGATGCAGCGCGTGGTGCGGGCCGGCGCGTCCGTGCGCCGACCGTCTGGCTATTGGCGTTGTGCGGCGGTCCCCTAGCCCTGCAGCAGGCTCAGGACACCCTGGGGGATGCTGTTGGCCTGGCTGAGCATGGCCGTGCCGGCCTGGGAGAGGATCTGGTTGCGGGTGAACTCCGTCATCTCCTGCGCCATGTCGGCGTCGCGGATGCGGGATTCGGACGCGGACAGGTTCTCGGTGGCGACCTGCAGGTTGTTGATGGTGTGCTCGAGGCGGTTCTGGGTGGCACCCAGGGTCCCGCGG
Organism: Euzebya rosea; assembly: GCF_003073135.1. Taxonomy (NCBI): domain Bacteria; kingdom Bacillati; phylum Actinomycetota; class Nitriliruptoria; order Euzebyales; family Euzebyaceae; genus Euzebya; species Euzebya rosea. Next base: position 278,663 of record NZ_PGDQ01000001.1, read on the forward strand.
AAGCTCGACACCTGGGCGATGGCGGCGTCGACGACGGCGATCGCGTCACTCGCAGCGGTGGCGCTGGAGGAGAACGAGGCGGCGGCGGACAGGTCCGACAGCTTGGTGGCGGTGACGCCCAGCTCGGCGGCGTTCATGTCCGACAGGCCGACGGTGATGGTCTCGCTGCCGTTGGCGCCGACCTGGAAGGTGAGGGTGGACGCACCGTTCAGCAGGTTCTGCCCGTTGAAGGCGGTGTTGTCCACGACCTGGTCGATGGCGGCGACCAGCTGGTTGACCTCGGCCTGGGCTGCGGCGACCGATGCGCCGGTCTCGCCGCCGTTCGCGCCGGTGTTGGAGGCCTGGACGGCCAGGTCACGGATGCGCTGCAGCATCGAGTGGACCTCGGTGAGGGCGCCTTCTGCGGTCTGCACGACCGAGACGCCGTCCTGGGCGTTGCGGACGGCGACCTTCATGCCGCCCACCTGCGAGCGCAGGTTCTCGCTGATGACGAGGCCGGCGGCGTCGTCACCCGCGCGGTTGATGCGGAAGCCCGACGAGAGCTTCTCCAGCGACTTGCCCAGACGGTTGCTCGTCTGCGACAGGTTGCGGTTGGCGTTCATGCTGGCGATGTTCTGGTTGATACGCATGATCCGGTTCTCCTCCGTGAGTGTGGATCCGTGCACCCGATGGGTGCGGGTGGGTCACCTGCTGGTGCGGGTGATGGGGTAAGCCGAGCTCAATCCGTTGAGCACGTTGGTGCTTGTGGTGCGCGCCAGCCCGTTGCGTCGGGGTGGTGCGCTGTGCAGTTGTCGTCGGACTCCGCCGACGGTCGGCGCCCGTTCTCCGCGGGTTGTGCCGACAGGTCCTCGATCGTCCGGCGTCCCTCCGGCTTGAGGAGAACGTCCAGATTTCTTTTTCCGTTCTGCGGCACGCGGTCCTCGATGGGGTGATCGGGAGAACCACAACGCCCCCACCCAGGGAGGAGGTGGGGGCGTGGCGTGTGGATCGTGCCGGGTTCGGGAGTCCCGGGCTCGGGGCCTGCTCAGGCGCTGGCGGCGAACTGCTGGCGCAGGCGGGCGCTGATGTCGGCGGCGTCGGCGTCGATGCGGGCGCGGGCGGTCGAGCCGGTCGCGACGGCGGCGTAGTAGGCGGCGTGCTTGCGGGCCAGGCGACCGTTCGGGCGCGGCTCGGCGGGAACCAGGTCGGGGTCCAGCGAGGCGTTGATGCCCTTCTCCATCAGGGCGAGCGCCTCACCGCGCATCTGGGAGACACGGGACTCCGAGACACCCAGCTCGTCGGCGATCTCCTGCATGGGACGCTCCTCGAAGAAGTAGCCGACCACCACGTGCCGCAGCCGCTCGGGCAGGGCGACGATGGCGTCCATGAGGAAGGCACGACGCTCGCGAGAGAGGATCTCGTCGGCCGGGGTGGGCGCATCGTCGGGCAGGACGTCGGCGATGCTGCCCTCGGTGAGGAGCGCCTCGTAGTTGAGGACGGTCCCGCGGTGGACGTCGTCGACGATGCGCTGGACGCGCTCCACCTCGACACCCATCTCCTCGGCGGTCTCCTCCATCGTGGGGGTGCGACCGTTGCGGACCTGCAGCGTCTCCTTGGCCGACTCCATCTTGCGCGCCATGCTGCGGACCGAACGCGAGGCCCAGTCGCGGCTGCGCAGCTCGTCGAGCAGGGCGCCACGGATCCGGATCATGGCGTACTTGTCGAACGCGATGCCCTTGGACTCGTCGTAGGACCGGGCCGCCTGCGCCAACCCGAACATGGCCGCCGAGGCCAGGTCCTCGCGGGACACGTGACGGGGGATACGGCCAGCCAGCTCCGCCACGCCGTAGTGGACCAGCGGCAGGTGCGCACGGACGATCTCGTCCTCGGTGGTTGCGGCGGGGGAGGTGGTGCGGTGGGCCATGGGCATCACGATGTGGCCGATCCGGGGGGTGAGCCATCCGCCGCGCGGATGAAGTACTGCACCGGGTGAGTGCGCACATACGTAGCGTCACTGACACGAACGGGTCAGCCCATGGCATCCGATGCAACTAGTCCGCGTGATGCGTCCACCCCTCGTCGACGGATGTGCCGCATACTTGGGCGAACCAGTGGTGGACCCCGACGATCTCCAGGACCTTCCCGTCGAGCGGCGCCGGCAGGATCGCCGTCGCCGCCAGGTTCCTGTGCCCAACGACCGGCGGCAGACCGACCGGCGCGCCAACCGGCTGGAGCCCACCAAGCCGTTCGCCGGGGTGGCCGTCGTGGTGGACGGGTGGCCCCTCCTCCGCGCAGGGGTGCGGCAGCTGCTCAGCGACACCGCCATGCGTGTCGCCTCGGACTCGCCCTCGGCGAAGGTCGCTGCCCAGGCCATCGGTGACCGGCTGGACCTGGCGGTCATCGGCGCCAGCAAGGAACCCCTGGAGGAAGCGGTCACGCGGCTGCGATCCCTTCCCGGCCCCGAGCCGGACAGCCAGCCGCGCGTGCTGGTGCTCCTCGAGCGCGTCGACGTGGGACAGCTCCGGACGCTGCTCGCCATGGGAGTGGAGGGCGTCATCGACCGCTCCGTCGGCCTCGACGACCTGCGGGCGGCCTGCGAACGGCTGCTCGCCGGCCAGCGTGTCCTGGCGGGGAGCCCCCTGTCGGTCCTGGCCTCGGCGGGCCTCGAGCTGCACGAACCGGCGCCGGAGGAAGAGGAGCGGGACAACGGCCTGCTGACCCGCAAGGAGCTGGAGGTCCTGGCCGAGCTGGGCCGCCACCTCTCCAACCGCGAGATCGCCGAGACGATGCACGTGTCGGCCGCCACGGTGAAGACCCACCTGTCCAACATCTACGGCAAGCTCGGGGTCACGAGCCGCCGCGAGGCCGTGGTTGCGGCCGTCGAGCGGGGCCTGCTCACCTGACTCCGGCGAAGGTGGTCCGGAACGCTCAGGTGGGTCGCGGGGCAGCCGATCAGGAGGGCGAGACACCCTGACCGACCTTCGAGGAGCCCCCCCGTGGCATACAGCGATGTATCGAACATCCTGTGGCGTGAACGCCAGCTGCTTGAGCTGCTGCAGTTCAAGCTCGAGGTCGAGCAGAGCCTGCTGGCAACCGGCCGAACGCGGTGGTTGAGCCATGCCACGCGCGAGATCGAGATGCTGATCGACGAGGTCAAGCAGGTCGAGCTGGCACGTGCGTTCGAGGTCTCGGCGCTGTGCCGGGAGATGGGTGTCGAGGAGACCCCCACGTTGAAGTCCCTCGTGGACGTGCTGCCGTCCCCGTGGGACGGCATCTTCGAGGAACACCGCCAGGCCTTCCTGCAGGCAACGCAGGAGATCGTGGGTCTGGCAGAAACCAACCGTGAGCTGCTGGCTCGCGGGTACACGGCCGCCAGGGAAGCGCTGGCCGTGCTGGGTGCTGAGCGAGTCGAAACCTACGGACCGGGTGGGCTCAGCGTTGCGCGATCGGGTCAGCTGACCCGGTTGCTCGACGAGGTGATGTGATGCCCTCGACCTTCTCGGGTCTTTCGGTCGCGTCCTCGGCGCTCGCTGCACAGCGACGTGCGATCGAGGCGACCGGTCACAACATCGCCAACGTCAACACGCCCGGGTACTCCCGCCAGCGTGTCGACCTCGCCGCCATCGACGGCAGCTCCATCGCCCTCCATGCCGGCAGCCACTACCAGGCCGGTGGGGTTGACGTCGCTGCCCAGACCCGCATCGTCGACCAGTTCCTGGTGAACCGGGTCAACACCGAACGGGCCGCGCTCGGCCTGGCCGACGAACGGCAGGTGACCCTCGAACGCCTCGAGCTGGCGTTCGCCGAACCCGGGGAGTTCGGACTGTCCTCGGAGCTGCAGCAGTTCTGGTCCGCATGGGACACCGCCGCCCTCACCCCCGAGGACGAGGCCGCCCGTGCCGCGCTCCTGCAGCGCGGCGCCGCCGTGGTCGAGCGCTTCCAGAGCCTGTCTCACGAGTTCGACGAGATGCAGGGCGACGTCATCCAGCGCGCCGAGGCCACCGTGACCGACATCAACGGCATCGCCCACCAGCTCGCGGACCTCAACATCGCCATCAGCGCGGCCACCGACGCCGGAACGGTGCCGAACGACCTGCTCGACCAGCGCGACCAGCTGGTCCGGACCCTCTCCGAGCACGTCGGCGTGAGTGCACGCACCGACAACAACGGCTTGCTCTCGGTGTCGATCGGCGGTGCGGCCGTCGTGGCCGCCGGCCGTGTCAACGAGGTGTCGCTGGACACGACCAACGCCGGTGGGGTCGTGCTGCGGATCGCCAACTCCCCGGTGCCCCTGCGGCCGACCGGCGGACGGATCGAGGGGCTGCTGCAGTCCACAAACGTGCTGATCCCCGAGCACCAGGCGCGGATCGACGCCCTCGCCGTCCAGCTCGCCGACGTGGTCAACAGCCAGCATCGGCAGGGACAGGACCTCGACGGCAACGCCGCCGGCAACTTCTTCGCCGCGACGGGTGCACGCGACTTCACCCTCGACGCCGCGGTGCTCGGCCGACCCCGTGCGATCGGCCTGGCCGCCGCGGGTGCGGGGGCCTTCGACGGCACCAACGCCGTGCGGATGGCGGAGCTCGCCGGCCTCGGTGGTGGTCCGGACGACGCCTACCGGGCGGTGATCGCCGAGCTCGGCGTGGCCGCGCAGACCGCCAACCAGCGCCTGGTCCTCCAGGAGTCCCTGACCACCCAGTTCGACGCCCAGCGGGAAGCCGTCAGCGGCGTGTCGATCGACGAGGAGATGAGCAACCTGGTCGCCTTCCAGCAGGCCTATGACGCCTCGGCACGGTTCCTGACCGCCATCGACGAGATGATCGACCGACTCATCAACGGCACCGGATCGGTGGGGAGGTAGTCCATGACGCGCATCACCCAGGGCATGGTGGCCAGGTCCTCCCTCGCCAACCTGCAGAAGAGCCTCGGCCGCACCCAGCGGCTGCAGGAGCAGCTGTCCACCGGTCGGCAGCTGAACCGGCCGTCGGACTCCCCGACCGGCCTGGTCACGGCCATGCAGACCCGGTCGTCGCTGGCCCGTCGCGAGCAGCACCTGCGCAACGCCGACAACGCCGTCGGGTGGCTGAACACCGCCGACGCGGCGCTGCAGGGCAGCAGCAACCTGATGCGTCGGGTTCGCGACCTGACCGTGCAGGGCGGCAACTCCACGCTGGACCCCGTCTCCCGCGAGAACATGGCGCAGGAGGTCGAGGCCATCCGGGCGGGCCTGACGGAGATCGCCAACTCCCGCTACGCCGGACGGTTGCTGTTCGCCGGCAACGCCGACGTGCCGGCGGCCTTCGACGCGACCGGGACCTACCGGGGCGACACCGGACAGGTGCAGCGCACCCTTGCCGACGGCCAGCAGATCGCGGTGAACGTCAGCGGGGTCGAGGTGTTCGGCAGCGGTGCCGGCTCGGTCTTCGACGTCCTCACCCAGATCGCCGATGACCTGCGGCACAACCCCGAGAACGTGGTCGCCAACAACCTCGACAACCTGGACACACGCGTCGACACGATCCTGACTGCGCTCGGGGACATCGGTGCCCGCACGAACCGGATCGAGAACATGCGTGAACGAGCGACCAGCGACGAGATCAACCTCAAGACCCGCCTGAGCGAGGCGGAGGACGTCGACCTTCCCGAAACCATCATGGAGCTCCAGCTCCAGGAGGTCGCCTACCAGGCGGCCCTCAACGCCACCTCGCGGGTCATCCAGCCCTCCCTGCTGGACTTCCTGCGCTAACGTCTGCCCGACATCGGAGAACCCACGATGACAGGAATGGCCACACCGGTGATGACCGAGCCCGAGACCGACACCGCGTTCGTCGAGTTCGTCTCTGCCGTGCCCGGATTTCCCGACGCCCGTACCTGGGGGATGGAGGTGTGGGGTGACGACCCGTCGAGCCCCTTCTCCGTCATGCGCAACGTCGAGATGGAGGGGCTGGAGTTCGTCGTCGTCTCGCCGTTCGTCTTCTTCCCCGACTACGAACCCGAGCTGGACGACGCCACCGCCGGTTCCCTCGGGCTGACCGGTCCCGAGGAGGCGATGGTGCTGGTCGTCCTGACGATCGGCGAGTCGATCGAGGAGACGACCGCGAACCTGCTCGGGCCGATCGTGATCAACACGAGCAACAACCGGGCCGTCCAGGCGATCCTGCACCAGCCGGGCCTGTCGACGAAGACCCCGCTGATCCGCAGCTGACCCGCCGGTCAGTGAGGTGATTCCTCGCCGTCGTCCATCCGACGACGGCATGCTGGCGTGCATGCAGATCCTGGTCCTGGGTGGGACGTCCTTCGTCGGGCGTGCAGTTGTGGAGGATGCGCTCCGGCGCGGCTGGTCGGTGACGACGCTGAACCGCGGGCGCGCCGATGACGTGCCCGGTGTGGACGCTCGTCGCGGCGATCGGCTGGAGGTCGAGGGGCTCGCGTCGTTGGGGGACGACGAGTGGGACGTCGTGGTCGACACGTGGTCCTCCGTCCCGTCGGCGGTCAGCCGCGCGGCGACCGCGCTGTCGGACAGGGCAGGGCGCTACGCCTTCGTCTCGAGCCGTTCGGTCTACGCATGGGCACCGCCTGCCGGGGCCGACGAGTCCGCGCCGCTGGTCGACGTCGACGCCGAGGAAGCCGATCCGCCCTACCCCCGGGCGAAGCGGGCCGCCGAGATCGCCGTCGAAGGGGCCTTCGGCGACCGATCCCTGCTGGTCAGGGCCGGGTTGATCCTCGGGCCGTGGGAGAACGTCGGGCGGCTCCCCTGGTGGCTGGAACGCATCGCCCGAGGTGGCCCCGTCGTTGCGCCGGGACCCTCGGACCTGGGGCTGCAGCTGATCGACGCCCGGGACCTCGCCCGGTGGACCCTCGACGCGGCAGCAGGCGGCCTGTCCGGTCCACACGACCTGGTCAGCCCGTCCGGCCACGCCACGATGGGGCAGCTGCTGAACGCCTGCGTGGCCGTGACCGGATCGGACGCAGAGCTGCGCTGGCTCGACCCCGAGGTGGTGCTGGCGGCTGACGTCGCGCCGTGGACCGAGCTACCGATCTGGCTGCCGCCCGGCGAGGCCCACGACGCCATGCACCGCTCCGACGTCACGAAGGCGCTGGACGCAGGCCTCGTCTGCCGACCGGTCGAGGACACCGTGGCCGACACCTGGGCGTGGCTGGACGCCCTTGACGGCCCAGCGGCCCAGCGGTCGGACAGGCCGTCGGTCGGCCTCCCGGCCGACAAGGAAGCCGCGCTCCTGACCTGAGACGGGGAAGCGACCTTTCTTTCGGTACGCCCGACGTGAACTCATTTCACTGCTATAGGGTCTTTGGACCCCCTCGGCCGCACGGGGGTCACGTCTGAGGGAAGGGCCTTGCCATGTCTGTATGCCGCCGTCCGTTCGTCCTCGTGGCGCTGCTGGGGTTGATGGCGGTGTTGTTGCCCAGCCCAGTCGCCGCCGTCGTGGAGGGGACGGTGGGCAGGGTCACCGTCGAGCGCGTCAGCGGGGCATCGCGCATCGCGACCGCGATCGCCGTGTCGGCCGAAACCTTCCCCTCGGCCGACACCGTCGTCATCAGCAGGGCAGACCAGTTCGCGGATGCGCTCGTCGGAGCGGTCGTCGCGGCGGAGAACGACGCCCCGATCCTGCTGGTTGACTCCACGTCCACACCGGCGGAGGTGCTTGACGAGATCACCCGCCTCGGTGCGACCGAGGCCGTCGTCCTGGGTGGGACCGGCGCGGTGTCGGAGGCGGCTGCGACGGCGATCAGCGATCTGGGCGTCACCGTCCGTCGCATCGCCGGGACAAGCCGCTTCGACACGGCCGCTCGCGCCGCAACGGAGGCTTCCGACACCTCCCGCGTCTTCGTCGCCAACGGTGGCAACTTCCCCGACGCCCTTTCCGTTGCCCCGTACGCGGCGTTCCTCGGCAACCCGATCGTCCTCGCCAACGCCGAGTCGTTGCCACAGGAGACCGCTGACCTCCTCACGACGATCGCCCCCTCCGAGATCGTGGTGATCGGGGGGACGGCGGCCGTCGACAACGCGGTGTTCGGCGAGCTCGGCGCCCTTGCCGGCTCCATCCGCCGCATCGCCGGTGTCAGCCGCTGGGACACCTCGGCGCAGGTCTTCGACGAGGCGGTCGGTGCCGGCATGAGCTCCGCGAGCCGGTGGCTCGCGACGGGAGTCAACTTCCCCGATGCCCTCGCCGCAGGTCCCGCAGTCGTGGCCGCAGGGGCGTCGTTCCTCCTCGTCCCCGGCGACGACCTCGGTGCGGCACCAGAGATCGCTGACCGCCTTGCGGTCGACTACTGCGACCTCGACAGGCTGGTCCTCCTCGGCGGTCCCGGCGCCATCACCGATCAGGCCGTGACCCAGCTCGAGTCGATCCTGCCCACGGACTCGAGCTGCACCGGTGACGCCCGCTCGGTGACCGACTGCACGGCCCCACCGCAGACGACCCTATCGGAGGTGATCAACGATCTGGATCCCGATGGGGATCCCGACGGTGACGGGTTCACCACAGGGGAGGAGACCGGCACGTTCGCCTTCGACCCGGTGCAGGACGCCGCGCGGTTCAATCCGCTGATCGCCGACGTCCCGCAGATCGACATCCAGCTGAACGGTGCCCTCACGCTCGTGCTGCAGGGCTCCCTGTCCCAGACCGACTCGTTGGCCATCACCACCGTCGAGGCGACCGAGCGCACCGACACCACCCAGAACATCGACACGACGGAGACGACCGAGAGCCACACCGCCGGCGGGGAGGCAGGCATCGACTCGGACGGGCTGAGCGTGGGAGCCAGCTACAGCTACACCAACTCGACGACCAACACGACCGGGACGATCACGACCGACGAGTACCGTGAAGCACAGTCCCAAGCCGTCGAGCAGTCGACGGCCACGACGGAGAACGTCGACTCCGGGTCGTTGTCGTTCGAGGTGTTGATCGCCAACGCGGGACACGTGGACTTCCGCATGGACGACATCACGATCAACGTGACGCAGCTCCGACGTGACGGGACGCGCCAGATCATCGGAGCCGCCTCGGCCGAACCGGGGCTGGTCCTCAACGAGGACGCGCCCGGCACACCACAGATCCTGACGGTGGAGGACATCTCCGCGCGTGGGGCGCTGGACCTGGCTCGTGACCTGACCGGCCTCGAGTTCGCGGTCAGCACGTTCACGCTGTCGGAGATCGGCAAGGGCGATGTCCGAACCGACGAGGCCGACTTCTCCCAGTACCAGCAGCGGGTTCGCCAGAACACCGCGGCGGTCACGATCGACACCGGGCCGGAGGGCATGATCGAGGACCACTTCGTGTCCACGACCTACGTCCGCAACGACGACGGGACGCCTGCCGGCACGCCGCTGTGCGAGGCGATCCGGGTCGTGCTGGCTCGTGACCTCCAGGCCGATGCGCGACCGACCAACATCAACGGCAACACCGATCCTCTTCAGGTGCTCACGAGCCTGGACCAGCGAATCGGGAACACCGACGTCGACTTCACGCGGGACCCGGCGACCAGCTGGTACTGGATCACCGACGTGGGTTCGCCATCGATCGGCAACACGCTGCCGTTCGGCCTCGACCAGGTCAACCTGCGTGCCGGCGACGCCGCCCGGCTCGTCTTCTACCAGGACTCCGACGGTGACGGCCTTGCACGCACTCGGGAGGAACGCGAGCTGGGGACCTCTGACGACAACCCGGATTCCGATGGCGACACCATCGGCGACGCCGACGAGGTGAACACCCCGCTGACCATCACCGTCCTGAATCCGGTCGCCCCGGCACCGCGTCCCGATCAGGAGACCTACGAGACGTACAGCGATCCCACGAGCGGCAACGTCGACGGCGACGGGTGGGACGACATCACCGAGGTGGCCATGGGGACCGACCCCAACCGCGCCGACACCGACGGGGACCGCCTGATCGACGACCTCGACGGGTTCCCGCTGGACGGATCGCGAGGTGCCGAGGCGGCCTTCCCGCTCGGGTACTGGCCCCTCGACGTCGTCGCCCCGGACAACCTGCAGACGCTGGAGTTCACCTTCCCCGACGAAGAGGGGACCAACGACGCGACGGCGCAGCAGAGCACCGATGGCGACGGGTCGAACGGCGCGGGACCGATCACCGACCGTGACGGCAACCTCGGGCGTGCGTGGGCGGCCGGACGGCCCGGTGACGAGAACAACCGCGGCGTCGTGGTCGCCGGGAACTATCCGGAGGACCCCAACCCCGACGACACGGTCGACTGGTACGACGACGGCTTCACCATCGCCGCATGGTTCGCCGACTCGTCCCGGCCGGACACCAACGGCGTCCGACTCCTGGCCGGCGAGGCCGGGTACATGGGGCTGTGGCTGTCGGGAGGCACCAACGGGAGCCTGGTGATCGGCCCGTTGCCCCAGGACGGGAGCACCCCCGCGAACCTGCCCGGCCCGCTGCGGTACCAGTCCACCCAGGACCTGTTCGACTCCGACTGGCGGCACGCCGCAGGGACTGCCGCACCCGTGACGGAGGGCGGTGTCGACGGGGTCCGCCTGACGCTGTTCCTCAACGGTGAGGAGGTGGCAAGCGAGTTCTACGGTGATCCCACGACCCCACCGACGCTGGAGAACACCGGTGACCGGTGCGCGTTCGTCATGGGCAACTTCTTCGATGACTGCTTCGGCGACAGCGACAACGGGACGGCCCGGGGAGTCGGGGAGACGTTCGCCTCGCCGCAGACCGGCATCGACGACGTCTACCTGTTCGATTCGGTGCTCGAGGAGTTGCAGGTCCGTGACGTGTACCTCGGACTCGACCCCTCGGGGACGACGCGATGACCCCGGCCTGATCGGGATCGGACACGCGGGCCCACGGTCGGGACGACCGGGGTCCGCGTGCGCGGACGCAGTTGGTGTACGCCGCGTGGGTCAGACGCCGGCGGACTCCAGCTGTCCGAGCATGTCCTGCAGCTCGGTGGTGGCGTCGTCGGCGTCCAGGTCCTCCAGGCCCATGCGCAGCACGGCAGCGGCCTGTTCCTCGGCGTGCAACGTGGCCAGCGCGCGGGCCAGGACCAGCGCCCGGGCCTGCGAGGTCACGACGCCGAACACGAAGGTCTCCAGGGCCGACGGCGCGACCTCGCCGACGGTGTACAGCGCCTCGAGCACCTCGTCGTCGTCCAGGTCACGTGCGGCTCGGCCCAGCGTGTCGACCGCACGGGGATCCCCGAAGGCCTGCATGGCCGCCGCCGACGCGGCGACGCGTTGCGGGGCGGGGATCGTCAGCTCGTCGGCCTGGCGCAGCAGCGGGCAGCTCTGGTCCAGCTGCACCTCACGGGCACGGGCCGACCAGACGACCGCCCGGTCCAGCGGCAGCCGGTGGCCGACCATCGAGATGAACGCCAGCGCGTGGCGATCACCGGGGTTGGCGGCGTACAGGGCCTCGGCGAACGCATCGCCGACCTCGACTGGGCACGACACGAGCATGGCCAGGGCAGCCCGGAGCCGGTGTCCGCTGGCCTCGATGTCACGGCCCAGGAACGCCGGGACGGCACGGTCCATCTCGCCGCGCAGGTACAGCACCCGCAGCAGCTCGGGCCACATGTCGAGCGGACCCTCGGTGGCGACGTCGAGGTAGACGTCCAGCCCCTCCTCCTCCCGACCCAGCGCCACGAGGCACCGGGCGATCAGGGCACGGGCCCCGTCGGTGGAGTGGCTGACCCCGTGGGCCATGGACGCGGCAACGTCGTGCTCGGTGTCGAGGACGGCGATCGCGTCCTCCCACCGCTGGTCCATCATCAGCACGTACCCGTGCAGGTAGGTGGTCAGCGCGCTCGGCCGGCCGATGGCCAGCAGGTCGTCCAGCCACTCCAGCGCCTCGTCGAGGTGGCCCAGCCGCGAGTGGATCTGCACGCCCAGCTGCAGGGCGCTGTGGCGCACACCCTCGTCCTCGGCGTTGCGGATCAGGACCAGCCGTTCGAGGGTGCGCTCGTGCTGGTTGCCCAGGCTCAGCGCGCGGGCGGTCTCCAGGATCGACTTCTCCGTGCCCTCCTCCTGGTGGGACACCTCGGCCAGGTGGATGTTGCGGTTGGCCTTGTCCTTGGCGGCCATGACCTCGGGGAGGTAGCCCCAGTGGTCGAGCTCGAGCACCTCGCCGGCGTCGACGCGCACCTGGTGGGGGGCGATGGAGACGACCTGCTCGTGGATGCGGCCCGAGTAGCGGAACAACGACTGGCGGAACAGGCGGACGGAGGTGTGGACGACGGAGGTGCGGCCGGTGACGTCCTGGGCGTTGTTGACCTGGGCGCGGTAGCCGTCGAGGTCACCCTCGCGCAGCACACGGCGCAGGCCGGCGAAGTTGGTCGGGACCAGCACCTCGTCGGCGTCGACGATCAGGACCCACTCACCGCGCGCCGCCTCGATGGCGACGTTGCGAGCCCACGCGAAGTCGTCGCGCCACTCACCACGGATGACCCGGGCGCCCATGGACTCGCAGATCTCCACGGTCCGGTCCGACGAGCCGGTGTCGTGCACGACGACCTCGTCGACGAGCGGCTCGAGCGCGGCGAGGCACCGTTCGATGACGGCCTCCTCGTCCTTGACGATCATGCAGGCGGACAGCAGCGGTCTGCCCGGGGTGCGAGGGGCGCGGCGACGTGACGACTTGGCCATGGGAACTGGTCTCCCGAAGGGGGTACGAGGAATGGCGGCGTCCGTGCCGGTGAGGTCCTGCGCACTCCAGATCGGCCGGTCCCCGTCCCGCTTGAGGCCTCGCGCTGGGGGAGGACCGGCCAGCGGCTGTAGTCTGCGGGCCGATGAGCGCAGTCGTGTACGCGGTGGCAAACCAGAAGGGCGGCGTGGCGAAGACCACGACCACCGCCTCGTTGGCCGCCGCGTTGGCCGCCCGGGGCCTCAACGTCCTGACCGTCGACCTGGACCCGCAGGCCTGCTTGACCTTCTCGCTGGGGTTCGACCCCGACGAGCTGTCCCCGACGATCCACGAGGTCGTCACCGGGAGGGGCACGCTGGCCGAGACGGTCCTCACCCACGACGAGTGCGACCTGGCCCCCGCCAACCTGGACCTGGCCGGCGCCGAGGTCGCCCTGCTGTCCCGCACCGGCCGTGAGTACGTGCTGCGGGCCGAGCTGATCGACCTGCGTGGGTCCTACGACGCGATCTTCCTCGACTGTCCGCCGTCGCTTGGGGTCCTGACCCTCAACGGGCTCACCGCCGCGGACAAGGTGGTCATCCCGGTGCAGTGCGAGACGCTGTCGCACCGGGGGGTCTCGCAGCTGCTGGAGACGATCGCCGACGTGCAGAAGCTGACCAACCCCCAGCTGGAGGTGGCCGGGCTGGTCGCCACGATGTTCGACACCCGGACCCGCCACAGCCGCGAGGTGCTGGAGGACGTCCAGAGCCGCTACGGGCTGAAGGTGCTCGGCGTGCCGGTCCGCAAGTCCGTCCGCTTCGCCGAGGCGCCCAACATGGGCCGCACCATCCTGTCGCACGCCCCGAAGGTGCCGGGCGCGGCCGCCTACCGGGTGATCGCCGCCGACCTGCACGGCCTGACGGTCCACCCCGAGGACCTCGCCGCTGCCGAAGGACATCGCTGATGGCCGGCTTCGACCGCATCAAACCGCCGGAGCAGCGCCTGCAGGACCGCGACGAGGCGCGCAAGCCCGACTCCGACGCCGCCGATGTCAAGGGCCGCGCCGCCCTCTTCAGCGCGTCGCCCCAGCCCACGCGACAACCGGCACGATCGGGGCCTGCGTCGTCCATGGGCGAGGGAGGCCCCGATCGCGCCGATGGGCAGCCGACCCGGTCCACCGAACCGACCACGCCGCCCCAGCCGACCTCGCCGACCGCGGGCGAGGGGGTACGACGACGCCGGCCCGACGTGGGCGCGGACGTGCCCGGGACACCTCCCGTGTCGCAGACGCCTCCCGTGGCGCCGCCCGCAGGGGACGGGCAGCGTGCCGACGACGCCGGCGCGCCCCACGATCCGACCGCGCCGGGCCCGCCGCCGGGCCGGTCGGTCCCCACCGGCAAGAGCCTGCTGCAGGTCGAGTGCAGCCACTGCGGCGTGACCTGCCCGATGCCGCTGGGCACCGCCGTCAAGCGGGCGTTCCCCCTCGCCGTCGTGCTGCCGACGAGGTCCCACCCGGTGTTCGCGACGTGTCCCTGCGGCGAACGCCGCACCTGGGTGAAGCCCTCGGTGGGCCTGCCACGATGACACCGGCGCAGCTCGCCGAGCTCGCGGCCTCGGTCGCCCATGTCGCCGGCGACGTCCTGCTGTACCACCAGCGACGCCTTCGCTCGGGTGCCGACCTGTCGGTGGCCACCAAGACCAGCGCGACCGACCCCGTTTCCATGGCCGACCAGGAGAGCGAGCAGGCGCTGGTCCACGCCATCGAGGCCGCCCGTCCCGACGACGGCATCCTCGGGGAGGAGGGGGCGGACCGGACCGGGACCACGGGCCTCCGCTGGGTCGTCGATCCGCTCGACGGCACCGTCAACTACCTCTACGGCCACATCGGCTGGGGCGTCAGCGTGGCCGTCGAGGAGCAGGCCGCCGACGGCTCCTGGACGGGGATCGCCGCCGCCGTCTTCGAGCCGACCACGGGGATCATGCACTCGGCCCACCGCGGGGGAGGGGCCACGGCCAACGGACGGCCGCTGCACGTCAACGACCCAGTGGAGCTGCCGATGGCGTTGGTCTCCACCGGCTTCTCCTACGACCGCGACCACCGCCGCCGGCAGGCCGCGCTGGTCAGCCATGTCCTCGGCCACGTGCGTGACGTGCGCCGCGTCGGATCCGCTGCGCTCGACCTGTGCCGCGTGGCGGCCGGGGAGGTCGACGCCTACTTCGAGGACTCCACCCAGCGGTGGGACTGGGCCGCCGGTGCGCTGATCGCCCAGGAGGCAGGCGCGATCGTCACGTCGTTGACCACCATGCCCGGGCACAGCGGCGTCGTGGCCGCGGGCCCGTCGCTGCACCCGCAGCTCGAGGCGCTCGTCGGCGATCCCGCCGCGCTGCCGGCGGGCTGACCCGACCGGTCGGAAAACGAGGATCGGGCCGGCCCGTGGCCGACCCGATCGTCAGGTGCTGTGGCTGCCGCTACGGCAGGTGGACGACGTCCATCCGACGCTTCAGGCGCGGCTGGCCGTCCCCACGGGCGGTGTCGGCGTCGATGTCGCTGCGCCGGTTGCGGGCCCGCGAGCCGTCGTTCTCACGGGTCCGGTTGCTGTTGCCCTTGCCCCGGCGGTTGCGGTTGCCGCCACCGCGGGAGTCGTTGTCGCCGTCCCGCCCGCCGCTGCGGGAGGAGCCGCCACGGCCGCCGGACTTCCTGCTGGACGACCGGCCGCCGTCCCCACGGTTCGACCCCGAGCCGCTGCGATCGCGGCGGTCCCGGTCGCGCTGGTCCCGGTCGGAACGGGACTTCTCGGACCGACCGCGGCCGGACTGGTCCCTCTCGGACCGGCCCTTCTCGGACCGGCCGTTGTCGGAGCGGCCCTTCTCGGACCGATCCTTGCCGGAACCCGAGTCGGACGTGTCCGTCTCGGACGTGCCCGTGTCGGACCTGCCCTTCGTGGAACGGTCCGTGTCGGCGTCGTCGCGGTCCCGACGATTGCGGCGCCTGTCATCGCCGGAGCGGTCGTCGCCGGAGCGGCCGTTGCCGTCGCGGCCGCGGGAGCTGTCGGAGCTGCCGCTGCGGGACCGGCTGCGGGTCCGGGTCGCGCCGCTGTCCTCGTCACCGTCGTCGCTGGAACGAGCGGCTCGGTCCGACGAACGGGTCGTGCCGGCATCGTCGCTGTCACTGGTCACGCGACGGCGGGTGCGGGTGCGTGTCCGGCTGCGGGTCTGCGCCTCCCCGTCGCTGCTGTCGTCCGTTCGGCTGCTGCTCGACCGGTCGCGGTCGGTGCTGGTGCTGCTGCCCTCGTCGGAGCGGCTGCGCGCGCCGCGGCTGGACTTCTCGGCCCGGTCGCCCCGGTCCCGGTCGGACTTCCCGGACTTCTCCGCCCGCCCGGACTTCTCGGCCCTGTCGCCGTCGCGCGAGTCGCGGGACTCCTCACCACGACGACGCGACCGGGACTGCTTGCCGGTCCGTGCCTTGGGTGGCGAGGGCACCTTCTTCTTCTCCTCGCGGGGCGGCAGGTCGAACAGCTCGTCCAGCAGCGGCGAGGTGGAGAAGACCTCGTGGATCTCGTCCTCGATGTCGAGCTCCCGGCGGATCATCTCCAGGCGGGGCAGCTCGTTCCAGACGGCGAAGGTGATGGCCACGCCGTCGGCGCCCGCGCGGCCGGTCCGGCCGATGCGGTGCAGGTACATCTTCTCGTCGTCGGGGCAGTCGTAGTTGATGACGTGGGTCACGTCGTCGATGTCGAGGCCACGTGCGGCCACCTCGGTGGCGCACAGCACGGTGGTCTTGCCCTGGCGGAACTTCTCCAGCGCCCGCTCGCGGGCCTCCTGGCGCAGGTCGGAGTGGATCGCCTGGGCGGCCACGTCACGGTCACGCAGGTCCTCGGCCAGCTGGTCGGCCATCCGCTTGGTGCGGCAGAAGATCACGCACAGGCCACGGTCGGGGGTCTGCAGGATCCGGGCCACGACGGCCGGCTTGTCCATGCGGTGGCAGGAGAAGAAGTACTGCTTGGTCTTGGGGGCGACGTGCACCTCCTCGACCTCCGCGCGCATGAACGTCGGCTTGGTCATGTACCGGCGGGCCAGCCCGACGATCGCCGAGGGCATCGTGGCGGAGAACAGCAGGGTCTGACGCTTGTCGGCGCACTGCTCGATCAGGGCCTCGACGTCGGGCAGGAAGCCGAGGTCGAGCATCTCGTCGGCCTCGTCGAGCACCAGCCCGCGGCACGACGACAGGTCGAGGTGACCACGACGGGACAGGTCCAGCAGGCGACCGGGGGTTCCGACGACGACGTGCGCGCCGCCCTCGATCGCGTCGATCTGGGGCTGCATGGCCTTGCCGCCATAGACGGCGACAACCTTGACGCCGCGGCCCTTGCCGGCCTGGACGAGGTCCTCCGACACCTGGAGGCACAGCTCACGGGTGGGGACGATGATGAGGGCCTGCAGGCCCTTGTCGGTGTCGACCCGCTGCAGCAGCGGCAGGCCGAAGCCGAGGGTCTTGCCGGTTCCCGTCCGTGCCTGGCCGATGATGTCGGCGCCGGTGAGGGCGAGGGGGAGCGTCAGCTCCTGGATCGGGAAGGGGTGGATGATGCCGACCTCTGCGAGGCTCTCGCAGATGGTGGCGTCGACGCCGAAATCGGCGAAGGTCTTCTCTGTGGCGTTGCTCACGCGTTTGCTCGTTTCTCGAAACTCTCGGTTGCCGCGAGGTCGAGACGTCGCCCCGCATGGACTCTTCCACGGACGTCGCCGTGGACCGGACCGCACCGTTTGTCACACGCCTGGGTTTGGGTGACGGAAGTAACGTCGGGGGTCAACGAGGTCCAACTGTACCAGCGACGAAGGGGTTCCCGTGCCTGCCCAGCTCACCGTGTCCGACGAGGCCCTCGACTTGCTGCGCCCGCTGTTCAGCCAGGTGGAGGGCAGCTGCGAGGTCTGGACCGACGAGGAGATCGTCACCCGCCTGCTGATCCGCGGAGTGATGGCCTACGGGCAGACGGCCGGTCGGGAGTTCGCCGACATGTCTGCCCTGGCCGGGACCCTGCGTGAAACGATCGCCACCGGGTGACGTCAGGGACTTCGTGGGGACGGCGGGCTGTCCGGGCGTTGCGCGGGGACGAGCCGGTCGGCGATCTCCTGCAACGACACCCGTCGCTGTGCGGCGTCCATCACCAGCTCGAAGGCGTCGTCGTCCTCCAGAGACACCTCGATGCCGTTGAGGTCGAGGAACACGACGGTCGCCAGCCACGCGATCCGCTTGTTGCCGTCGACGAGTGCGTGGTTGCCGACGAGAGACTCCAGCAGTGCTGCGGCCTTCAGCCCGAGCGTGGGGTACGCATCGGTCCCGAAGGCCGACGAACGCGGCCGGCTGGTCGCGGCGTCGATGAGCCCGACGTCCCGCACCGGGCCGATGCCGAGCCTGCGGACCAGGTGCAGGACGTCGTCGAGGTCGAGGTGGACGGTTGGTTGTCCCACCCTCAGACAGTGCCGAGTCGGTCGAGCACGTCGCCCCAGCGTTCGATCATCCGGTCCGCGCTGGCCTCGACGGCCGTCGCATGCCCAGCCCGCTCGTAGCGCTCGAGCACTGCCCGACGGATGACCTCCTGTCGAGACAGCCCCTCGGTCTCGGCCAGCACGTCCAGGGCGTGCTCGAGTGCGGCATCGGTCCTGAGGGTCATGGCCATGCCCAGATGATACCAGTCTGGTATCGGCGATGGGAGGGCCTCACAGCCCCTTGAGGATGTTCATCAGGATGCCGTTGCCGGCGTAGGTGACGGCGTAGTCGGCCAGGCCGTGGGTGTTCGGGCCCACGTTGCCGGCGTCGGGCAGGATCGCGCCGAAGATGGTGACCCGCCCGTCGTCCAGGGCCATCGACCCGAGGGTGGGTTCGCCGCCGGCCAGCACGACGTCGTCGGTGGCGTTGCCGTAGGTCGAGGTCACGAGCAGGTCCATGCTGGCGGTGGTCGCGCCGATCGTGGCCGCGACGTCACCGGTCCACGCGTCGGCGTCGACGTACCAGGCCGGGGCGGTGTTCATCCGGTAGCCCAGCGGCACCTCGAAGTAGGTCTGGCGGATGATGCCGCCGACGCCGTCCAGGAGCGGGTGGTCGCGGTCGACCTCGGAGATCTCACCGGCGTACTGGGTGACCCGCTCGACGCTGTCGGCCGGCACGGCACCGATGACCTCCAGCGCCTGCAGCGCCGAGTCGGTCAGCACCAGGTCGCCGCCCGCACGGGTCCATGCCTCCAGCGCCGCCCAGCCGTCGACGTCGTCGATCCGCAGCGAGTCGTCGGCCACGACGATCCGGTCGAAGGCTGACAGGTCGGTGCTGGTCACGTCCTCGATGGGCTCCATCGTCACGTCGGCCATGACGGTCTGGACGTCCTCGAAGTACGTCATGTTGGTGGAGGCGTAGTCGGCCTGCGGCAGCCCGAAGGGCGGTTCGTTCTCCACGTCCTCGTCGGTGATCGTCTCGGCGTCGTACACGTAGCCGATGCGGGCCCCGCCCATGTCGACGGTGTAGTCCAGGCCCGGGGTGCGACGGTCGGCCCGCTCGGCCGGCACATCCACGCCGACGCCGTAGGCCTTGAGGGTCAGGGCGATGGTGGCGTCCAGCAGCGCGCGCGTGGTGTCGACGTGCACCTGTTCGAGCTCGGGGACGAAGACCGAGGACGGCACGAGGTTGGACAGGATGTACTCGTGGTCCATCTCCAGGATCCCCTGCTGCACCAGGTAGTCGCCCTGGAAGCCGGAGTCGTCGTACCCGATCGCGTCGTAGGCGGTGTGGTACTCCGCGGGCTGCACCTCGCCCATGCCGATCGTCGCGAGCAGGCCCGCAGCGCCGGGGTGGACGGAGGTGTTGACGTTGTACTTGATGGCCTCGGCCAGGCGGTACTGGCCCTGCAGCGCGAGCGGGTCGAACTGCCCGGCCGGGAACATGATCGCCAGCAGGACGTTGTCGGCGAACTCGCCGTGCAGGTCCGCGGCGCCCTGCGGGGTACCCAGGTAGTCCTCGATGAAGGCCTGCAGCGCCTTGGTCTCGTTCTCGTTGCCGGTGTTGTACTGCTGCCCGCCGGCGTTGTGCCACCCCTGTGTGGGGAACTGGCGGTTGAGGTCGCGGCCGTTGTCGTTGCCGCGGTGGTACAGGCCCCGCCCGTCGTTGCGGTCCCCGTCGGCCCACCCGTCGGGGTTGGGGGCGATGAAGTGCAGGCGAGCGGACTGCAGGACCTCGGTGACGCTGTACTCGGCGTAGTCGGGGTTGGCCGGGTCGCCGGCGGTCAGCACCTTGGGACCGGTGACCGGTTCGGTGCCCAGCTGCTCGGCCTCGAAGGCGATCAGCAGGTCCTCGATGTAGCGCACGCCCCCCTCGGCACCCGCACGCTCGGCGCCGTGGATGGACATGGAGAAGTACAGGTCGAGGCGCTCCTCGACCGGGTGCTCGCTGCTGTCGGGGGCGGTCACCGTCACGACCGGCATCTCGCGACCACCTGCGGAGAGGATCTTTCGTACCCCCTCGTCGTCGACGATCGCGCCGCGGGCGTCGAGCACGCTGATCTCGCCGGCCTCCAGCAGGTCGCACACGTAGGTGCAGATGTCGGCGTGGACGAACGCGCCGGCGCCGTCCTCACGGGTGACGGAGTAGCGGTTCTCCAGCTCGTCCAGCCCGGTCAGGTACGACATGGCCAGGCCGCCGAGCGTGCCGTCGGTGTACTGCAGGAAGTCACCGTTGATGATGGGGTCGGGGAAGACCCGGGTCGGGTCGGCGCCGTCGAGGGACAGGCCAGCGGCCGCGGCACGCTCGATCTGGGCGTCGGTGGCCGACGGCATCGACGGACCGGCGCCGAGCCCCACGGTGGGGGCGAGGGCGACGGCACCCATGGTGAGGGCGGCGAGGGCGGAGCGGAGGGTGGGGCGGGGCATGCGGGCGGAGCCTTCTGGTCGAGGGGTCTGCCGGCAGGGTTCGACACCGGTCGGGCGGTTTCCTGCCCGCTACGCTCCGGCGACGATGCTGGCCCACACCGATGTCGCCGCCTCGGGCGACCGCTTCACCGCCACCTACCTCGTCGATCCCGCCCTGGGCGACGTCGCCGACGTGGCCCGCTGGATGGCGGGGGAGATGACGGTGGAGTTCCCGCTGGACCTGATCGACCCCGACGACGGTATCGGCACGCACGTCGTCGGCCGGGTGGAGTCCGTCGAGCCCGACGGCGGTCGACACCGCGTCGTGGTCTCCGTCGCCGACGAGGTCGTTGCCGGCTCGATGACCCAGCTGCTGAGCGTCGTGTGGGGCAACGTGTCCCTCGGTCGTGGCGTGGACCTGGTGGCGCTGGACCCCCCGGCCGGATGGCCCCCGCCGGTCCCGATCGACCGGCCTGCGGGGCTGGCGGCGTTCCGCGCCCTCGCCGACGCCCCGACCCGGCCGCTGCTGATGAGCGCCGTCAAGCCGCTCGGCCTGCCTGCCGACCGGCTGGCCGCGATGGCCCACGAGCTGGCCGCGGGCGGGCTGGACGTGGTGAAGGAGGACCAGTCGCTGGCCGATCAGCCGTGGGCGCCCTTCGATGACCGCATCGGCCCGATCGCGCAGGCGATCCACGACGCCAACGACCGCCACGGCACCCGGGCGGTCTACGCCCCCAGCCTCAACGGCCCCGTGATGGACCTGCCCCGCCGGGCTGCCGCCGCCCGTGACGCCGGCGCCGGCGCCGTCATGGTGCAGCCGGGGATCAGCGGGTATCCCGCCATCGAGGCCGC